>CAZVIZ010000003.1:2231-81020 GCA_964627215.1 uncultured Dehalococcoidales bacterium
CATGCAGGTAATAGATGAGTACACCGATAAGCTACTGGCACTGGCATTGGCCGAGGACCTGGGCCAGGGAGACATCACCAGCGAGGCGCTGATACCCCCAGATATGGAGGGCCGGGCCTTAATAAAGGCCAAGGAGGAGGGCGTGGCCGCCGGCGTGGATATAGCCCTGGGGGTATTCCTGATCGTGGACCCCTCGCTCAAGGCGAAAAGCGGGGTGGAGGACGGGGCAAGGGTCAAACAAGGCACCGTGCTGGCCGCCGTATCGGGGCGAGTGGTGAGCATCCTAAAGGCAGAACGCACCGCCCTCAACTTCCTATCCCACTTGAGCGGCATCGCCACCCAGACTGCCCTCTACGTAGCCCAGACGAAAGGGAAGAGGGTCAAGGTTACAGATACCAGGAAGACCACCCCAGGCCTCCGGCTGCTGGAGAAGTACGCCGTCAAGATGGGCGGGGGGGAGAACCACCGCTTGAACCTGGGCGATGCCGTGCTTATAAAAGATAACCACATCGCCGCGGGGCGCGCTCAGGGCAAGGACATTAAGGAGATAGTGGCCCAGGCGAGGTGTGGCGCACCGCAGGGGAAGGTGGTGGAAGTGGAGGCAGCTACGCTTGAGGATGCCCTAGAGGCCGCCCGCGCGGGCGCGGACACGGTTATGCTGGACAATATGACACCCGACCAAATGCGCCGCGTGGCGGAGGTGATGCCCAAGGGCATCAACATCGAGGCCTCCGGCGGCGTAAATTTAGAAAATATCCGCGCCGTGGCCGATACCGGTGTGAACCTGATATCCATCGGGGCGCTTACGCACTCGGCGAAGGCGCTGGATGTTAGCCTTACGATGGATGCCAAAAGCTTCAAACTGCCTTAAACTTCAGGCATTGAAAGGCGCGAAGGTTCAAGTAGCCCTGAGGGCTTCAGGGACTGAAGGGCACGATATACACTACATCGCCTTCTCGCCGCCCCTTCACCAGCTCACAGTGCCTTAGGGTGGCCAGGTTGCTGTCGGCCTGGGACTCGGATAGACCCAGCTCCTCCTTAAGCTCTGCAACGGTGCTTTTGCCCCTACGGGTAACCATGTCGTATATCTTCTGCTGCACCTCGGTGAGGTCCTCGACGCCGCTTGCGCCGCTGGCCTCTCTGGTGCGGCCGGCCAGATATACCGCCCACGGCTCGCAGGGCTTATGGGTGTCTATGGCCTCCATGTAGCAGTCCTCGCAGAGCGACTGGCCGAGATGGGCATAGCACTCCTCCTGGGTCATCTCCGCTCCGCAACGCTCGCACTTCATATCCACCTCCTTATGAAGTATATGACGTCACTCTTTACGGCACTTGGGACATAGGCCGAAGAAAGCCAGGTGATTCATGTTAACCTTGAACCCGTAGCGCCGCTCTATCTCCTCCCAAAGCGAGGTCAGCACGGACTCCTCCATGTCTATAACCTCACCGCAGCCCTGGCAGACGAGGTGGTGGTGGTGCCCCTTGCCCATGCTGTGGATACGCACCCGCCCGTCGCCCATATCGGTCTCGGTTACGAGCCCCTCTCGGGCTAGAAGCTCCAGGGTGCGGTAGACGGTGGAGATGTTCATGTGGGGATACCGTGCACGCACCTTGAGGTATATCTCTTCAGCGCTGATGTGGGTATCGGCGTCCTGCACCGCCTTGACTACCATCAGCCGCTGTGGTGTAAGGCGATAGCCCCTATTGGCGAGCTTGGCCCCCATATCCATATGATGCTCCATAGCGGTTATCCTATCCCAAAAGAGCCGCCGCCGCAAGTACTTGCAACAGCAAACACCCTCAAACTAGCGCCTGTCCCTGGAGTCTATGAGAACGGTAACGGGGCCGTCGTTATGGATCTCCACCCCCATATACGCCTGGAAGAGGCCTGTGGCCACCTTGAGGCCGCTCTCCTGCGTCTTCGCAACGAAGCTCTCGAACAGCGCCTTTGCCTGAGGGGGCGGGGCGGCATCCACGAAGCTGGGACGGCGCCCCTTCCTGGTATCAGCAAGCAGGGTAAACTGACTAACCAACAGAAGCTCGGCCTTAACATCCAGCGCGGAAAGGTTGAACTTGCCCTCGGGGTCGGCGAAGATACGCAGGTTGATTACCTTGTTTACCAGGTACTCTACATCCCCGTCGTCATCGCCGCAGGCTATGCCCACCAGCACCACCAGCCCCCGCCCTATCCGCCCCACCACCTCGCCATCTATGCTCACCTGGGCATGGGTGACACGCTGGCAGAGCGCCCTCACGACTCACTTCCCCGTCTTCCGCTGCGCCTGCTGCGCCTGCTTCCTTGCCTTTGCCGACTGGCCCTTAGACGGGGGCGGGGAATCGGCGACGGGGCTGGAACCGCGATGGTCGGTAACGTAGAAGCCGCTCCCCTTGAAGATTATAGGCACGGAGCGGATAACTCGGCGCGCCTGGCCCTGGCACTGCGGGCACTGGGCCGCGGGCTCATCATGAAAGCCCTGTCTCTTCTCAAAACAGTGCTTACAGCTCTCGCATTCGTATTCGTATATGGGCATATGCCACTCAAGACCTCCCCTTATCAATCCGCATGCTGACGTCCTTGGGTACGGCCATTCCCAGCTCCGCCTCCACCCCCTTCATTATGGCCACCGGTATGGGGCAGGTGATGTGATCCATGGCGAACACGGTGTCCCTATATACGGAGTAGGTATCCCCCTCCCGCTTGAAAAGCTCAAAGAAGTCCACCTCCTTAAGGGCCTCGCCTGCCTCTACCGCCTTTTCGCAGTCGCTCTTTACTCTCACCTTCGCACGGCTGGCAGAGACGGCCTCCACCTCTATCACGGCGGGAAAGCCACACACCCCAGGGTCGACAGTCACTATGGTCATGGGTTTAACTCCTTATATTACATAAATTCGCCCGCCGCTTCAATAGCCTCGGCCACCACGAACAGTGAGCCGGTGGCCAGGATGAGGTCGTCCTCCCCCGCCATCCCCTCTGCCAGCGTAAGCGCCCCTGGGACGCCGCCCGCCTCCACCGCCTCCACCCCCAGCCGTCTGAAGGAATCCTTCAGTCTGCCCGTCTCCAGGGATCGGGGGTGCCGGGAGCGGGTGACGATGACGCTGTGGAAATTGGGTGCGAACTCGGCCACTATGCCGTCTACATCTTTATCCCCGGACACGCCGATTACCAGAACAGCACGGCGGAAGCGGAGGTAGCGCCTAAGGTTGGCCACCAGACGGCGAGCGGAGTCCGGGTTATGAGCGCCGTCCACCACCAAGAACGGGCGTTTGCCGAGCACCTGAAACCGTCCCTCCCACCTCATAGTTGAAAGCCCCTCCGCCATGGCCTGTGGGGATATATTGAACCCCTTTTCCCCAAGCACCTCCAGAACTGCCACGGCGGCAGCGGCGTTTATAAGCTGGTGGTCCCCCAAAAGGGGTATGCGCAGGTTGTAGCCCCCCCTCCGTCCCTCCACCTGCAGGCTTTGGCCGTCCTCATCAAAGCCCAGGGGGCGCCATTTAATATCGTCCCCCACCCTTATGAGCGCAGCGTCCTTACGGCGGCAGATGCCCTCTATAACCCCCGCCGCCTCCCCCTCCTGTGGGGAGAGGACGACGGTGCAACCCTGCTTAATAATGCCGCCCTTCTCGGCGGCTATCTTGCCCAGGGTGTCGCCCAGCACCTCGGTATGGTCTAGACTCACCGGCGTGATTACGCACACATCTGGATGGGGAACTATATTAGTGGCATCGTATGTGCCACCCATGCCTACCTCCAGCACCTGAAAATCCACCCCCTTCTCCTTGAAGAAGGCGAAGGCTATGGCCGTCAGTATCTCAAAAGTGGTGAGTTCCCCGTACACGGCATCGGCGTTTATGCGCTCTACCAGGGGCTTCAAGCCGGTAACTATGGCGGCGAACTCTGCCTCGGATATCATCTTCCCGTTCACGCGGAAGCGCTCCCTTATGGTGAGGAGATGGGGGGAGGTATAGAGGCCGGTGCGGTAGCCGCATGCATCGAGCACAGAGGCCGTCATGGCGGCAGTGCTGCCCTTGCCCTTGGTGCCGGTGATATGCACTGTGGCCGTGCCCAGGTGAGGTTCGCCCATCTGAGACATCAGAAGCTCCACACGCCTCAGGTCGTAGAAGGCAGGGTCATGGGGCATGGGCAACTTCTCGTAGTCGGTGTAGCCGTCTATGTATTTTAGGGCCTCGGCGTAGTTCATCTCCACAAAATACTAATTACTGCGGGCGGTCTATGTCAAACCGAGGCCTGATAACTTGACGCCCCGCTTAGCGGTTGATACCCTTAATGCCAGGGTATATCTTATGGACTTCAGCGCCAAACTGGCCGCCGCCGCCGAGAGGAACGAGAGCCTGCTCTGCATAGGGCTGGACCCCGATCCCAAGTTGATGCCCCAGGGCGTGGGGGTGGCCGAGTTCAATGCGGCCATCATAGACGTAACCTGCGACCTCGTCTGCGCCTACAAGCCAAACCTGGCCTTCTACGAAGCGCTGGACGGCGGCATGGAGGCATTACAAAAAACACTGGCTAACATACCCCCACATATACCCGTCATCGCCGACGCCAAGCGGGGCGATATCGGCAACACCGCCCGCGCCTATGCCGCAGCCCTGTTTGACCGCCTGGGCTTCGACGCCGCCACGGTTAGCCCCTACCTGGGGGAGGACTCCATAGAGCCATTCACCGCCTATAAAGGCAAGGGCGTCTTCGTCCTCGCACGCACCTCCAACCGGGGTGCCGCGGATTTACAGGAACTAGCCGTAAGTGACGGCTCCAAGCGGCTCTGGGAGGTGGTAGCCGATATGGCGGCGCGGCGGAACACTGACGGCAACGTGGGGCTGGTGGTGGGCGCCACCTGCCCCGAAGCGCTTAAGGCGGTGAGGAAGGCACACCCTGATATGACCCTGCTGATACCGGGCATCGGCGCCCAGGGCGGCGACCTGAAGCAGGCCGTGACCCTGGGGGTGGGGCGGGGCAGGGGATACGCCGTGTTCAACTCCTCGCGGGGGGTGCTGTATGCCTCCAAGGTCGACGACTTCGCCCGTGCGGCCCGAGAGGCGGCACTAAAACTGCGACGGGAGATAAACTCCCACCTTCCCTAAACCCCGCGGAAGAGCGACCCTATGGCAGGAAAACGCGCCCTGGTAGACCCCGAGAAGTGCGACCCCCAGCGGTGCGGAGGGGGGTGGTGCGGCGCCGTGGAGGCTTGCTCCCACAAGTTGATTAAGCAGGAGGAGCGGGGCGATTTCCCCATGTTCCACCCCTCCGTCTGCCAGGGCTGCAGCGACTGCGTCCGCGCCTGCCCCCTTAAAGCCGTAAAGATATACGACGCCTGATAGTGAAACCGTGCCCGGCGCGGGGCGATTTTAGTTGCACCAGGGTGGTATAATACACGAAACCCCCTAAACCAAGGCGAGGGATATAGATGTGGGAATGGTTCGCAGATAACCGGCTGTGGATTTTCATCGCCTCAATAGCGGGGCTAATCTGCGCCTACACCCTGCGTCACCGCGCCGCCAGGGCGATGACCGGGACAATGCCACGGCACTGGAAGAAACGGCATAAGCACCTGGAGGAGACGGTCTCCTGGATAATCTTCGCCGTCGCCAGCGGCGTCTTCGGCCCGGCCCTGGCCACAGTCATCACCAGCTACTACCAGATAGACCTCCTCCCCAGCGGGCCCGTAGCCTGGCAGTGGTTCCTGGACCATGGCATCCCCATCCTCATAATCTCTGTGCCGGCCTATGTGGCCTACCGCATCATCAAGGCCACCATGCCCCACTTCCTGGAGAAGATTATTAAGATGCGGGGCAAGAGGCGCACCAGCAAGGCCCGGCTGGAGAAGCGATCTCGCACGCTGTCCGCTGTGCTAACCGCCATAATAGCCATCACCATAGCCGTCGTGGCCTCGTTCATGGTTCTATCCGAGGTTGGAGTCAACATCACCCCGCTCCTGGCCGGCGCAGGCGTCGTTGGCATAGCCGTGGGCCTTGGGGCACAGAGCATGATAAAGGACCTGATCGCAGGCATGTTCATCATCGCCGAGGACCAATACGACGTCGGCGATGTAATCAGGGTGAATAACGACCTGGCCGGCGGGGTGGAGGGGCTCAACATGCGCCGCACCACCCTGAGGGACCTGGACGGGGTTTTACACATAGTTCCCAACGGACAGATAAACATCGCCAGCAATTTAACCAAGGTGATGTCTCGGGCGCACCTCAACATCGGCGTGGCTTATAAGGAGGACCTGGACAGGGTAATGAGGGTGATAAGAGAGGTGTGGGAGGAGGCTGCCGCCGACCCCGATTGGGAGGCGTCCTTCCATGACAAGACGCCGGCCCTCATGCGTGTGGACGACTTCGGCGACTCCGCCATAAACATAAAGGTTATGGGAGAGACCGAGCCCGGCGAGCACTGGAACGTGATGGGGGAGCTGCGCCGCCGCGTAAAGCGCCGCTTCGACGAGGAGGGGATAGAGATACCCTGGCCTCATGTAAAGCTCTACATGGGCGACGGCGAAAAGGGCATCGTCTGCCCCAAGTGCTCCCACCCCAACCCACCCCAGAGCAGCTTCTGCTCCAAGTGCGGGGCCAAGCTGGGCAAGAAGTAGGCAGCCTTGCCTTCTCCCTCCCCAGCGGATATAATTAGCCCCAAAAAGAGAGGATCCTTACAGATTGCCTCCCTACGCCTATTTTAAAAACAAGTTCGTGCCGCTGGCCGATGCCCAGATAGGAGTGATGACCCACTCCTTCCACTATGCCACCGCCGCCTTCGAGGGCATCCGCGGCAAGTGGGACGGGGACAGCGACGAGCTCTACATCTTCCGCCTCAAGGAGCACTATGAGCGCCTGCTCTACGGTTGTCGTGTGCTCAAAATAGACCTGCCCCACACCGCGGACGATCTCTGCCGCATAACAGTGGAGCTAATGAAGAAGTGCGGCTTTAAGGAAGACGCCTACATACGCCCCATGGCCTACAAGAGCTCGGAGGCGCTGGGGGTCAGGCTGCATAACCTGGAGGCCGACTTCCTGATGTTCGCCTTCCCTTGGGGGCCGTACCTGAATACGGACGGCGTGAGGTGCTGCGTATCGTCCTGGCCGCGCCCTGCGGGCACGCCCCAGGCCAAGATAAACGGGCTCTACGTGAACAATGCCCTGGCCAAGACCGAGGCGGTGGAGGGGGGCTTCGACGAGGCTGTCATGCTCACCTCGGAGGGCCACGTCTCCGAGGGCAGCGGGGAGAACATCTTCCTGGTGGCGGACGGCAAGCTGGTGACGCCAGGCCGCGCCGACCTGATGCTGGTGGGTATAACCCGCAACACGGTTATTGAACTCGCCCGGAAAGAGTTGGGAATAGAGACGACGGAGCGGCGCATCTGCCGCAGTGAGCTATATAGCGCCCCGGAGTGCTTCTTCACCGGCACGGCGGCCAACATCACCGCCGTTACGGAGATAGATCGCCGCCCCATAGGCTCCGGCAAGGCCGGCACCGTTACAAAGAAGCTTCAAAAGCTTTATAACGACGTGATGTTAGGGAGAAATCCCAAGTACAAGGGGTGGTGCACCCCCATCTATAAGGCTTAAGCGGCTACTTTTAACGAGGCTCCTGCGTCTTCACCTGAGCCACATTAAGGGACTTCAACAAGCAAAGAATCCTAGCGCTCTCCTCCAGGGTGGTGGTATAGCTGTATGCCCCCTCTAAAAGCTGGCCGACGGCAAAGGTTCCGTGTCCGCGGACGATGACGATGCGCTGCTTAGCAAACGCCTGGGCGATGACATCGGGGAGACCCCCCGGCTTCACCTCCATGCCCCAGCCCAGCACGGGCACCGTCCCCAGTGTATCAATACCCTCCATATCGCTGGGGACTAACTCTCGGTCCACAAGAGAAAGGGCTACGGTATGAGGAGGATGAGCATGGACTATTGCCTGGGCAGGGGTGGCCTTGTAGATGGCACGGTGAACACAGAGCTCGCTGGAGGCGAGGGGAGTGTGGCGGTCATTCTTCTCCACCCCGGTCTCTATTAGGTCCGCCTCCTCCAGGCTGCTCAGCATGCAATTGCGGCGGGTAATGATAATCCTGTCCCCCATGCGAATACTCAGGTTGCCGCTGTGGGAGGATATAAGCCCCTGCTGGAATAGGTCGCGACCCACCGCTTGAAACTGAGCTAACAGCATTTACACCCCGCTCTAGCGTTTATGAAAGCCGCCTTAGGACGGCTATAACCCTACCCTGGACCTCCACGTTATCGGAGTCCGCATATATCGGCCCCATCTGGCGGTTGGCCGGCTGCAGCCGCACCCTTTCGCCCTCGGCGTAGAACCGCTTCAACGTCGCTTCCCGTTCCGCCTTGAGCCATACTGCCGCCATCTGGCCGTTTTCAACCTGGCGCACGTTCTCCATGAGGACGATATCGCCATCGTTAACCAGTGCGTCCACCATAGAGGTGCCCCGCACCTTTAGAGCATAAACCTCTTCCCTGCCCCTAGTCAAATCGCGGGCTACGGTTAGGGTATCGGCGGCGGCGGTGGTGTCCCAGACGTCGGGGGTGGGGACGGGGATGGGGCTGCCGGCGGCCACCTGGCCGATGACGGGAACCTCCACCACGGCGCGCCGCGCCGGGGAGCGCCCCGCCAGGTCTATGCCCCGCGATACTTCGCGGCGGCGGCGGATATAGCCCTCCCTCTCCAAAACGTTGAGGTTATAATCCGCCACCGAGGTAGAGCTTAAGTTGCATCCGCGCACGATATCCCTGATAGTAGGGGGCAGGCCCTCTGTATCCCAAAAGCAGCCGATAAAGTCCACTATCTGCTGCTGCCTTGTAGATAGCGCCCTCAAATGTCACCCCCCGCTGGCAAGATGCCCGTAAGTCAAGAGAACAAGTGTTCTATTAAAGGCTACACCCTCATAGGGGTGTTTGTCAACACCGCGGGGGTTTAAGCCTCTTTCTGGGCCGACTTAGCCTTATCGAGCTTTTTCACCAGACGCGCCTTGCGCCGGGCGGCGTTATTGGCATGAAGCACGCCCTTGCGAGCGGCCTTATCCAGGGAGACCACGGCCTCCTTAACAGCCTTTTCCGCCTCCTCCATGTTGCCGGATAAGACGCTCTCCTCAGCCCTGGTGATGGTGGTCTTGCACTCGCTGCGTACAGCCTTGCCCCTCTCCTGCTTGCGCCCTGAAACGCGCACTTGTCTCTTCGCCGATCTAGTAGCTGGCAACACTGCCTCCTTTAAAATAATCCTCTTTTTACGTCCTCTTGCCGGCGTCATCGCCCACCCGGGCCACGCCGGTCACGCCCCGCACCCGCTCCAGCCTGCCCAAAAGGTGGCTAAGCTGTCCCACGCCGCCTATCTGCAGGGTGAAGTATCCGGTTACGGTGTGGTCGTCATGCTGGACGAAGCTCATGGTATCTATGTTTATCTTCTCCTCGGACACGATGGTGGTGAGATCGCGAGCCAAGCCCATCCTGTTCCAGGAGTCCACCTGTATGTTGACCTGGTAAAGCCCGTCCGAGGGCGCCCACTCAACCGGGATAAGCCTGTCCTTCTCGCGCTCATTCACAACATTATAGCAATCCTTGCGGTGAATAGTCACCCCCCGACCCCGAGTGATGTAGCCCACTATGTCGTCCCCAGGCACAGGATTGCAGCACTGAGCCAGGTTAGTCACCATATCCCCCACCCCCAGCACCTTCACCGAAGACGGTGGGGGCTTTTTGGATGGCACCCCAACGACGGGGCTGGGACGCTCCTCCTGGTCGGCCAGCCGAGAGGCTATCTGGTGGGTGGTTATGCCGCCGTAGCCGATGGCTGCCAGAAAGTCGTCTGCGCTGTCATACTTGAACCGCTTGGCCAGATCCTCGCGATCGCCGATATCTATACCAACACGGCGCATATCCCGTTCCAGGAGATCCCGACCCCGCTCTATGTTCTCCTTACGCTCCCGCTTCTTGAACCACTGCCGTATCTTCTCCCTGGCGTGGGAGGTGCGGATATAGCCCAACTCGGGGCGCAGCCAGTCCTGGCTGGGACCCTTCTCCCCCTTGGCCGTCTTCACATCCACCACCTCACCGTTTTTAAGACGGTAATCCAGGGGTACCAGCTTGCCGTTGACCTTGGCCCCGATACAGCGATGCCCCAGCTCGCTGTGGATTCGATAGGCGAAGTCCAGGGGGGTGGCACCCTTGGGAAGGTCCTTTATCTCACCCCTGGGGGTGAACACGAACACCTGGTCTATGAATATATCGGTCTTAACCGACTCTAAGAACTCCTCCGGCCCGCTTAGGTCGCGCTGCCACTCTACAAGCTGCCTGAGCCACCCCAGCCTCTCTTCAAAGCGAATATCCTCTTTCCCGCCCTCCTTGTAGCGCCAGTGGGCGGCTACGCCGTACTCGGCGATGCGGTGCATCTGGTAGGTGCGTATCTGAATTTCCAGAGGGGTGACACCGTACATGACTGCAGTATGTATAGACTGATACCCGTTGGGCTTGGGGTTGGCAATGTAGTCGTCAAACTCCCCCGAGAGGGGCCGCCACAAGCTGTGGATTACACCCACGGCGGCGTAGCAGTCGGGCACGCTCTCCACCAGCACCCGGAGCGCCAACAGGTCGTGTATGTCATCAAAGTCCTTGCCCTGGTCTCGGTAGCGTTCCATCTTGTGATATATGCTGTATATATGCTTGGGGCGCCCCGAGACCTCCGCCTTGAGACCCAGCCTCTTGAACTCCGCCTTGAGGGTCTGTTTGACCGCGGCGACGAACTCCTCGCGCTGGGCACGACGGGAGGCGATGAGCTTGGCAACGTTCTTGTATTGGTCCGGCTGCAGGTAGCGGAATGCCAGGTCCTCCAGCTGCCACTTGATGCCCCATATCCCCAGGCGGTGCGACAGGGGAGCATATATCTCCAGGGTCTCGCGGGCTATGTTGAGCTGCCTCTCCTTTGGAAGCGCCTCCAGGGTCTGCATGTTGTGCAGGCGGTCGGCCAGCTTTATAAACACCACCCGGAGGTCCTCGGCCATGGCTACCAGCATCTTGCGCAGGTTCTCCATCTGAAGATCGCTGTCCTTGACCCTCCGCCCCGAATGGGACAGACGGCCCAGCTTGGTGACACCGTCCACCAGCTTGGCCACGTCCTTGCCGAACTCGGACTCTATCTTGGATACGGGGATGCCGCAGTCCTCAGGGACATCATGGAGCAGTGCGGCGGCAAGTGCTACGCCGTCGAACTGAAGCTCGGCCAGTGTAAGCGCCACATTAAGGGGATGCTCCACGAAGGGCTCGCCGGACTTCCTCACCTCGCCCTGGTGCGCCTGGGAGGCATAGTTGTAGGCACGCTCCACCAGGGCCAGCTTGTCCGCCTCCAAATACTGGCTCGCGCGCTCCTTAAGCCGGTCAAAGGTTGCGCTCAACCGTCCCCCCCTTCGCAATAGTAACTAAGTATAGCTCAAGCATGGTGAGGGGGCAAACGAGGCCGTGTCTTTACAACATATAGCTTATCTTGTATTCTTCTAACTAGCAAAACACACTCAAACGGAGGCTGGACACATTGTATCGGGCACCGCGCGGAACCCAGGATATCCTGCCCCAGGAGCAGGCATATTGGCGCTACATTGAGGCCACGGCGGCCCGCATCTCAGCCCTCTATGGCTACCAGCGCATAGACCTCCCCTGCTTTGAAGACACGGCACTCTTCTCACGCAGCATCGGCGAGGGCACAGACATCGTGGAGAAGGAGATGTACACCTTTGAGGACAAGGGGGGCAACAGCGTCACCCTGCGCCCGGAGGGCACAGCTCCGGTGTGCCGCGCCTATCTGGAACACGGCCTAAAAAACCAGCCCCAACCGGTGAAGCTGTACTACACCACGTCCATCTTCCGCTACGAGAGGCCGCAGGCAGGGCGCTACCGCCAGCACCGCCAGTTCGGCTGCGAGGCTATCGGAGAGGCCGACCCCGCCCTGGACGCCGAGGTTATAAGCATGGCATGGCAGTTCTTCACCTCCCTGGGGCTTAAGCACCTCAACCTGGTGATAAACAGCATCGGGTGCAAGCAATGCCGCCCCGCCTACATAAAGGCGCTCACGGAATACTACCGGGCCCGCGCCGATGCTGTCTGCCTCGACTGCAAACAGCGCCTTCAAAAGAACCCCCTCAGGTTATTGGACTGCAAGCAGCCGCAGTGCCAGGACGCGGCGGATTCCGCCCCCGGGAGCGCGGATAATCTCTGCCCCGAATGCGCCGAGCACTTCCAAACCCTTAAAGGTCATCTAGATGTCCTGGGGTTGCCCTTTAAGATAGCCCACCGCCTGGTGCGAGGGTTGGACTACTACACCAGGACGGTGTTTGAGGTTCAGCCCCAGGAGGAAGGCGGCCAGAGCACTCTGGGCGGCGGGGGCAGATACGACAATCTGATAGAAGAGCTGGGCGGCACTCCTACCCCAGGCATCGGCTTCGCCGCCGGCATGGAGCGCATAATACTGAACCTCAAGAGGCAGGAGGTCTCCGTGCCGCACCTGCCCTCGCCGCAGGTGTTCATAGCGCCCATGGGTGCGGAGGCCGCGGCCAAGGCCGCCAAGCTGGCCCAGGAATTAAGAGAGGGCGGCACCGGCGCGGTGGTGGGGCTGGGGGGGCGGAGTTTGAAGTCCCAGCTAAGGCAGGCGGGGAAGATGGGGGTGAAATACGCCGTCATACTGGGCGAGGAGGAGCTAAAGGCCGCAAGCGCGGCACTCCGGGATATGGCCACCTCCGAGCAGAATATCATTCCCTTGGAAGAGTTGGCGAAACAACTTAAATAGCCTCCCCCGCTTCACTTCCGCCTCCATTTCGTGGTATAATAATATAGATGCAAAGGGTACCAGTTAGTGTATATCTCTGTTACCGTATCGGCCTCACCCATCATGTAAGGAAGGCCGATTTTTTATCACTAAAACCAAACCGTAAAGGATAGCCATGCCTCAGAAAGCGAGCCGTAAGGAATATACCGCCAAGGACATACAGGTGCTGGGAGGGCGCGAGGCAGTGCGCCGCCGCCCCGGCATGTACATCGGCAGCACCGATCAGAGAGGGCTTCATCACCTGGTCCTGGAGATAGTCTACAACAGCGTTGACGAGGCCATGGCCGGCTTCTGTGACAACATCGTGGTGACCATCAAGGAGGACAACTCCATAGAGGTCACGGACAACGGCCGCGGCATACCGGTGGATATCCATCCCACCACCAATATATCCGCCCTGGAGACGGTGATGACCACCCTCCACGCCGGGGCCAAGTTCGGCGGCAAGATATACCAGGTATCAGGGGGGCTTCACGGGGTGGGGGCTTCGGTGGTTAACGCGCTTTGCTCCTGGTGCAAGGTGGACGTAAGGCGCGGCAACGAGGTGCACCATCAGGAATACCTTAAAGGCATACCACAGGAGAGGGTAAAGGCGGTGGGCAAAACTGCGGGCACCGGCACAACCCTATCCTTCATGGCCGACGAGGAGATATTCGGCGATATAGACTATGACTTCAACACCCTGAGCCAGCGCGTGAGGGAGGCGGCCTACCTCAACAAGGGGCTTCAGATAACCATCCACGACGAGCGCAAAGATTTGGAGAAGACCTTCTACTTCGAGGGTGGCATAACCAGCTTCGTGCGCCACCTGAACCGCAACCGCGACCTGCGCCAGCACGTGCCAATGTACACCACCAAGGCAGTCAACTCCACCGTGGTAGAGGTGTCTCTCCAGTACAACGACGGCTTCACCGAGACCACCTTGAGCTTCGCCAACTGCGTGAACACCATAGATGGCGGCACGCACCTCACTGGCTTCCGCTCGGCGCTGACGCGGGTATTAAACGACTACGCCCGCAAGAGCAAGATCCGGAAGGAAGACGACCCCAATATGACCGGCGACGACTCCCGAGAGGGGCTGACCGCCGTGGTAAGTGTTAAGATACACGAGCCGCAGTTTGAGGGCCAGACCAAGGGCAAGCTGGGCAACCCAGAGGTAAAGAGCGTGGTGGAGTCCGTGGTGGCAGAAGGGCTGGCGCTCTACCTGGAAGAGCACCCCGATGACGCCAAGCGCATCATCGATAAGTGCCTCACCACCGCCCGCGCCCGCGAGGCGGCGCGCAAGGCCAGAGACCTCATCGTCAAGAAGAGCTCCCTGGACACCGCCACCCTGCCCGGCAAGCTGGCGGACTGCTCTGAGAAGGAACCCAGGCTACGCGAGTTGTTCCTGGTGGAGGGGGACTCGGCGGGGGGCTCGGCCAAGCAGGGCCGCAACCGCCGCTTCCAGGCCATACTCCCCTTGAGAGGCAAGATACTGAACGTGGAGAAGGCGCGGCTGGACAAGATGCTGGCCCACGAGGAAATACGCGCCCTGATAACCGCCCTGGGGACGGGCATAGACGACGAGTTTGACTTAGGAAAACTAAGATACAACCGTGTGGTGATAATGACGGACGCCGACGTGGACGGATCCCACATCCGCACTCTGCTACTGACCTTCTTCTTCCGCCACATGATGGAGCTTATAAACCACGACCACCTTTACATCGCTCAGCCACCGCTTTACCGCGTAAAGGCCTCAAGCGCTCAACACTGGGTCTATACCGAGCAGGAGAAGGAAACGGTGCTGGCGGAGCTTAAAGGAGCCAAGAAGGTCGTTGTGCAGCGTTACAAGGGCCTGGGCGAGATGAACCCGGAGCAGCTGTGGGAAACCACCATGAACCCCGCCACCCGTACCCTGCTGGGGGTGCAAATAGAGGACACTGCCACCGCGGACCACACCTTCCATGTTCTTATGGGCGAGGAGGTGCCGCCGCGCAAGGCCTTTATCCAGGCACATGCCACCAGTGTTAAGAACCTGGACGTTTGACGCTCTATCTCGCCAAGAAGCCAACCGTTTAGCGCGTTATCTGCATTATTGCTAAGACAGCGTAGCCGCGTGTCGCAAGTGCCTCCCCACCACCCTCGCCGCGGTCCACCAGCACTATAACCCCGGTCACCCGGCCTCCCATCGCCTCCACGGCCTCTATGGCCTTCATCACCGAGCCGCCGGTGGTGAGCACGTCGTCCACGATAGCCACCCTGGAGCCTTGCGTAAAGTGGCCCTCTATCTGTCTCTTAGTACCGTGGCCCTTAGCCGTGTCCCGCACCGCGAAGGCGGGAAGCGGGCTGCCCTCCACATGGCTCACCGCGGCGGCGGCAGCAGCCATAGGGTAGCCACCCACCGCCACCCCCCCCACGCCATCCACTCCCAAGCCCTGCGCCAGGGTCGCCACAGACTTGCCCACCAGGTAGGCACCCTCAGGGTGTAGGGTTATCCGCTTGGCGTCAAAATAGTAGTCGCTCTTCCTGCCCGAGGTCAGGGTAAACTCGCCCCGCATAAATGCCTCCGTCTCATGCGCCAGTGCGATAAGTCGGCGGGCCTCATCCGAGTCCATACTCGCGGCAAGGGTCGGTCTGCTATCCATATCGGTCCTCCGTAGCTATTCCTTGTAGAGGCCGTGGGCCCGTATGTATTCCTCCACCCCCCGCGGCAGGAGGTGATCCACGGGAAAGCCCTCGGCAAGTCTGCGCCTCACCACGGAGGCGCTCATATCCAACCAGGGTCCGTCCAGAAGGACGACCCGCTGTTTAAGCCCCGGCACGGCTTTATCAAGGGCGTCTATATCTGGCTTGGTGCAGCCCACACGGGGCACGGCGGCGGGGCGGGACAGCTTCAATAATCGCTCAGGCTCGTGCCAGCGAGGAAGCGCGGCCAGGCAGTCCCAGCCCATTATGAAGAACAACTCACTGTCATTTTGAAGCCCCCTCGCCACCTCCGCGGCGGTATCCACGGCGTATGACGGGCCGTCGCGCTCAACCTCGACGAGGGACACCTCCAGGCGGACCCGACCCTCGACGGCCAGGCGCACCATGGCCACACGGTGCGATGCCTGGGATATGGTCTCGCCGGCCCTCATCCAGGGGCGACCGGCAGGAACGAACAGCACCCGCTCCAACCCTAGCTCGGCCATAGCCCTCTCGGCGATGATGACATGCCCCAGATGTGGGGGGTCAAAGGTGCCGCCGAGGATGCCGACGTTCATAGGCTCACCACTCCCACTCCGCGTCTCCCATACGCACCCTGTCGCCGGGCCTCACCCCAGCCCGCTCCACTATACGCGCCACCCCTCGCTTCTCCATCTGCCTCCTCACCTGCCCCATAGCATCAGGGCGGGATATATCCGTGCCGGCAACCAGGCGCTCCAGCGCCGGCGCCGATATTACGTAGATGTCGCCCTCGCGGTGCACGGCCACGGCGTCGTCCTTGGGGCGGGGGTGAAACACCCGCCTCGAGGCCTTAAGGCGCCTCTCGCCCCCCACCTCCACCGCTTTAAGCCCCCCCATCACCACCTCCATAAGCTCGGGCACGCCCTCGCCGGTGGCCGCCGAGATAAACAGGGGCTCAAGCCCCACCAACCCAAAGGCGGTCTGAAGCTCGTCTCGCCGTACCGCAGCCTCGGGCAGGTCCATCTTGTTCACCGCCACCACCTGAGGCTTGGCCGCCAGGGCAGAGTCATAAAGACCCAACTCCGTGTTAACCCTGCCCAGGTCCTCCAGCGGGTCCTCGGCGGATCCATCAACCAGATGGAGGAGAAGCTTGGTGCGGGTGACGTGCCGCAGGAAATCATGCCCCAGGCCCTTGCCCAGGTGCGCCCCCTGTATAAGCCCCGGTATCTCAGCCAGGACGAAGTCTGCCTCGTCCTCTAACTCCACCACTCCCAGTATAGGCTCCAGGGTAGTGAAGGGATAGCCCGCTATCTTGGGCTTGGCCGCCGAGGCGGCGGCCAGCAGGGAGGACTTACCTACGTTGGGATAGCCTATTATACCCACATCGGCGATGAGCCTGAGCTCCAGTATCACCGCCATCTCCTCCCCAACCTCCCCCTCCTCAGCGATGCGGGGCGCCTGGCTTGTGGAGGAGACAAAGCGGGTGTTGCCCCTACCCCCCCGACCACCCTTGGCAATAACTGACCTGTCCCCATGGGCTGCCAAGTCCACTATTACGCTCTCATCACCCACCGGGAACTGGGGGAGGACCGTCGTCCCCACCGGCACGGATATCACCAGGTCCTGGCCGCTCTTGCCATGCTTCTTCTGTCTGGAACCGCTTTCGCCATTGCCAGCGCGGTATCTCATCCCTTTCCTGAAGCGCTTCAGGGTAGCTAGGCTGCGGTCGGCCTGGAATATCACGTCACCCCCACCACCCCCATCCCCTCCATCCGGACCACCCAAAGGGACGAATTTCTCTCTGCGGAAGCTCACCGCTCCGTTGCCACCCTTGCCCGCTTTAACTACGATCTGAACTCTATCGAACATATTGAAAGCCTTATTTGATAATGACCTAAGTGCAAAGTGTATAGGGGTATAATAACCCTATATAATAATAGCATACCCGCCTGCTCGCCTCAGATGATGAATTTCCCGCCAAGAGGGGCGCTCGGTGAGTCTGGCGACGGCGGGGGTTATCCAAAACACGGTGCGACTGCCAAAAAACGGTGATATAACGCCCCCCGCCTCATCTTGGCGCTGTCCTAATGGCATTAAAAAACCCTCTAAAACATATGTGACACCACTACGGGGGACATTAACATAGCGCTGCAAGCGTCTTGGGATAAGGACAACCGTTTGATAACATTGCGGTAGCGCAAGCACCGGGGACGCTGCGTGGCGCGCGTCAGGGGTGTAGCGCGGCCCGTATGTCGGCCACCCGCCTTGATAGGTAAGCGCTGGCCTCCATCTCGGTGCGGACGTGGTCGCAGGCGTGCTTCACTGTGGCTGGCTTCCTCCCCCCCACCCCTGCGCCGGCCTGGGCCAGGGAGCAGCCGGTCTCCTCTCTGATGAGGTACATGGCCACCTGGCGTGCTAGCGCCGTCTCCTTGTCCCGCTTGCGTCCCGTAAGCTGGGGGGGGGAAATGCCGAAGGCTTGCGCCACTGCCCCCAATATGGCGGCGGGGGGCGCGGCACTGCCATGGGCCGGGGTGGCGGCGAGGCTCTTAAGCGCCTTGGCGGCCAGATCCGGCGTTGCCAGGGTCTTTAGGAGATGGCAGTAGGCGACGACTCGGTTAAGCCCTCCCTCCAGCTCGCGGACGTTGCGCTCTATATGATCGGCTATGAAGCGCACTACGTCCGCGTCCAGCTTGTGCCCCTCCTCCTCGGCCTTCATGTTGAGGATGGCCAGGCGAGTCTCCAGATCAGGCGGCTGGATGTCCACCACCAGCCCCCAGTGGAAGCGAGAACACAGCCGCTCCTCTATTAGGGGCATGTCCTTGGGGGGGCGGTCGCAGGAGACCACTATCTGGTGATCCTGGTTATGAAGGTCATTGAAGGTGTGGAAGAAGCACTCCTGGGTCTGCTCCTTGCCGGAGATGAAGTGGATATCGTCTATTAAAAGCATGTCTACCTGGCGATACTTTTGGCGGAACTCCTCCGTCCGCTTGAGCTGTATGGCCTGAATGAACTCGTTGGTGAACTGCTCACCGCTGACGTAGAGCGCCTTATGGCGGCTGGCCTGGGACATGTGCCCGATGGCGTGTAAGAGATGGGTCTTGCCCAGCCCCGGCCCACCATAGAGGAAGAGCGGGTTATAGTGCTGTCCCGGCTCCTCGACCACGGCCAGCGCCGCGGCGTGGGCCATTCGGTTGCTCTCGCCGGTTATGAAGCTTTCAAAGGTATACCTGGGGTTGAAGCCGCAGGCGGCCTCCTGCGGAGGGACGGCCTCCTGGTGTGTGTGGACGATGGTGTCGTTCACCTGAAAGGTGACGGCAATCTTCTTGCCGATGATGCCGATGAGCGTCTTCTGTATGAGGGAGCGCTGCTTGAGGTCCAGGTACTCCGCGACGAAGTTGTTGGGCGCGGCGACGACGAACTCGCCGTCGTGGTAGCTTAGTCCCTTGGTGCCCTCCAGCCAGGTTTGGTAGTTGGCCCGGCTAACCTGCACCTGAAGCTCTCCCAGCGCCGCCTCCCAGATATGTTGTGCCGTCGTTTCTTCCATCAGGTTCCTTACTAGACATGTCTCTTCTACGTCCCTTCCCTATCGGTCGGGCCGAGAAGGACGTGGGCTAAAATAGGCTGAGCCGGTTAAACCAAGGCCTTTTGAAGACAGACCGGGAGCAGGTGAAAGGCGCTCTTTAAAGGGCTTACAGTTAGTATATCAGCCGCCGTTTTTGGCTAAGCAACACCCTTAAGGCCGATTTGGGGCCTGTCTCCTCGGTCGTCTATATCTGGAAGGTCTTTAAGTCTCGCCCATTCTGCCGAAAGGCCCCATATTAGCTACGTTGAGCAAATCCGTTTGTTAAATTTGTTTGTTAAATCTTTTGTGTTAAGATTTAGGGAAGGGAGAATGGCTTTGAGGGTCGTTTTTATGGGTAGCCCGGGGTTTGCCGTTCCAGCGCTTACGCGCCTGGTCGGGGCTGGCTATGACGTCGCCGCCGTGGTCACTCGGCCGGATATGCCGGCGGGCAGGGGGCGCCGCGAGGCCCCCACGCCGGTGAAAGAGGTGGCTCTGGACATGGGGCTTAAGGTGCTTTCGCCGGGGCGCCCGGATGGAGCCGCTGAGGAGCTCAGGGCACTTAAGGCTCAGGTTATAGTGGTTGCGGCCCTGGGGAGCATACTGTCCCCTACGGTGCTTGAGCTTACCCCCCTGGGTTGCTTGAACATTCACCCCTCGCTCCTCCCCCGCTACCGTGGTGCCTCGCCGGTGGCCTCGGCCTTGCTTTCCGGGGACGAATTCGCCGGGGTGAGCCTGATGCTCCTGGACGAGGGCATGGACACTGGCCCCGTGCTGGCCCAGGCTCAGGTATCGGTATCGCCCCAAGATACTACTAAAAGCCTCACCGATAAGCTCGCGCGGGTGGGTGCCGACCTGTTGCTGGACAGACTGCCCCCCTGGGCGGAGGGGGCGCTGAAGCCGAGGCCGCAGGACGATGCCCTGGCCACCTATACGGAGCCGCTCAAGAAGGCCGACGGCCTGATAGATTGGGGGCTTCAGGCGGTGGATATAGGGCGCCGGGTGCGCGCCTTTCAGCCTTGGCCGGGGTGTTACACCTTCTTGGGTGGGAGGCGTTTGCGCATTCTAGAAGCGGTGCCCCGCCCCACCGAAGAGGCGGCTCTGGGTGAGGTGGTAGCCTGCGGCGGAGGCGGCTTCGGGGTGGGGACGGGTGCGGGGGTGCTTGAGTTGATCAGGGTTCAGCTGGAGGGGGGTCGGGTGGCTGTGGCCGCCGACTTCATCCGTGGACATAGCGGCATTATCGGCGGCACCCTGCCGAGTTGAATTTAGGGAGATTCGCTTGAACCGGCAGGGGTTCACGGCCGGTTCGTAAGGAGATTATGTTGGCTATACCTGAGGACCTGAGGGATTTCAAGGCGTTGGTGGATATCATCGCCCGCCTGCGCTCGCCCGAGGGCTGCCCCTGGGATAGGAAGCAGACCCATGCCTCGGTGCGGGAGTGCCTCCTGGAGGAGTGCTACGAGGTGCTGGAGGCCATAGACGGCGGGGATACAGCCAGGCTTCGTGAGGAGCTGGGCGACCTCCTCATGCAGGTGGTGTTCCACGCCCGCATGGCTGAAGAGGCCGGCGAGTTCGACCTGGAGGATGTGGTGGAGGGGATAGCCTCCAAGCTCGTCCGCCGCCACCCCCACGTGTTCGGCTCGGTGGAGATTGACAGCGCGGAGGATGTCCTCCTCAACTGGGAGCACATCAAAAAGGGGGAGCGCCATCAAGAGGCCTCCATGCTGGATAACGTGCCCCGTAAGATGCCGTCGCTGGCCTACAGCCAGGAGGTGCAGGCCCGGGTGGCCCGGGTGGGCTTTGACTGGGACGATGACGCCGGCGTAATAGATAAGCTGGCCGAGGAGGTTACCGAGCTGGCCCAGGCCCAGGGCCAGGAGGAGTGCGAGGACGAGTTTGGTGATATACTGTTCACCCTGGCCAACATCGCCCGCAGGATGAATATAGACCTGGAGTCGGCGCTGCGTGGGGCGAATAATAAGTTCCGCGGTCGCTTTGCGCATATGGAGCGGCTCTGCCGCGAGCGCGGGCTGGACTTCGCTAAGATGACGTTTGACGATAAGAACGCCCTGTGGGAAGAGGCGAAGCAGCAAACGGGGTAGTTTGTGTGATGGATAAAAAGGATTTTATTAACGGGGGTTTTTGAAGCCTTGAGGTTACGGCGGCCTTTGACGAGGAAGCATTCCTGGACGAAGGGGGCGTTTGTAGGGGTAAAAGATGGTCGGGGTGAGAGGACTTGAACCTCCGGCCTCAGCGTCCCGAACGCTGCGCGCTACCAGACTGCGCTACACCCCGACGGCGTTACTATTATAGGCTTAATTCGGGTTTAGGGCAACATCTGCCTGCGGCTCGGCCGAAGGGGAGAGCGGAAGAGAGGGTTCGCCTCTCTTAAAAATAGCCTTCCCCTTCGCCTTAACAAGGCGAAGAGAGAATACAGCGGATAGGTTTTGCAAGAATGATGAAGTACATAGTGGTTATAATGGACGGCGCCTCCGGGCTGCCCCTCCCCCAGCGGGGGGGCAAAACGACCCTGGAGCTGGCCCCCACCCCTCACCTGGACGCCCTGGCGCGGGAGGGGGTGATGGGCATGGCGCGCACCGTGCCCCAGGGCATGGAGCCGGACAGCGCCTGCGCCTGTATGTCGGTCATGGGCTACAACCCCCGGGAGTATTACAGGGGTCGGGCGGCCATAGAGGCCAATAGCATGGGCCTACCCATCGGTGGGGACGAGGCCGTTTTCCGCTGTAACCTGGTTTCCGTCATCGAGGGGCGCATGCTTAGCTACAGCGCGGGCAATATACCCTCGGCGCAGGCGGCGGGGCTGGTGGCCTCCCTGAACGAAGCCATCGGCGATGATGACGTGCACATATACCCCGGGGTGAGCTACCGCAATATCTTGAAGCTTAAAAACCACCCCGAGACGCTCTCAGCCGTATGCACCCCACCCCATAATATCCCCGATAAGCCCGTGGCCGAACACCTGCCCGCAGGTGATGGCAGCAGCTTCCTGCGCCGCCTTGCCGAGCGCTCTGAGGAGGTGCTGAGGGGGCACCCCATAAACGAGGCTCGGCGCGCACGCGGCGAGCCTGCCGCCACGACCATATGGCCCTTCTGGGGCAGCGGGCCTATACCCGCAATGCCCTCCTTCCAAGAGGTATACGGCCTAAAGGGGGCGCTCACATCCGGCGTTGATTTGCTTAAGGGGCTTGCTGGAATGGTGGGCATGGACGTGCTGGATATAGGGGGTGTGACCGATGGGCTGGATAACGACTTTGCGGCTCAGGCTGAAGGGGTGCTTGAGGCCCTTAAGGCATACGATTTAGTGGTGGTGCACATAGAGGCCCCCGATGAGGCGTCTCACATCGGCTCCGTTGACGATAAGGTGGAGGCAATCTTAAGGATAGACGCTGATGCCATGGCACGGCTGCGCGCATTTAGGGGGGGCGACCTGCGCTTGCTGGTCATGCCCGACCACCCCACCCCTATAGAGACGCGCACCCACAGCGCCGAGCCGGTGCCCTTCCTTATGTGGGGGGTGGGCATAAAGCCCGACGGCGCGTCGGCCTTCACCGAGGCCGAGGGGCAAAGGACTGGCTTTTCGGTGGATCCAGGGTATAATATTATGATGAGGCTCATAAAGGGCTGAACGGTTCATGTTAACGGCCCTTGCGGGCACAGAAATACAGAAATACGGTTTAAGGGTTTAAAGTGGCTTTGATAGTTCAGAAGTATGGCGGCTCTTCGGTGGCGGACGCCGAGAAGATAAAGAACGTGGCGCGGCGCATAGTAGAGGCCAGGGACGGTGGCGACGAGGTGGTGGTGGTGGTCTCCGCCATGGGGGATACCACCGACGAGCTTGTGGCGCTGGCGCGCCAGGTGGCCGAGCACCCTGACAAACGGGAGTTCGACGCCCTGCTGTCCACGGGGGAGCTTATCTCCATAACGCTTTTAGCTATGGCGCTTAAAGAGATGGGCTGCGAAGCTATATCCCTGAGCGGTGCCCAGGCGGGCATACAGACCACTACGGCCCACAGCCGGGCGCGCATAAAGAAGGTGGATGCCAAGCGGGTGCTCCACGAGCTTAAGAAGGGCAAGGTGGTGATAGTGGCGGGCTTCCAGGGCATCTCCGAGGGGGAGGACGTCACCACCCTGGGGCGGGGCGGCTCCGATACCACCGCGGTGGCCCTGGCCGCCGCCCTCAAGGCCGAGGAGTGCCAGATATACACCGATGTGGAGGGGGTCTATACCGCCGACCCCAGGCTCGTCCCCCAGGCCCGCCCCCTGGCCGAGATAGGCTACGAGGAGATGCTGGAGCTGGCGACATACGGCGCCAGGGTGATGCACCCCCGTGCCGTGGAGCTGGGAGAGCTTTACAACATACCCATACTGGTGGCCTCCAGCTTCAGCCGGACGCCGGGAACGTTAATTCACGGAGGGGTTTCTATGGAAGTACGCAATAAAGTTAGTGGCATAGTTCATGATATGGACGTGGCCAAGATAACGGTAGTGGGCGTTCCCGACCAGCCCGGAATCGCCTCGGCTATCTTCCAGCCCCTGGCCGAAGCCGGCATAAGCGTGGACACAATAGTGCAAAACGCCAGCATGGAGGGCGTTACCGACCTTACCTTCACCCTGGCCGAGAGCGACCTTAAGGGGGCGATGGCGATAGTCCGGCCCATTGCCGCCTCCATAAAGGCCAGGGAGAGTGTGGGGGATACCAAGCTGGGCAAGGTCAGCATCGTGGGCACAGGCATGCAGAACACGCCGGGATATGCCGCTAAGATGTTCAGGGTTATGCAGGAGAAGGGAGTCAACATACAACTCATCACCACCTCGGAGGTGCGCATAACCTGTATAATTGCCGAGGAGCAGGTGGAGGCCGCTGTCCGTGCCCTGCATAGTGCCTTCGTGCTGGAGGAGGGAGCCTGACCGCTTATACGGTTACCAGCTCCTCCTTCCGGGGCGGTTCCTCCTGAAGCCGCCGCTCCGTTTTTAGGCGGAATATCATGGGTCACCAGGGGCAGCCTGTCCAGGCGTCGATCAACTTAACCTCAACCGTATTACAGCGCACGTCCACCAGTTGGACGTAGACTTCGTCCTGCAGCAGCACGGGGCGCACCCGGTCCAGGGCCTCTTCTGCCACCTCTACCGTGACCCTTTATCCATAAACCCGGGTTAACCGTAAAAGCCTCCCGAGGGTTTGTCGATCCCTCGCTTTGGGCGACGCCATTTCACTTGCTTACCCTCCCCCGCTGGGGTAGAATACGTTTGAATATCGGGCACGGGGAATGAGCTTATGACGTATCAGGAAGAGGAACAGGTAGGGGAAAGATGGCGGCGCAGTAAGCAAGCCATAGCCTTGGCTATGGAGGGGCGTTGGGAAGAGGCCATAGCGGCCAACCAGGGCCTGATAGAGCTTTTCCCCAACGACGTGAACGCCTATAACCGTCTGGGGCGCGCCTATATGGAGTGGGGGGAGTACGGTCGGGCGGAGGAGGCCTATCGCCGCGCCATGGATATAGACCCCTATAATATGATAGCCAAGCGCAACCTGGGGCGCCTTTCGCACCTGGGGGAGGCCGCCGTGGGTGGCCACGGCGACTCCGATAAGGTGGAGCCGCAGCAGTTCGTTGAGGAGACCGGCAAGGCGGGCCTGGTTAGCCTGTATGACCTGGCCTCGCCCAAGGTGCTGGCGCAGATGAGTGCCGGGGACAAGGTATATGTGAAGGTGAACGGGGGGGAGCTTCAGGCGGAGAATGCCCATAAGGAGCGCCTGGGGCGGGTGGAGCCGGCCCACGAGAGGCGGCTTATGAAGCTCATGGATGGGGGCAACCGCTACAGCGCTGCCATAGTCACCGCCACCGATGAGGGGGTGACTATAATTATAAGAGAAACGCATCAGGACCCCTCCCAGGGGGGGCGGTCCTCGTTCCCCGCAAAGGAGTTCAAGAGCCCGCGTCCTTATATAACCGACAGGGCAAGGCGGGAGATAGAGGAGTTTGAGGAGGAAGAGGGAGAACCCGGCTATACCATAGTGGGTGGGGCTGGGGTGGCACTGTCGCCGGAGGAGTCGGCCAAGCTGGAGTTGGAGGGCCACAACGCCGAAGAGGAAGAAGAAACAGAGGAATGAGAGGGTATAACGGCCTATGGTCTCAGGTAATGTTAAACCGGTAAACATAGAGGACGAGGTAAGAGGCTCATATCTGGACTACGCTATGAGCGTTATAGTCTCTCGTGCACTCCCCGACGTGCGTGATGGCCTGAAGCCGGTGCAGAGGCGCATACTTTTCTCCATGCATGACATGGGCATCACACGCTCAGGTCCCTATAAGAAGAGCGCACGTGTGGTGGGTGACGTTTTGGGTAAGTATCACCCCCATGGCGACGCCTCCGTCTACGATACCATGGTGCGTATGGCGCAGGACTTCTCTATGCGCTGCATGCTGATAGATGGCCAGGGCAACTTCGGCAGCGTGGACAACGACCCCCCCGCCGCCATGCGCTACACCGAGGTGCGCCTGGCGCATATCGCCGAGGCGATGTTGCGCGATATAGACAAGAACACGGTGGGCTTCGCCCCCAACTTCGACGACAGCTTGGAGGAGCCGGTGGTGCTGCCCACGCGGGTGCCCAACCTGCTGGTCAACGGCAGTGCCGGCATCGCGGTGGGCATGGCCACCAACATACCCCCCCACAACCTGGGCGAGATCTGCGATGCTATAGCGCATCTTATAGATAACCCCAATGCCGGTGTACACGACCTTATGGAGTTCGTCCACGGGCCCGACTTCCCCACCGCCGGCATAATCATAGGGCGGGAGGGGATAAAGAGCGCCTACGCTACCGGCCACGGCAAGGCTGTTGTCCGAGCTCAGGCCCGCATAACCACGCCGCCGGAGGGCGGACGGCGCCAGATACTGGTCACCCAGCTACCCTACCAGGTAAGCAAGGCCGGCCTTATCCAGCGCATAGCCAACCTGGCCAAGGACAAGAAGATAAAGGGCATTGGAGAGCTTAGGGACGAGTCCGACCGCCAGGGTATGCGCATCGTAATAGAGCTTAAGCGGGACGCCCAGCCCAATCAGGTTCTTATGAGCCTGTATAAGTACACTGCCATGCAAAGCTCCTTCTTCATCAATATGCTGGCGCTGGTGGACGGGCAGCCCAGGGTAATCAGCCTCAAGGAGGCGCTGCAGTACTTCATCAAGTTCCGCCGCGAGGTGGTTACAAAGCGTGCTCGGTTTGAGCTTAAGGGCGCCAAGGCTCGGGCCCATATACTGGAGGGCTTCAAGATAGCCCTGGATAACATAGATGAGATAATAGCCATCATAAAGAAGTCCCAGACAGCTGATGCCGCTCGCAAGAACCTGATGGAGGGATTTAAGCTCTCTCAGGCGCAGGCTCAGGCCATACTGGACATGCAGCTAAGAAGGCTCGCCAACCTGGAGCGGCAGAAGATATTGGACGAGTACGCCGCCGTCCTTAAGACAATCGCATCCCTGGAGGACCTGCTGGCTAACCCGAGGCGGGTTCTGGATCTGATTAAGGAGGAGCTGGCCGAGATAAAGGCCAAGCACGGCAACGAGCGCCGCACCGAGATACGAGACGACGAGCCGGTGAACTTCCGCGACGAGGATCTGATACCCCACCAGAGGGTGGTGATAACCTTGAGCGTCAGGGGGTTCATAAAGCGTATCCCCACCCGCACCTATGAGCCGCAGCACCGCGGCGGCAAGGGCGTCATCGGCATGCTTACCAGGGAGAAGGACGCCATACGCCTGCTGGCGGTGGCCGATACCCACGACGAGTTGCTCTTCTTCACCAACAGGGGGCGGGTGTTCAAGGTGAAGTGCTATGAGATACCCCCCGACATTTCGCGGCGTACCAAGGGGCTGGCCGTGGTGAACCTGTTCCCCATAGACGAGGACGAGAAGGTGACCGCTATGGTGGTGGTGGGTGGCGAAAGCAAGGGCGAGTACCTGGTGATGGCCACCCGTTTGGGCGAGGTTAAGAAGACGGCTATGGAGCGCTTCGCTCAGGTGCGTTCCAGCGGCCTCATAGCCATGGATCTGGAGAAGGCCGACGAGCTGGTGAGCGTTTGTATAGGCACGGATAAGGACGACGTTATCCTGGTCACCTGTGAGGGACAGTCTATACGCTTCCCTCTGACCGAGCTTAGGGCCAGCTCTCGCACCAGCGGTGGTGTGAGGGGTATACGGCTGGCTAAGGGTGATGGCATAATGGGGGCGGACATTGTGCGCGCAGGGGCATATATGCTGGTGGTCACCGAGGGCGGCTTCGGCAAGATAACCCCCATGGAGGATTATCCGAGTCAGCACCGCGCCGGAGGCGGTGTGAAGACGTTCAAGATAACAGATAAGACGGGTGGGGTGGCCAACGCCAGGCTGGTTTCACCTTCCCAACACCTGATGATTATCTCCGCCGAGGGTATCGTCATTCGCACGCCGGTTAAGGGTAAGGAGGGCAAGGGCATCGCCGTTCAGGGTCGGAGCACCCAGGGCGTTACCCTGATGAGGGTGGAAAAGGGCGACAAGGTGGTGGCTATCACCTGCCTGGATTAAGCCTTTTCAGCGCTCTTCTTACAGGACTCCTGCCAACGCTCCAGGCCGCAGGCGTTGCAGCTTCCCTGACGGCAGTCGGGAGTGGCCTCTCCCGCCAGTGCGCGACGGTATTCCTGCTTTAGAAAATCCGAACTTACGCCGACGTCTATATGTCCCCAGGGCAGGGGTTCGTCTTCGGGCCTTTCGCGGTGGGCGTAGAACGCTGGCTCCAGTCCCTCCGCCTTAAAGGCGTCCTGCCATAACTCAAAGCGGAACTCCTCACTCCAGCTGTCAAACCGTGCCCCCGCCTCCCAGGCGCGATGTATGACGCCCCCTGTTCTGCGGTCGCCCCTGGATATGGCGGCCTCCAGCAGGCTCACCTGGGGGTCGTTCCACCACATCTTAACCCCCCTGCGCCTAAAGGCCGTCTTTAAAAGCTCATACTTGGGCCAAAGCTCCTCCTCACGCTGTTGCGCCGCCCACTGGAAGGGGGTGTGTGGTTTGGGTATGAAAGTGGAAAGGCTTATCCTAAAGCGCGGCCTCTTTTTGTAAGTCTCTTTCCCCAGGGCCTCTATCCGCTCCACGAGGTGCAGTATGGCCTCCACATCGGCCTCGGTCTCGGTGGGCAGCCCCAGCATAAAATAGAGCTTGATGCTGTTCCAGCCGCGGGCGAAGGCGGTGGACATGGTGTTCATTATCTCCTCATCGGGGATATTCTTGTTTATTGCGCGCCGCAGTCGCTCGCTGCCCGCCTCTGGGGCGAAGGTCAGCCCCGTCTTCTTGCCGCGGGGCAGGGAGTCCATCAGCCGCACCGAGAAGCTGTCTATGCACAGGCTGGGTAGGGACAGGTTTAGGTTGTGCTGCTTGTAGCGGGCGAACAGGTCGGCTATGAGCTCGTCTATATGGGGGTAGTCGCTTGTGTTGAGCGAGACCAGCGAAACCTCGTTGTAGCCGCAGTTCGCTATTATCTCCCCCACCGCTGCCGCGACCTCCTCTTGGGGGCGCTCACGCACGGGGCGGTAGATGTTGCCCGCCTGGCAGAAACGGCAGCCGCGGCTGCAGCCGCGCTGTATCTCCACCGCGCCGCGGTTGTGGATTACCTCTATAAAGGGCACCACCGGGCTTATGGGTGGTGGGGGCAGTTGGGATACCAGCCGTCGTTTTATAACCGGCGGTGCCTGGGGGCTGGTGGGGTTAAGGGCCTTGAAGCAGCCGTCGGAGCCATACTCCGCCTCATACAGGCTGGGGACGTAGATGCCCTCTATCCCCGCCGCCTGCCTAAATAACTCCTTGCGCCCCCCCCTCCCCGCCTTCCAGTCCTTAAGAAGGTCAATAAGCTCCGGAAGGACGGCCTCGCCATCGCCGATGACGAATATGTCCACGAAGCGGGACGTCGGCTCCGGGTTGAGTGCCCCGCTGCCGCCGGCTATTATCACGGGGTGGGAATCGTCCCTATGGGCCGCCAGCAGGGGTATGCGGGCCAGGTCTAAAATGGAGAGCATGTTGGTATATGTCAGCTCGTAGCCCAGCGAGAAGCCGACTGCGTCAAAGTCCTTGATAGGCCGCCCCGACTCCAGGCTTACAAGAGGTATATCGGCCTCCCGCATCATGTCCTGCATGTCCAGCCAGGGGGCATAGACCCTCTCGGCCACTACGTCCTCGTGGTGGTTGAGGAGGCCGTACAGTATAGGTATTGCCATATTGGACGCCGCCACTTCGTATACGTCGGGGTAGGAAAGCGCCACCTTTAGGGTGGTTCCGCCCCAGTCCTTGATTACGCTGTTCCACTCCCCGCCGGTGTAGCGGGCCGGCCTTATGGCGCGGCGCAGTATGTCTTCGGGATAACTCAAACCTTTCCTCCCATAGACCTATTACTATAAGATATAGGTGCGGTTTTTACAATTCCTGCCGCATGGCCTAAAATAGCTTTGACAGTTTTAAGGAGAGGTGAACATGGAGCATATGTGGGCACCGTGGCGAATGGACTACGTAAGCCAGATAAAGGCGGGCGAGGGGGGCTGCTTCCTGTGCGAGGAGGCAAAGGGTCAGGACGACGCCCGGGTATATATCCTCCATAGGGAGGAGCTTAACTTCGTTATAATGAACCGGTATCCATATAATCCGGGGCACCTGCTGGTGGCCCCCTACCGTCATATCGGCGGCCTTGACGAGATGACCGCCGCCGAGCGCCAGGAGCACTTTGACCTGGTGAGCCGTAGCGTGGACGTGCTGAAAGAGGCCTGCGAGCCGCAGGGCTTCACCATTGGTATAAACCTGGGACGAGTGGCCGGGGCGGGGCTGGTGGGGCACGTGCATACCCACATAGTGCCCCGTTGGCAGGGGGATACCAACTTCATGCCGGTGATATCGGAGTGCAAGATAGTGCCCCAGGCCCTGGAGGATACATACAAAGCGCTTGAGGGGCGTTTTTAAGCGCCCGAGACGGGAAAGCCGCCTCGAGGGTGTAAATTGACCCCGGCGGAAAAGCCACTTGAGTGGAGGGAAGCGCCCCCAACGGAATTCGAATCCGTGTTGCCGGCTTGAAAGGCCGGTGTCCTAGGCCTCTAGACGATGGGGGCAACCTTAAGAGAGTATAGCAGAGGCGGGGATTCAAGGGCAATCGCGCGTGGCGTCTCCTCCCTACCCAGCCTCCACTCGATGTGCTACTATTTTTATAGGTTGTATGCGTAACATCTTCAGATGGGAGGCGCTTTTCGGAGAGGACGGTTCCCTAGGGGGGCGCAAGAAGGTCCTCTCTATTCTCGCCCTTTGCCTCGTCATCGCCGTATCGGTGGTGGTGGGGGTGCTCTACTACCGGGGCGAGTTCGCCGCCTTCATGGAGGCGGGCAGGCTGAGCCACTACGGCTACGGCGGCATCTTCCTGGTGAGCCTGGTGTGGAACTCCACCGTGCTCGTGCCCATACCCAGCTTCTGGATATATTTCTTTCTGGGCACTATGTTTCACCCCGCTCTTATCGGGCTGGCTGGGGGGAGTGGGGCGGCGGTGGGGGAGCTGACCAGCTACCTGGCGGGGTATAGCGGACGGGCGATTTTATCGCCCCGGAGGCGAAAGATATATGCCCGGGTGGAGAAATGGTTAAAGAGATGGGGGTTTATCGTTATCTTTAGCTTTAATCTGGTGCCCTTTTTCCCCTTCGACGTAGTGGGGATAGCGGCGGGGGCTACCCGCTTTCCCCTGCGGAAGTTCTATCTGGCGTGCCTGGCGGGGAGGACGGTATCGTATAGCTTCATCGCCTTTGCCGGCTATCGGGGATGGATACCACCCTTACCTTTCCTTAATCCCCCTTAACAGCATGGAGCTGGCAATAAGGCAGCCGAAACTGACCCAGAGCATAATATTATAGCCCATGCCGGCGTGGTAAGAGTTGGCGAAGTCAATCATCGGTCCCTGGAGGCGGGCCAGGATGGAGCCGCCGGCGGTAGCCAGATTGGTCAGGCCGAGGTATCTGGCCGCTTCCTTCCTGGGCACCAGGTCCACCGCCAGCGCCCAGTTGCTGCCCATAAGCCCCCCCAGCCCGATGCCGAGAAGGCCGGCGGCGAACAGCATGGAGTGGTAGCTGTGGAGGAAGGAGAGCAGCCCGATCCCCGAAGCGCCGATAACTCCGCAAATGAAGCCTACCGGTCTCCTTCCCCACCGGTCGGAGAGGCGTCCGGCAGGATAGACCGCCCCTGCCATACAACCGCCGGTCACCAGGGAAAAGTTGCCCATCACCGCCGCCGGGTCGGCGACCCCGGCCAGGTCTTTGAAGAAATAAAGCCCGAAGGTCATAAAGGTGGTCAGGGGGATGACGAAGAAGAGGCGGGAGACCAGGAATCGCTTAAAATCGGGGGTAGCCTCAACATCGATCCTGAAACTCTGGCGCAGTATGGACAGTAGGGGCAGTCTAGCCCCGCCCGCTCCCGGCGTCTCCTTAACGGTTGCTACCGTGCCGATCATGGTGCTTAAGAAAACAATTCCCACTATGCCCAGGCTCAGCCATAGCCACCGGCTCCCCTCTCCCGCGGAGTAGTTGGTCATTAAGTGGCCTGCCACCCAGATAAAGGTAGCCCCGCCCGCTATCTCCATCAGCCCCTTCACCCCCGACGCCCTCCCCTTCTTATCTTCGGGCACCATGTCGGGGATAAAGGCTTGATACGGCCCCAGCGCCGTATTGGCGCTGGTCTGAAGCAGGTAATAGATGGCGAAAAGGACGGCCAGACTGCGGGCCAGGCCTATCCCGGGCAGAAGCGACAGGGTCGCTATGGCGCCGATGAGGATAAAGGGCCTTCGCCGCCCCCACCTGAAGCGGGAGCGGTCGCTGAAGGCTCCCGCTACGGGCTGGACTGCTATGGCCAGGAGCAGGCCGGTGGCGGTGAGAATGCCCAGGTAGGTATTCTTCTGTGCCTCGGTCACGAACTCCAGCAGCCTGAGGGGCAGGATGACGCTGTGCAGGCTGCTCCAGAGGGCGGTCATGGCAAAGCCGAAGATGGTGATCTTGACATAGTCGACCGGGGCGAATCCCCTGGGACTGATGTTATCTTCCGCTTTTTTCATCATGGCTAAAAGCCTAGCAGGGGTACGGGCGGGGGCAATGTTTCAAGCGAAGCTTAAGGGTATACCGCCAGCGACTCCAGCCCTGAGGTTTCCTTAAGCCCTAGCATCAGGTTCATGTTTTGCACCGCCTGTCCCGCCGCTCCCTTTACCAGGTTATCTATGGCGCTAACTGCTATAAGCCTTCCCGTCCTGGGGTCTATGCAGGGGTGTACCAGGCACATATTGCTTCCCCAGGTGTGCTTGGTGTGGGGTGGGGTTGCGGACACCCGCACGAAGGGCTCGTCGCGGTAGAAGTCCTGGTATATCTTCATAAGCGCCTCGGCACCCGTCCCGTCGGCGGGTATCTTGGATAGCGCCAGAGGGGCGTAGGCGGTGGTGAGTATGCCCCTGGTCATGGGGATTAGATGCGGCACGAAGCTTATGGAAAGCATGTGCTGCCTGGAGAGGGCGTTTAGCTCCTGTGATATCTCCGGCAGGTGGCGGTGGCCGGCCAGGGCATAGGCGCAGACATCATCATGGGCCTCGGAGAAGTGGGAGGTGAGCTTGAGGCTCCTCCCCGCCCCCGACAGCCCCGATTTGCTGTCCACTATTATATCCGGGCCTATGATCCCCGCCTTAACCGCCGGCGCCAGTGCCAGTATGGCTCCTGTGGGGTAGCAGCCGGGGTTGGCCACCAGGGAGGCGGGGGCGATTTCGGCGCGGTGTAGTTCGGGTAGGCCGTATACCGCATCGGCGAGCATATTGGGCAGAGGGTGAGGGGTGCCGTACCACTGTTGGTACTGCCCCGCCTCTTTCAGGCGGAAGTCGGCGCTTATATCCACCACCCTTACCCCGCGCTTTAAGAGGGGTGCCACCGCCTCGGCGCTGGCCTGGTGTGGCATGGCCGAGAAGGCGATGGAGACATCGTCCTTAAGCTCCGCCTCAATGGTCAGGTCTATATCGGCCAGGTGGGGGAATACCTCGCCCAGCCCCTGCCCCGCCGCGCTGCGCCCGGTGACAGCGGCTAGCTCCACCTCGGGGTGGTGGTGGAGTATGCGGGCTAGCTCCACGCCGGCATATCCGGTTACGTTTATTATGCCTACCTTGGTGCTGTTCATTTAAGCTGTTTCCTCCTCTACTTCGCAGAGAGATTCCAGACTGGTGAGCTGAGAGGGGGTGCCCATTATAATCAGCATGTCCCCGGCCTCTATGGTGGTGTCTGCGGGTGGGTTGGTTATCGGTTTGGCGTGCTTGCGATTTATGGCCAGTATGACGGCCTTGCTCTTCTTGCCCAGCTCCGCTATGGTGTGCCCTTTTAGTGGCGAATCCTTGTCGGCGGTTAGAGTCTCCAACTGCCACTCTTGGCCGCGGCGGAAGGCGACGGTGTCTATAAAGTCAGCCACCGCCGGACGCAGCGCCAGCATGGCCATGCGGCGGGCTCCGATGTTGGAGGGGAGCACGACGCGGTTGGCGCCGGCGCGCTCTAGCTTGGTGGCGGCCTCCTTGTTGCTGGCCCTGGCCTCTATGAACAAGTTGGGCCTTAAGCCCCGCGCTGAGAGCGTTATATAGGTGTTGTCCACGTCGGCGCCCACGGCGGCTACCAGCCCCTTGGAGCGTTCCAGTCCGGCCTCAAGTAGCACCTTGTCGGTGGTGGCGTCACCCAGCATACATAGGTAGCCCTGCGCCTCCGCCATGGCGAAGTTATCGTGACGGCTGTCTATAACCACGAATTCCACGCCCTCGTCCTTAAAGACGCGGGATATCTCCTCACCCACTCGGCCGTAGCCGCAGAGGATAATATGGTCCTTCAGTTTGGCTATCTTGGCATTCATCTGTCGCCTCCTCCGGGTGATGCCCAGGTTTCCCTCTACTATGTATTCTATAAGTGCGGTCAGGGTGAACAGCCCCCCACCGACCCCACCCACGATGAGGAATATGGTGAACAGCTGTGCCGTGTGGGATAGTGGGCCGACCTCGCCGTAGCCCACAGTGCTTATGGTGATGACAGTCATGTAGACAGCGTCTAGAGCGCTCCAGCCCTCTATAGCCATGTAGCCGATTGTGCCGGCGGCCACGATGCTGCTCAGTATGATAAGCCCCCGGCGTAGCCTTTTCTGTGAGCCCATGTTCACATGCCCCTTTTAAAGGTGCTATTGGGGCACATTATACCCTATAATTGGCTTTAAGTCCTGCCCTTGCTGTGCTACCATTGCCCCGGGAGCCTTCGTGGAGAAGAACACAGTTGATATGAGGTTGAAGCCCATCGGGGTGGTGAGAACCGTAACCCCCCCCATCCCCCAGCCCAACGAGTTCAAGACCGTGCGCGACCTTATCCTGGACGAGTCCCTTGAGCCTTCCCTTGAGGGCATAGAGGGCTTCTCCCATGTTGTGGTTCTCTACTGGATGCACCTCATCCCCGCGGGGGAGGTGCCTGCGAAGGTGCGTCCCATGGGCAGGAGGGACTTTCCGCTGGTGGGTTTGTTCGTCACCCGCTCCCCCAAGCGCCCCAATCCTATAGCAATCACCACGGTGCGGCTGGTGGATCGGCGCGGCAGCACCCTGCGGGTGGAGGGGCTGGATGCCATGGACGGCTCGCCTGTTATAGATATAAAGCCCTATATCCCCGGCTACGACTCCGTGGATGGTGCTACTATGCCGGGGTGGTTGGCCCGCGCCTTTGATGTCAGTCGGACCTTCCAGGAAGTCTACAAAAGGCTAATTGACCGCTACGGCCCCCAGGGATGGTGGCCCGCCGACGGGCCGCTGGAGATGATAGTCGGCGCCATACTCACGCAGTCTGCGGCCTGGGACAACGTAGAAAAGGCCCTTAACCGCCTTAAAAAGGCGGGGGCGCTCTCGGCGAGTGCCATAAGGCAGATGCCGCAGAACGAGCTAGCCGCCTTAATCCGCCCTTCGGGGTACTATAACGCTAAAGCCGCCAAACTGAAGGCCTTTGCGCGGTGGCTGGGCGACGAGTATGGGGATGACCTGGCTCGGTTGTGGGCGCTTGATGCCAGCGAGCTCCGCCGTCGGCTCTTGGCCGTGCACGGCATCGGGGAGGAGACCGCTGACTCCATAATCCTCTACGGGGCGCATAAGCCCGTCTTCGTCATAGATGCCTATACGCGCCGCATAGTGGATCGTCTCGGCCTCTCCCCCGGTGGCGATAGCTACTCGGACTATCAAAGCCTTTTACAGCACTCCATACCCACAGACGTGCCCCTGTATCAGGAATATCATGCCCTGCTTGTGAGGCTGGCCAAGGAGGTCTGCCGCCCCTGCCCCCTATGTGCGGAGTGCTGTCTTAAGGCCCTCTGCCCTAGCGCAGCAGGCTGATTTCCCCGGCCTGCTTTGAAAAACAAACCCCAATTGGTATAATTTTCGTGTAGATTAGGGGGGTTTATGTATGATGGATATGTCAATGCTGGCCGAGAGGCTCACTAACTGGATAAGGGACAAAGCTGTCTCCGCCGGTTGCGCAGGGGTGGTGGTGGGTATAAGCGGGGGCATAGACTCCGCCGTGGCGGCGGCGCTGGGCAAGCGTGCCTTCCCTGACTCTATGCTGGGGGTGATTATGCCCTGCCACAGCGGCCCGCAGGACAAGGAGCACGCCTTAGAGCTTGCCCGGAGCCTCTCCTTGGCCACCGAGGAGGTTATCCTGGATGCCGCCTACGACGGCCTGGTGGCGGCACTCCCCGATGATGATTTAGATCCTAACGGCCTGGTTCTGGCTAACATCAAGCCGCGTCTCAGAATGACCACCCTCTACTACTTCGCCGCCAAGCTGGGCTACTTAGTGGTGGGTGGAAGCAACCGCGACGAGCTTAATCTGGGCTACTTCACTAAATACGGCGATGGCGGGGTGGATCTATTCCCCCTGGGCAACCTGGTAAAGTCCCAGGTTAAGGATCTGGCCCGTGTCTTGGGAGTGCCTCGGTTCATAATAGATAAGCCGCCCTCGGCGGGGCTGTGGTCTGGGCAGACCGACGAGGCTGAGATGGGGCTTTTCTATGATGATATAGACCGTTATATTCTTACTGGCCGCGCCGATGATGGGGTTAAGGCTAAGATTGAGGCCATGATGAAGGCCAGCGCTCATAAGCTTAAGCCCCCGCCGGTGGCGGATATAGGAGATGGCTGATGGCGGCCAAGGTTCAGATAGTCACCGACAGTACCGCCTACCTTTCGGCGGAGGAGGCCGCTAGGTACGGCGTTCACGTAATCCCGCTCAAGGTCATCTTCGGCGTCGATGCCTATGACGAGGGCATAGATATATCCAACGATGACTTCTACCGCCGTATTATGTCCTCCCACACCGTTCCCACCACCTCCCAGCCCTCCATAAGAGAGTTCACTCGTATATACTCGGAGATGGCCGCAAGCGGCCGCCCCGTGCTGTCACTTCATATCTCCAGCCGCTTAAGTGGGGCGGTGAGCTCCGCCAGGGTGGCTAGAGGGGAGCTTCCTCAGGCTGATATAGAGGTGGTGGACTCACTGTCTCTGGCGCTTCGTCTTTTGGTGCCCCCCGCCGCCCGCGCCGCCGCCGCGGGGATGCCGCTCGGCGAGCTTAAGGAGTATATAGAGCGGCTAAACAAGGCCCTTCACGCCGTGGGCGTTCTGGAGACCCTGGAGTACCTGTGGAGGGGCGGTCGCATTGGTGGGGCCAAGGCCCTGCTGGGAACAATGCTGCGCATCAAGCCCGTGCTCGCCTTCGAGGGCGGTGAGCTTAAGGTGGTGGCCAAGCCCAGGACGGTTCATAAGGCCATAGCCTCCCTGCTGGAAATCATCGGGGATCGGGTTGACGGCGACTCCCCCATACACGCCATGGTGGTGCACAGCCATAACTCGGAGGCCGCACTGGGACTTAAGGGGGAGATAGAGGCCAAGTTTAACTGCGTCGAGCTGGGAGTAGTAGAGCTTGGGCCAGTGCTGGGGACGCATGTCGGGCCGGGGTTCTTCGGCCTTGGTTTTTACAGCGAGCGGGACTGGAAACCGCGGTACTAACTGCTGCCGCCGTGCCCCTCCGCCCCCCTTACATTTGCTTGTTTGACATATCCCTTTATGCTATCATTGTGGGTAAGATGGGAACGATTACCGAAAAGGAGAAGGCGCTCGACTTAGCTATCAGCCAGATAGAGAAGCGGTATGGCAAAGGCTCTGTGATGAAGTTGGGGGAGGTGGCTTCCATACCGCCTATAGAGGCTATTCCCACTGGATCGCTCGCCCTGGACCTGGCTTTGGGTGTGGAGGGCATCCCCAGAGGGCGCATTACGGAGATATTCGGCCCTGAGGCATCGGGGAAGACCACCCTGGCGCAGCATATTATCGCCGAGGCCCAGAAGCAGGGAGGGTCCGTAGCCTACGTGGATGTGGAGCATGCCCTGGATCCGGCCTATGCCTCCAAGTGCGGGGTTAATGTTAACGATCTGCTAATCTCCCAGCCCGATGCGGGGGAGGAGGCCTTGGATATAACGGAGGCCCTGGTGAGGAGCACCGCCATAGATATCGTAGTGGTGGACAGCGTTGCCGCTCTGGTGCCACGGGCAGAGATAGAGGGCGATATGGGTGATACCCATGTCGGCCTGCAGGCTCGTCTTATGTCCCAGGCGCTGCGCAAGCTGACCGCTGCTATCAGCAAGTCAAAGACGGCGGTGGTGTTCATCAACCAACTTAGGGAAAAAGTGGGCATTATCTTCGGCAACCCCGAGGTTACCCCCGGCGGCAGAGCACTGAAGTTTTACAGCTCGGTGAGGATAGACCTGAGACGTATAGATACCATAAAGAAGGGGGACGTGATCATCGGTAGCCGCGTTCGCGCCAAGGTGGTCAAGAACAAAGTTGCCCCCCCCTTCCGCACCGCCGAGTTCGACATCATGTTCGACCATGGCATAAGCAGAGAGGGAAATATAGTAGACCTCGGTGTTGACAGCGGGCTGATAAAGAAGTCGGGTTCGTTTTTCTCCTACGGTGACATCCGCTTAGGACAAGGGAGGGAAAACGCCAAGGATTACCTGAGCCAGAATGTTGAGATGGCCCAGGAGATTGAACGAGACATAAAGGCCTCAGTCAACGCTGATCGTGCCGCAGTGCCGGCCGACTGATATACACGTTATTTATAATTTTAATAACTTCGTTCCAGCATAATCGACGAATAGCTGGCGTATAGCGTTTTGTAAAGGCTGAGGCTTTAAGGGCTTCGGCCTTGCCTTTTTATGGAGACGTTTTGAGCAAGATAACCGCAATAAGGGCGGCTCGGGGGAGAGGGAAACGGGCCCGCGTCTTTCTGGACGAGGGGCATGCCCTTACACTCACCGCCGCCGTGGTGCTGGAGGAGGGGTTGAGCGTGGGACAGGAACTCACCGCCGCGCGCATTGAGGGACTTTTGGGCTTTGACAGCGTCAGGCGCTGCGTGGATTCCGCGCTTAGGCTGCTGGACTACCGCCCCCGTAGCGAGTTTGAGCTTGAGACCAGGCTAAAACGGCGCTTCGATGACGAGGTCGTGAGAGCGGCGCTTAAGCGGCTTAAAGAGCGGAGCCTGGTGGATGATGCCGAGTTCGCTCGCTTCTGGAAGGATAACCGGGAGTCCTTCAGCCCCCGCAGCCGTCGCCTGGTAGGGCTGGAGTTGAGGCGGAAAGGGGTGGATGGGGGTACCATAGACGGCGTGCTACGGGATATGGATGACGAAGAAAACGCCTACAGGGCTGCTATGGCCAAGGGGCGTAACCTTTCGCGCGATGACTACGGGGAGTTCCGCCGCAAGCTGGCGGGCTATCTAGCCAGGCGTGGGTTCGGCTACGGGGTTATAACCCGTGTCGTGGAACGTGTGTGGGGGGAGAATGTATAGGGCTTTAAGTCAGAAAGTGAGGTGAAAAAGTGGACTTTGATGTGTCAACGGTTAATGTTATTACAATAGCCTTTAGTTTCCTCATCGGTGGTGGGGCTGGGGCGGTGGGGATGTATCTCTTCCGCCGTGCCCACATCAACCGGCAGATGCGTCAGGCGGAGAGGAAAGCACTGAAGCTCAGCTCTGAGGCCGAAGTCAAGGCCAAGGTCATGCTCCGTGATGCCAAGCAGGAGGCTGACAGGTTCAGGACGGAGGTGGACAAGGAGAACCGCGAGCGGCGCTCCGAACTCCAGCAACGTGAGAACCGCCTATCCCAGAAAGAGGCCACGTTGGAGCATAAGCTTGAAAGCGTGAACCAGCGAGAGCAGTCCCTGGGCAGCAAGGAGAAGGAGATAGAGAATACCCGTACCCAGCTTAGGGAGGCTAGGGACAGGGAGCTGAAGCAGCTTGAGATTATCTCCGGGCTCTCCAGTGCTGAGGCCAAGCAACAGCTCTTGGATGCCATGGAGGTGGAGATGAGCGAGGAGGCCTCGCGGCGCCTTAGGGAGTGGGAAACCGGCCTCAAGGAGGAGGCTAATAAAAAGGCGCAGGATATCCTATCCCAGGCTATACAGCGATCTGCCTCGGATGTGGTATCCGAGATAACCACAGCTATCGTGCCCCTGCCCAACGATGAGATGAAGGGTCGTCTCATCGGGCGTGAGGGCCGCAACATCAGGGCACTGGAGCAGGCCACCGGCGTGGACCTGGTTATTGACGATACGCCGGAGGCGGTTACCCTGTCCAGCTTCGACCCCGTTCGGAGGGAGGTGGCTCGGGTGGCCTTGAATAAACTTATAGTGGATGGGCGCATTCACCCCGCCCGCATAGAGGAGGTGGTGAACAAGGCCAAGGAGGAGGTTGACGCCACTATATATAGCGCTGGCGAGCAGGCGGCCTATGAGGTGGGCATACACGGCCTGCACCCCGCACTAATCAGGCTGATGGGGCGGCTTAAGTTCCGCACCAGCTATGGGCAGAACGTGCTCCACCACTGTGTGGAGGTTTCCTTCCTGGCTGGCATGATAGCCGCCGAGGTAGGGGCAGATACCGCCATCGCTAAGAAGGCGGGCTTCCTACACGATATCGGCAAAGCGGTGGACCGCGAGGTGGAGGGTAGCCACGCCGCCATCGGTGCCGACCTGGTCAAGCAGTGGGAGAAGTCCCCCGAGGTGATCCAGGGGGTCGCCGAACACCACCTGGAGACGGAGAGCGTGGGGCTGTGGGGCTTCCTCGTCTCCGCTGCGGACGCCATAAGCGGCGCCAGGCCGGGCGCTAGGCGCGAGTCCCTGGAGAACTACCTGAAGAGGCTCAAGGCACTGGAAGACATCGCCGATACCTTTGAAGGTGTGGATAAATCCTATGCCATACAGGCCGGCCGTGAGATACGCGTCCTGGTGAAGCCTGAGGAGGTGGACGACCTTGCGGCGATGCGCGTGGCGCGTGATATAGTTAAGAAGATAGAGGAGAACCTGGACTACCCCGGGCAGATTAAGGTCACCGTGCTTAGGGAGACCAGGGTGGTGGACTTCGCCAAGTGAGGCAAGCGCCGTGAAAATACTGGCCATCGGTGATATTGTAGGCAAGCCTGGGCGGAGGGCAGTACGAGAGTTTCTGCCTGGGCTGCGCCAGGAATACGGGCTGGATACGGTCATCGCCAACGGTGAGAATGTCGCCGGCGGCCTGGGCCTGACACCGTCCACGGCCAGGGAGCTTCTGGACGCCGGTGTGGACGTCATCACCTCAGGTAACCATATCTGGGCGCAGAAGGAGATCATCCCTTACCTGGAAGACGGCGACTTGCCCATACTGCGGCCGCTTAATTATCCGCCCATCGTCCCCGGCAGGGGCTACATTATAGACGGCGATGTGATGGTGGTAAACCTCATCGGCAGGGCCTTTATGTCCAGCTACGACTGCCCCTTCCGTGCCATGGACGCCCTGCTGGAGGAGGTTCAGGACAGGCCCCCCGTGGTAATAGTGGACTTTCATGCCGAGGCTACCTCGGAGAAGATGGCCCTGGGGCGCTACCTGGATGGTAGGGTTAGCGCCGTCCTGGGCACTCACACCCACGTTGGCACCATAGACGCCCAGGTCCTGGCCGAGGGCACCGCCTACGTGACCGATATCGGCATGACGGGTCCGGAGGACTCCGTAATCGGCGACGACACCGACTCCGTCCTGGAGCGTTTCCTGACCATGATGCCCCACCGTCTGACCGTGGGCGACGGTGTGCCGGTGCTTAACGCGGTTCTGGTTGACGTGGACGTGGCCAGCGGCAGGGCAGCGGGCATATCACGTATAGTCAGGGGGATTGAGCGCTAGTGTCGCTGGTGGACCTACATATCCACTCCACTGCCTCCGACGGTAGCATGTCACCCGCCGATATCGTGCATATGGCGGCGGGACAAGGCATGAAGGTTATCGCCCTCTCCGACCACGATACCGTGGCCGGCGTCCACGAGGCACTGGAAGCGGCGCAGGCGTTCCCCGACCTCAGGGTTATACCATCGGTGGAGCTAAGTACCTACGCCCCCGGTAGCGAGGTCCATGTTCTGGGCTATTTCGTGGATTATGAGAGCCGCGAGTTCACCCGGCGGCTTAGCGTCATGAAAGATGGCCGTCGTGACCGCGCCCGGGCTATTATCGCCAAGCTCTCAAGCCTGGGGCTTCCCATCGATTTCCAGCGTGTGGATGAGATAGCCGCCGGCTCCATCGGGCGGCCGCACATCGCCCAGGCTATGGTGGAGAAGGGCTATGTGGAATCCGTCTCCCTCGCCTTTGAGAAGTATCTGGCTCGCGGCCTGCCGGGCTATGTGGAGTGGAAAAAGATATGCCCCGCCGAAGCGGTGAATCTGGTGCTGGAGTCGGGTGGGCTGCCGGTGCTGGCGCATCCCTTCACGGTGGAGAACGCCGAGGCGCGCATAGTAGAGCTTAAGGCCAAGGGGCTTGTGGGCCTAGAGGCCTACTACAGCTGCTACGCCGAGGAGGATATAGACCGTTTGTTAGCTATAGCCGACTCCAACGACCTCATCGCCACCGGCGGCAGCGATTTTCACGGCCCCGACAGCGCAGCTGGCTCCGCCCTGGGTGTTCCCGACGTGCCCCTGGAGGCCGCGGAGCGCCTAATCGCCCTGGCCCGCAGCCGCGGGCTCAAGGTCGCCGACTGACCCCTCTTTATTAACACCCTGACCTGGTGTATTATATTACCTAATCGGGCGATAAGAGATGAAGTGCACCTTTCACCCCAATGTGGAGACCAACCTCCGTTGCGGCAAATGTGGCAAGCCTATATGTCCTAAGTGCATGGTGGAGACACCGGTGGGCGCCCGCTGTCGGGACTGTGCCCGTGTGACCAAATTGCCCACCTTTGCCCTGGCTGCCAAGCACTACTGGCGGGCAGCACTGGTGGGTACGGGCATGGCCTTCGCCCTGGGGGCGGCCTGGTGGGGCATCAAGCTGGTGATGCCCTATATATACTTCAACTTCCTCCTGGCCGCTGGCTTCGGCTACGTTATGAGCGAGGTTATAGGCCTGGCGGTCAACCGCAAGCGGTCGCGTTGGCTGGCTGTAATCGCCGGGGTATGCCTGGTGGGGAGCTTCATGATAAGCCTGTCCCTATTCCCCGTCCTCTTCGGTGGTTTGGGGCGCTTCGGTATGCTGGACCCCCTGGCGGTGTCCCTGGGCGTCTGGCTGGCTGTAAACCGCCTGCGCTGAAAGGCGCTCGTTACTCTTATCTCAAGGAGAGACTGATTTGGATATTAAGGTTATAGACGGCGATATTACAGACGTTGAGTGCGATGCCCTTGTGCTGCCACATTGGGAGGGGGAAGAGGCTTGTGAGGGCGCTCTGGCCGCCGCGGACAAGGCCCTGGATGGCGCCGTGTCCCGTCTTGTGGTGCAGGGCGAGATTAAGGGCAAGAAGAACGAGGTGACTGTTATCCACAGCCCGCCAGGGCTAGCTGCGGCGCGGGTGGCGGTGGTGGGGTTGGGAAAACGGGACGAGGCAGATGTGGATGGGGTGCGTGAGGCGGCGGCTGTCGCCTTGCGTGTGCTCAGGGGCAAGGGGGTGCGGAGCGTTGCCTCGGCGGCCCTGGGCATTGGTTTGGATGATATCACCGCCGCATCCTCGGCGCAGGCGATGGCAGAAGGGGCGCTTTTAGGGCTTTATACCTTCCGCCGTCACATCACCAAGGAGGCGGAGCACGGAGATATAGACGTGTTGACCATAGTAGCCGACGCCGCCGGCGATATCTCCCTCATGGAGGAGGCCGTGCGCCGAGGGGTGGTGCTCGCCGAGGCGGCCAACCTGGCCCGTGATATGGCCAACGAGCCGGGAAACTTCATGACCCCTGTTGACATGGCGCGTGTCGCGGCTGAGGTAGCGCGGGACTGCGGCTTGGAGATAACCGTTATTGAGCGTGAGAAGATAGAGGAGATGGGCATGGGGGCGCTTTTAGGGGTGGCGCAGGGAAGCCGTGAGGCGCCCAAGCTCATAGTGCTGCGGTATGATGGGGGTGGTGGGGGTGGAGTGAAGCTGGCACTGGTGGGCAAGGGGGTAACCTTTGACTCCGGCGGCATCTCCATAAAGCCCTCCAATAAGATGGAGGAGATGAAGACGGATATGGCTGGCGGGGCCTCTGTAATCGCCGCTATGGGAGCCATAGCCCGCCTGGGCCTTAAGATAAATGTTTTAGGTGTGGTGCCCGCCGTGGAGAACCTTCCCGGCGGCGCGGCATTTAAACCAGGAGATGTCCTCACCGCCATGAGCGGCAAGACCATAGAGATTATAACAACCGACGCCGAGGGCAGGCTAATTCTGGCCGATGCCCTGGGCTACGCCGTTAAGGAGGGCGCCGAGTCTGTTATAGATGTTGCCACCCTTACCGGCGCCTGCTGCGTCGCCCTGGGAGACACGGTTACGGGCGTGTTCACCAATGATGACGCCCTGGCGGAGCGCATCGCCGCCGCCGGTAAGACCGCTGGCGAGCGCATGTGGCGCATGCCTATGCCCCCGGAATATGAGGAGCAGCTTAAGAGCGACGTGGCCGACCTTAAGAACGTGGGCGGCAGATGGGGTGGAGCCATCACCGCGGCTCAGTTCCTGGCTGAGTTTGTCGGCGATACCCCCTGGGCGCACCTGGATATTGCCGGGCCCAGCCTGGCCGCGAAGGCCAGGGGCTTCGTGGTGAAGGGAGCCACAGGGGTGCCGGTGCGCACACTGGTGAACCTGGTTATATCGGCTTCCGACTAACAGAGGAGGGCGTATATTATGAAAATAGAATGGCTGGGGCACTCCTGTTTCCTCATCGCATCAGATAGCGGTTTAAGAATAATCACAGACCCCTATACCCCCGGCGGCGACCTCCGCTATGGCGCCATAGACCGGAGCGCGGATATAGTAACCATAAGCCACGACCACTTCGACCACAACAACGCCGCCGCCGTGAAGGGAAACCCCCAGGTGGTTCAGGGAACGACGAGCGTTAAAGGTATAGACTTTCGTGCCGTGGCCTCCTATCACGATGGCTCGGGTGGGAAGGAGCGGGGGGATAACACGATCTTCTGCTTTGCGGTGGACGGCATAAGGCTTTGCCACCTGGGCGACCTGGGTCATGGCCTCAGCGAGGACGATGCGGCCCGCATAGGGGTGGTGGACGTTCTGCTCGTGCCCGTGGGCGGCACCTATACCATAGATGCCGCCGCCGCCACCGGGGTGGTGGATGCCTTGAAGCCCTGTGTGGTCGTGCCCATGCACTACCGCAACCCTAGGTGCTCCTTTCCCATAACCCCCGTGGACGACTTCCTGCGGGGCAAGGGGAACGTAAGACGGCTGGACGGAAGCTCTGTTGAGCTTATCGCCGATAGCCTGCCCCCCCAGACCCAGATAGTGGTTATGGAGCCGGCGCTTTAAGCCGCTTCAGGCGTAGCACCTCGCGAGTATGCCCTCCAGCTTGTTCGTTCCTGCCTTTGGGTCGCGGTTCTGCGTCCCCACCCACGTTTTAAGCTTTTTAAGCGCCTCTCCAGAGCGTACCAGGTCCCTGGCATGGTAGAAGCCCTCCCGTAGGTCCTTGGCCTGCCCTGTCAGGTAGAACATTGGGGCGGCGTTCAGGCAGGCTATCTGCTCCTTGGGGCCACGCTCCAGCGCTGCCAGCACTGCAACGAAGCTCACGGACTCCTCGTCACGGTCTGCGGATGGGCCTATCGCCTCTGGGGTAGGGCGGTCTATGCCCAGATCCTGGGCGTTAAGGGAGAGCTTCTTTATGTCGCCTTCGGCTGTAAGCTCGGATATCATCGTGTCGCCCAGGGTAGATAGCTCGTCCATACCCCGGCCGTTGCCGTTTGAGCCGTGGAAAACCAGTGCCCTCTGGTAGCCTATGTCCCGCATCACGCGGCTCACTGGCGCCACCAGTTCTGGGGAGTGCACCCCTCGCACCCCGTAGTGGGGTAGGGCTGGGTTGGCCAGGGAGCCGGCGATATTCAGTGTGGTGCCGAAGCGTATCTGGCTTAGTATGCGGAACAGGGCGCGGGGGTGTACCTTCGGGCTCATGCCGTTGAACATACCGATGCCAGCCTCCTCTATGCTGCGCTTCACTACGTCCACTTCGCATTCCACATCCACTCCCACCGCCTCTAGTATGTCCACCGCGCCGCAGGTGGAGGTCAGCGCCCTCGCCCCGTGTTTGGCCATGCACACGCCGCCGGCGGCGGCGATGACGGCAGCGACGGTGGAGATATTGAACGTCTTCATGGTGTCCATGCCCGTGCCGCAGTTTTCCACCAGGGGTTGCGGGACGTCCGGTGTCACCTTCACCGTGTCCAGCTCGTATATAGCCTCCCAGGCGGCGGCTATCTCCTCTGCGGTTTCCCCCTTTGCGGTGAGAGCCGCAAGGAATGCCCCCTGTTGAAGCTCCGGCTGCTCGTCAAGGAGAACTTGACGGAACATCTCCTTGGCCTCCTCGCAACTCAGATTCTCTCCTTGAATGAGGCGGACTACAAGTGAGCCGAACTCCTTAAGCCTTTCCTCTGTCAACTTAACCTCCTTATTTAGGGGAATGTGATAATCGTTTTAAGCCCTCGACGTCCTTGGGCAAGCTCAAGACCTCGTTCCAGCCCTTCAAGCGGTAGCCGCTGTGTAATGAGGCGGCTCGCCGGCACCTCCCCCGAGGCGATGAGACTAAGTGCGCGGCGGTTCTGGCTGGCGGTGGAGCCGTATGCCCCCACCACCGCAAGCTCGCGGTAGTGGATGAGATCGCCGTTCATAGGGGTCTTGGGGCTGCCCCTTCCTCCCGAGAACAGACACAGCCGTCCTCTCGGCTTAAGCAGGGGCAGCAGTTGGGCGGGGTCGGCCTGAGAGCAGGCGGGTATTATCACGTCCACCCCCTGCCCCCCGGTCTCCTCGGCCACCGCCCTACCCAGGGGCTCGTTCTGTGAGTCTATTAAGCGGTCTATGTTAAATCCCTTAGGGGGAGCGAGCCTCTGCGGCAGTGTCTCCGCCACCAGCACGCTTTCAGCGCCGTTTGCGCGAGCCAGCGCGGCGTTTAGAAGGCCCAAAGGCCCTGCCCCCACTACTAAAACGCTGTCTCCCTGTTTAAGCCCCGCCATCTCATGGCCGTTTATAGCGCTTGCCAGCGGTTCTGCCAGGGATGCCTCCTCGTAGCTCAAGTTGGGGGGGATTGGGTTTAGTACCCCCCGCGGCGGCACGATAACCCTCTCGGCGAAGCCGCCGTGGTGGCTGAAGCCGATTATGGCGATGCGGCGGCACTGGTTCTCCGCCCCGCCCAGGCAGGGGGGACACTCTCCGCAGCATATGCCGGGGTATATCTGGACGCGCTCGCCGATGGCTTCCCCCTCTACCACCACCCCGGCCACCTCGTGGCCCAGTATGCGGGGGTATTTTAGGTCGCGGTGGCCGTTTGCAAACATCTCGGCATCAGTGGTGCATATGGAGCAGGCCTTTACCGACACCTTTGCCCCCCCAGTGGGGCAGGTCGGCTCGGCTATGTCCTCTATCGTAAGCTTAAGCGGCGCTCTCAGCAGGGCTGCCTTCATATACCCCTTCTCCAAAATAAGAAAATCCCTGAACCGCGTTCGGCTCAGGGATTTGCCATCTCCCCTAAAGCCCCCCAACCCGAGGGTGCTGATGGTCCGTCGGCAGGTCTTCTGGCTTCCGGCTAAAACCTACTTCTCGGGGCCTTCCCTCCCCGCTTAAGGCGAGGAAGTGGCGTAATTCCGAGTTTCGTAACCGGTTACAGCGGCGGGACCGCACCCGATTTAAACGGGTTTCCCTTTTAAGCCCCCGTAGGGGGGCGCCGACGACCGCTTGTATCAAAAGCTTGAGGTATGATACATAATAAAGGCTTCTTTGTCAAGCAGTCTTTAATGCGGGAAAGCGCCCTTGCCCTTTATTGTTGACCGTAATGGTATAATAAACGTATAGGGGGGTGAGGTGGGGCTGGCGAGCGACAAAGAAAGATAAGAGATATCTTGAATATAGGTTGTATCATCCTTGCTGGGGGCAAGGGCTTACGTTTGGGGCGAGATAAGGCCTCGGGTATTATCGGTGGTAAGTGCCTGCTGGAGTGGGTGGTGGATGCCGTTGCCTCCCTGGATGGCGACATAATGGTAGTCACCGCGGTGGGGCAGTCCTTCCCTGGCCTGGAGGAGCGCACAGGCCTTCAGGTGCTTACCGATATATACCCTGGAAAGGGCCCCCTGGGCGGCATCTATACAGGCCTTAAGGCTTCAAGGGCTTATCACAACATCGTAGTTGCCTGTGACATGCCCTTCCTGAAGGGGCGGTTGCTACGCCATATGGCTGACGTGGCAGAGGGTTTCGATATGGTCCTGCCCAGGCTGGGTGAGATGGTGGAGCCGCTCTGCGCCGTTTATTCCAAGGGGTGTCTTGCGCCCATAGAGATATTGCTGGGGCGGGGGGAACTCAGACTGCGGGGGCTACTGCCGATGGTGAAGGTCAGGTATTTGGAGGAGGAGGAAATAGACAGGTTCGACCCCGAGCACCTGAGTTTCTTTAACGTGAACAACAACTCTGATATGGAGAGAGCCGAGTCCCTGGCAAGGAGCGAGCTATGATAACCGTGGATCAGGCACTAGAGCGTATTTTGAGCTACGTGGACGTCCTCTCAGAGGAGGATAACCCTATATTGGAGGCACTGGGGCAGGTGGTTAGCCAGGACGTTACCTCTGCTATAGACGTGCCTCCGCTGGATAACTCGGCCATGGACGGCTATGCGGTGCGGGCGGCCGATACGGCGGGCGCCTCTTCCGAGGAACCCCGCGTCCTCCGTGTCATAGACAGCGTGGCCGCTGGCTATGTGTCACGCTCCATTGTGGAGGAAGGCACCGCTGTGCGCATTATGACCGGCGCGCCCGTGCCCCCGGGCGCGGACGCCGTGGTCAAGTTTGAGGACAGCGACGAATGCCAGCGCCAGGGTCACCCCCAAGAGATAGGCATCCTCCACGCCGCTGGTAAGGGAGACAACATCCGCCGCGCTGGGGAGGACATTGCCCGGGGTGGGGTGGTGCTTAAGCGGGGTACGCTGCTAAGGCCCCAGGAGGTAGGCGTATTGGCCTCCCTGGGCATGGTGAATGTGAGCGTGTTCCGCCGCCCCGTGGTGGCCATACTGGCCACAGGGGATGAGCTGGTGGATATAGGTGAGCCTCTGCCCGAGGGCAAGATATACAACAGCAATACATATGGCTTAGCGGCCCAGGTGAGGCGCTATGGCGCCCTGCCTCAAGTGCTGGGCATAGCCCGCGATCGCGAGGACTCGGTGATAGCAGGGTTGCGGCGGGGCCTGGACGCCGACATACTCATAACGAGTGGTGGGGTCTCGGTGGGGGACTACGACTTGGTGAAGGACGTTTTAGCCCAGCAGGGCAAGATAGATTTCTGGACGATTAAGATGAAACCGGGCAAGCCCATAGCCTTCGGTGTGATAGATGGCGAGTGCGGTCGGCAAGTGCCCCACGTGGGCCTGCCGGGGAACCCTGTAAGCTCTATGATCTCCTTTGAGCTTTTTATCCGCCCCGCCATACTCAAAATGATGGGGAGACACGATCTGGCCAAGCCTGTAATTAAGGCGGTGGTGGAGGAGGCGGTGGTGAACAGCGACGGGCGCCGCATGTTCACCCGTGTCAAGGTGGAGAATAGGGGCGAGGGCTACGTCGCCCACGTCACCGGCCCCCAAGGGTCGGGCATTCTGACCTCCATGACGTCTGCGAATGGGCTTATGATTATACCCGAGGATACGGATGGTGTGAGAGCAGGGGATGTGGTTGATGTAATGATGCTTGATTGGGCAGGGAGTTAAGCGGTGATATTCCGTGATTCCGAGTTCGTCTTTGAGCCGCCGGCGGTGGTGGCGCGGGCGCGGCGAATACTCATTAAGCCCAGCGCTTCGTCTCCCTTGCCGTATCCGGTGAGCACCAGCCCTGAAATGCTGGTGGCTATCATAGACGGCATCAGGAGGGTGAGCGAGGCAGATATCATTCTGCTGGAGGGCACGCCGGACGGCAGTCCCATCCAGTCCGTCTATCACTCTTTGGGCTACGAATTCCCCCGCGTTCTCACCCTGGACGTGAATAGCTGTGTATGGGTGGAGGTGGATAACCCCCTGCCCAAGCCCTCGGTTATGCCCACCTTCTGGGTGCCCAACGTGGTCCTCTCCAGCGACTACCTGATAAGCGTGGTTCCGTTGAAGGTGGTGGATGGCCTGGGTTATTTAAGCCTGATGAACCTGCTCTCCCTGCTCCCCGTGGAGAAGTACGGCAATGGCCTGGTCGATCTATATCAGCTGGGCATAGAACAGGTGGTGGCCGACCTCTATTTCACACTGCCCTTTGACCTGGGTATCATAGAGGCGCGGCAGAGGTTCGTCGGGGACAACTCCGTTAATGGGAAGGCTGAGGAGTGCGGCAAGATATTCGTCGGCGAGCCATTCCACGCTGACTGCGAGGTATCGGAGACGCTGGGTATCAAGATTCCCTACCTGGACTGGATAGCCGCCTCCAAGATAGGGTTTGAGTCCTGAGAGGGGTATGGTATATGCTTATGGACAGTAATATGGATGTGACCGATATGGCTTCACGGCGCTGGTTCATTGATCTCGGTTGGTATGAGGAGAACGCTCGTTCCTTCGTCTCGCTGGCCAAGGGCTGTCTCTGCTATGAGCACCGCAGACTGTGGGAGGATGGCGGGCTTGCCGCAGATGATTTTCTGGCCACCATCAGGGATTGCTGCTCCGCCGCTGAGGGCTTCATCACTGCCAACACCCCCATCCTGGAGACCGTGTTCCGTCTGTTGCTGTCCCGTGGCAATGAGCCACTAACCTTGGGAGAGCTTGTGGATATGGTGCGGGAGCACCACGGTGGGGGATATGCTGCCTCCCCTGGAGCATTAAATCGCCTGCTGGCGGAGGACCGCTTCTACGGCTTTGCGCCTTCCGGGGATTAAGCCCCGCCAACTGTGGCTAGCATATCACTCGGAAGTCCTTGTATTCGTTGCTATATTCTGTCCAGTCAGTGATAACCCGGTTTACATCTGCTGACGGCGGGCCCACCTTCAGGTGGCTTAACAGCCTCACCAGTCTCTCCCTCTCTCCCTCGGCTACCACCTCCACTGCCTCTATGCCGCTCATATTGCGCGTGTAGCCCGTAAGTCCCAGCTCTATGGCGTGGCGACAGGCGAAGTCACGGTAATAGACTCCCTGAACGTGTCCGTAGACCACTGCCCTAAGCCCAGCCATATCACCCATGTCTTCTTTCACCCGTCGTCGCCCTTGCCCGTGTGGAGGAAGTTATTCCTCTTTAGGCTCTTTCTTTCCCTTGTTCTTGATTATCTCCACTGGGGGAGGGGTGTGGAAGATGCTTTCGCTGGATAGCTTTTTGGCGTCCTTCTTAGGCTTCTTTGTCTCTCTGTGTCTGTAATCCCTCTTTCCCATAATGGCACCTCTCGTGTATAAAAAGATTCAGGTAACTCTCTATTCTGAAGTTTAGCTCAAGTGGGCTGGGGTGTAAAGTTAGTCCTTAAGCTTCTTAAGTGCCTGGTGAGCAGCCTCAATCTCAGCCGCTTTCTTGCTCTTGCCGCTGCCCCTGCCCAGCACGGTTCCTCCCACCTTGGCCTCTACGGTGAACCGCTTGTCGTGGTCAGGGCCCTCGGATTCCACCACGTGGTATGATGGCGTCCTCTGCACCCTGGCCTGTATTATCTCCTGAAGCTGTGACTTGTAGTTGGCCTCGCCGCCCTTGGTGACGATGTTCTTGAACTCTTCCCGGAACAGTTTGAGGATAAACCCCTTCACCACCTCCTGCCCTTGGTCCAGGAACACGGCGGCTATGAGCGATTCCAGGGCGCCGGCCAGGTTTATCGGCTTGTCGCAGCCACCGCTCCCCTTCTCCCCCCGCCCCAGGTAGAGGAAGTCTCCCAGGTGGATGGTTCTGGCCAGGCGTGCCAATGTCTCGCGGCGCACCAGGTCGGAGCGGAGCTTGGTCATCTCGCCCTCGTCGCAGGAGGGCAGGTCGTGGTAAAGCCTCTCCGTTATCACCATGTCCAGTACGGCGTCACCCAGGAACTCCAGTCGCTCGTTGGAGGTGGGGGCTATGTGAGGGTTCTCATTTACGTAGGAACTGTGAACCAGAGACCGTTCCAGCAGCGAGGCATCTATAAAATCCACGCCTATCGTCTTTTGTAGGGTGGCTAAATCAGCCACGGTATGCTCTCCCCGTTTCAGTGTAGCTTGATTTAGCATAAACACTGCGTGCTATCCTGTCAAATTAGGTTGCCGTGTGACCGGCGCCGTTGTTGCTTTATTGACGAGCGTGTTATAATACCGCTGAGGCACTGGGGAATCGTCTAGTGGTAGGACGGCGGACTCTGGATCCGTAAGGGAAGGTTCGAATCCTTCTTCCCCAGCCATATTTTATGCGGCGCATTCGTCTAGTGGCTTAGGACACCGCCCTCTCAAGGCGGAGATCACGGGTTCGAATCCCGTATGCGCTACCAAGCAAGATTAGAGGGGGAGCATCTCGCTCCCCCTTTTTGATGCGTCTTCTCGCCCCGTGCCTGCGGGCAGCATTTCATCTCTTCCTTGACTTTTAGCCTGGCCATTCCTATAATATTCGGGTTGGTTATTTTAGGGTGGGAAAGCCTCGAGAGGCGGTGCCCGAGTGGCGCAATGGTAGCGCAACCGACTTGTAATCGGTAGGTTAGTGGGTTCGAATCCCCTCTCGGGCTTGGTTGTTTAGTGGGGGTGGCTATGTGGGGAGGGGTGCCGGAGTGGTTAATCGGAGCAGTCTGTAAAACTGCCGCCTTTAGGGCTACGCAGGTTCGAATCCTGCCCCCTCCAGTCTGTCCGTGTTGAAGTTGGCACTGGACACTGTGTGAGCTAATTCTATATAATGAATATCTAATAATATCAATGAGGAGAGAGCGCCCACATAGCTCAGTTGGTAGAGCGCGTTCTTGGTAAGAACGAGGTCAGCAGTTCGAATCTGCTTGTGGGCTGTCTAAAAGGGGGCTAAAGAAAAATGGGAAAACAGAAGTTTGAGCGTACTAAGCCGCATTGTAACGTGGGCACCATCGGTCATGTAGACCATGGCAAAACGACACTGACGGCGGCGATAACGATGGTCTTGTCCAAGGCGGGCTTCGCCGACTTCCGTGCCTTTGAGAGCATCGATAATGCGCCCGAGGAGAAGGCGAGGGGTCTTACCATCGCCATCGCCCATGTGGAGTATGAGACAGATAAACGGCACTATGCCCATATAGACTGTCCCGGGCATGCCGACTTTGTTAAGAATATGATCACCGGCGCCGCCCAGATGGATGGGGCCATAATGGTGGTCAGCGCCCCTGATGGCCCTATGCCTCAGACCAGGGAGCATTTGCTCCTGGCCCGCCAGGTTGAGGTTCCCGCAATGGTGGTTGCCCTCAATAAGGTGGATATGATGGACGACGAGGAGCTGCTGGAGCTGGTGGAGATGGAGATGAGGGAGCTCCTTTCCAAGCACAAGTTCCCCGGCGACGAGGTTCCTATCGTCAGGCTGAGCGCGATTAAGGCTCTGGAGTGCGGCTGCGGCAAGAGGGATTGCGAGTGGTGCGGCAAGATATGGGAGCTTATGGATCAGGTGGATTCATACATCCCCGTTCCGGATCGTCCCAAGGACAAGCCTTTCCTTATGGCAATAGAGGATGTGTTCAGCATCAAGGGTCGCGGCACTGTGATCACCGGTAGGGTTGATCGCGGCATCGTCAATCCCGGCGATGAGGTAGAGATAGTCGGTCTTCACCACGAGCCTTTCAAGACTGTGGTCACCAGCCTGGAGATGTTCCACAAGACCTTGGAGAATGCCGAGCCTGGCGATGCCGTCGGCTGTCTGGTCAGAGGGCTGGAGAGGACGGATGTGGAGAGGGGTCAGGTTCTCGCTGCCCCCGGCACCATAAAGCCCCACACCGAGGCCGAGGCCGAGATATATGTATTAAGCAAGGATGAGGGGGGTAGACATACCCCGTTCTTCACCGGATATAAGCCGCAGTTCTATATCGGCACCGCCGATGTAACCGGCGAGATTACATTACCCGATGGCGTGGAGATGGTTATGCCTGGAGATAACATCACCATGACTATGAAGCTCATCTATCCGGTGGCCCTGGAGAAGGGTCTCAGATTCGCTGTCAGGGAGGGGGGCAAGACGGTAGGTGCTGGTAGCATAAGCCGTATCGTCAAGTAACATAGGGCTATGGCTAGAAAAGCAGAGGCTAGGATTGTTATTCATCTTGCCTGTGGTGAGTGCAAGGAGCAGACCTACACCACCTCCAAGAACAGGAAGAACGATACCCAGCGTTTGGAATTGAATAAGTATTGCCCGCGCTGTCGCAAGTGTACCCCTCATAAAGAGGTGAAGTAGCCCGTAAAGGGTTCCTTATACTATGTCTAAGCACGCTGCCAAACAGCTCCCTAAGCAGGAGCCTGCCCGTTTCGGGCGCTTCGGTGAGGTTATCGCCGAGCTTAGGAAGGTGGTATGGCTGCCTAAGCAGGAGGCGGCCTATCTCACCGGTATGGTGCTGCTCGTCACTGCCATCTTCGGTGCTATGCTGGGGGGGCTTGATTTCGGTTTCGCAGAGGCCGTTAGCAAACTGCTGTTGGGTGGATGATGAGGGGCGCTTGGCATTGCGGGCGATTGGACTTTCCTTAACGACTATGTTCCGTTACGGGGTTAGCTTTTGAGCGAACAGGATAATACGTGGTTTGTGGTGCACACCTACTCGGGCCATGAGGAGCGAGTCAGGAAGAACCTGTTGCAGCGCAAGGAGTATATGGACTTGGGTGGCGAGATAACCGACGTTGTAATCCCCACCGAGGACGAGATAGAAGTCAAGGATGGGCAGAGGCGGACGGTGGCCAAGAAGATACTGCCGGGGTATGTGCTCATCCAGATGAACATGAGCGATCGGAGTTGGAGCATAGTTCGCAATACCCCTGGCGTAACCGGCTTTGTGGGCAGTGGCAACAAGCCCTCGCCGCTGCGCGAAAACGAGGTCAAGCAGATATTGAAGCAAATGGAGGCCGAGACGCCCAGGATGAAGATCGGCTTCCGCGAGGGGCAGAGCGTTAGGGTTATAGACGGCCCCTTCATAGACTTCATCGGTGTGGTAGACAGCATAAATACGGAGAAGGGTAAGGTACGAGTTATGCTCTCACTATTCGGGCGTGAGACCCCGGTGGAGCTTGACTTTTTACAAGTGGAGAAGCTATAAAGCTTGGGTGGTGAATAAATGGCTAAGAAAGTAAAAGCGGTAATAAAACTACAGATTCCGGCGGGCAAGGCTAATCCAGCGCCGCCCGTGGGCTCGGCGTTGGGCCAGCATGGTATAAACATCATGGGGTTCTGCAAGGATTTCAATTCCCGCACCTCCGATAAAGCGGGTTCCGTTATCCCCGTAGTGATCACCGTGTATGAGGACAGGTCGTTCCGCTTCGTCACCAAGACGCCTCTGGCATCGGATATGATTAAGAAGGCGATAGGCCTGGACAAGGGTGCTAGCGAGGTCGGGCGTGAGGTGGTGGGCAAGATACCACGGGACAAGCTTCGCCAGATAGCCGAGGCCAAGGCCAAGGACCTCAACGCCACCACCATAGAGGCGGCGGAGAGGATTATAGAGGGCACCGCCCGCAGTATGGGGGTGGAGGTAGAGTAAAAATGACACGACACGGTAAGAATTACGCCAAGGCATTGGATACCCTGGAGAAGGACAAGCTCCACACGCCGGAGGAGGCGATCGCCCTCATTAAGCAGATGGCTTATGCCAAGTTCGACGAGACGGTGGAGCTTCATCTGCGCATGGATGTGGATCCCCGCAATGCTGCCCAACAGGTGCGCGGCGTGGCACTGCTACCCCACGGCTTGGGTAAGAAGACGCGCATACTGGTCTTCGCTGAGGGCGAGGCCGAGAAGATAGCCAAAGAGGCCGGTGCGGACTACGTAGGTGGGGACGAACTGATAAAGAAGATAGAGGGCGGTTGGCTGGATTTCGACACCACCATCGCCACCCGCGATATGATGGGCAAGGTGGGCAAGCTGGGCAAGATACTGGGACGCCGTGGCCTTATGCCTAACCCCAAGGTAGGCACGGTTGTGGCCGCCGAGGACCTGCCGCGTGCCATAGAGGACGCCGGCAAGGGTCGGGTGGAGTTTAAGCTGGACCGCACCGCAATAATACACATAGTGTTGGGCAAGGTGAGCTTTGAGGAAGACAAGCTGATGGGGAACCTCACCACCATGATAGATGCCCTGATGAAGGCCAAGCCCGCAGCGCTCAAGGGGCAGTATATCAGGACGGCCACGCTGTCCTCTACCATGGGGCCGGGGGTGGCTCTTGACCTTAAACCCACGCTTGCGCTATCATCTAGCTGATATCTTTAACAACTGAATATTTTTCCCAAGATAGTGGGTGCCCCTTTAAGGGGCTTAAACTTGTGAAGTCGCCTGCCGAGGAATCTTAAAAATAGCGAGGCTACGCCCCCGCTTATGGTCCTTGCGCTATAGGCGCTGGGGCCTTAATTTTTGTCATAAGGGGCTTTATCGGGATAAGGAGGATTTATATGTCTAGAGAGAAGAAGGCGGAGCAGATAGCCGAGCTTAAGGATACTATCCTTAAGTGTAGTGTGGGTATACTCACTGACTACCGCGGACTCTCCGCGGCGGATATAACCACCCTCAGGCGCCGCTTGGGGGACGCGGGCGTGGAATATAAGGTGGTCAAGAACACCTTAGCCCGTTTCGCCGCCGAGGAGGCCAGCCGCGGCGATCTGGCGCCGTCCTTCGTAGGGCCGGTAGCCGTGGCCTTCGGCTACGGGGATGTGATTGAGCCTGCCAAGGTCATCGCCAAGTTCGCCGCAGATATGCGGCTTGAGGTCGCCGTAAAGGGCGGCTTCCTGCCGGAGCGGATGCTCACCGCAGCGGATGTCAAAGCCCTGGCCAAGATGCCGCCCAGGGAAGTCCTGCTGGCCATGGTTGTGGGCGGTATCAACAGTCCCCTAACACGCTTGGCAGGTTGCCTTAACGCCCCCATATCTGGGCTCGCCAGGGTCCTGGGGGCTAGAATTAAACAACTGGAGGAAGCATAAAAATGGCGGAAAAAGAGGAGAAGAAGGTAGAGGAGGCCGCGGAGGAGAAAGCCCCTGCTAAGGCGGAGGAGAAAGCTCCGGCTAAGGAAGAGAAGAAGGCGCCGGCCAAGAAGGCCAAGAAGGCTGAGTCGGCCGATATAGGCTCCATTATGGAAGCCATAAAAACTATGAGCGTCTTGGAGCTATCGGAGTTGGTGAAGGCCCTGGAGGAGGAGTTCGGCGTGAGCGCCGCCGCCCCGATGATGGCCGCGCCGGTCGCTGCTGCTGAGGGTGCCGCCGCTGCCGATGATGAGGAGAAGACGGAGTTTGACGTCATCCTCAAGGATGCCGGCTCCAACCGCATCGCCGTAATCAGGGCGGTGAGGGAGCTTACCAACCTGGGGCTTAAGGAGTCCAAGGATCTAGTGGAGGGTGCCCCCAAGCCGATTAAGGAGGCGGTGAACAAGGAAGAGGCCGCTGGCGCCAAGCAGAAACTGGAGGAGGCTGGAGCCACCGTAGAGGTCAAGTAAGGACTTCCCCCCAAATTAGAGTTTGAAAATAACGTCGGCGGCGGTTATAATTTTAGTAAGAACCGCTGCCGACGAGGTATTTAGATGACTCCTGACACCTTCATTATGATGGTTATGGGTGGGGCCTTTATAGGGGTGGGTATAGGCGTGCTCTCCTGGGCGAAGAAGTCGGAGAAGTCCTACTATGATGGCCTGGTCACTCACCATGACCTCAGGGAGTTTGTGGAGCGCTCTCCAGAACAGCCCACCCACGCCTCGCATAAGCTAGGCGGCTGGATAACCCTCATCGTGGGCATCGTGCTCTTGGGCATGGGTGGTGGCTTCAGGTTGATGGGTTAAGCGGACGCCGTCTAGCTCCGTCCGTACTTGATCTTGGCATATATCAGCGCTATGGCAGACCCGATGCTCACCCCGTTCCACAGGATAACCGGCCTTAGATTCAAGACCAGGCCGTAGCTCAGCCAGAACGCAAGCCCGACGAGCAGCAGGATGGTGAAGTGCAGGCTGATATCGCGGGCGCTCCTCCTCTTGAACACGCGGTAGATCTGTGGGAGTAGGCTGACGGTTACCAGCGCCCCGCCGACGAAACCTATGATCTCTGCTGACAACTTATCAATTCTCCTTGTCTATTTCAGTATCCGCCACGGCCTATGTTGCCGTCCGTTTACACTGTCTGCCTGGGCCCCTTGATACCTGTTTAAATCTCCTATCCCGACCTATGTGTTCGTTTATAGTGTCTGCCTGGGCCTATACTGGATGGCCTCAGCGGCGTGGTGCGCCTTTATGGCCTCCGCCCCCTCCAGGTCGGCGATGGTGCGTGCCAGCTTTAAGATGCGGTGGTAGGCTCGCGCCGAGAGGTGGAGCTTGTTCATGGCGGCCTTTATAAGGCCCTGTGCCGCGTCGTCTCCACGGCAGAAGCCTCTTATCTCGGCTGGGGTCATATCTGCGTTAGAGGCGGACACCCCGTCGTCGAATCTCCTTTTCTGTATGGAACGAGCGGCCTCCACCCTGTCCCTCACGCTCGCGGCGCCCTCTCCTAATCGGTTGTCGGACAGCTTGTCGTATTCTATATGCGGCACTTCTATAAAGATGTCCACCCTGTCCAGGAATGGCCCGCTGATGCGCTTCTGGTAACGGCTCACCAGCCCCGATGAGCAGGTACACTGACGAAAAGGGTCGCCGTAGAAACCGCAGGGGCAGGGGTTCATCGCCCCCGCCAGTATGAAGTTAGCCGGGAAGGTAACGCTGCCCTGGGCGCGGCTGATGGTGACTACCTTGTCCTCAAGCGGCTGCCTGAGCACCTCCAGAACGGAATGGCCGAACTCGGGCATCTCGTCCAGGAACAGCACCCCGCGGTGGCTCAGGGTTATCTCCCCCGGCCGAGGGAAGCGCCCTCCGCCCACCAGCCCCGCCGTGGATATGGTGTAGTGCGGGGAGCGGAAAGGCCTCTGCCGAATCATGGGGGTATCGGGGGGTAAGAGGCCGCTGACGCTGTATATCTTGGTAACCTCCAGGGACTCCGATGTCGTCATAGAGGGCAGTATGGAGGGCAGGGCGCGCGCCAGCATGGTCTTGCCGCTTCCGGGCGGGCCCATCATTACGATGTTGTGCCCCCCCGCCGCCGCCACCTCCAGCGCCCTCTTAACGTGCTCCTGGCCCTTGATGTGGGCTATATCGGTGGTCTGGGCCTCCACGGGGCTGTATTCATCGTCCTGGGGTGGCTCGGGGTGGGGTGGGGGTATCTCCCCCTTCAGGTAGGCCGCCAGCTGGGTGAGCGAATCCACGGGTATTATCTGGGCGCCCTCTATCAGTGCCGCCTCCCTGGAGTCCACACGGGGCACGACGATGGTGTCGTAGCCCTCCTTTTGTGCCAGCGCGGCCATGGGCAGTATGCCGCTGGTGTGCCTTAAACCCCCGTCCAGGGAAAGCTCTCCCAGGAACACCGTCCCTGCTGTTACGGCGTCCAGCTGTCCGGAGCTTAGCAGTATGCCCACCGCTATGGGCATATCGTAGGCCGGCCCCGCTTTTTTGAGGTCGGCGGGGGCCAGGTTAACCACTATGCGCTTTAAGGGAAAGGTGTAGCCGCAGTTCTTTATGGCTGCCCTCACCCGCTCCCTGGCCTCCTGGACGGCGGCGTCGGGCAGCCCCACGATGGTGAACGCGGGCAGGCCCGGGGAGATATCCACCTCCACCTCCACCATGGCACCTTCCAGCCCCACCACGGCGCAGCTTATCACCTTGGCTAACATATGGAATATGTTACTCGCTGGGCTTTATGACTGTCAACGCGCGCACCCGAGTTGTTGTCCCCCAGACGCAGGTGCTAGAATTGGCGTGCGAGGGGAGGTGGGCATGTCGCTTGGGTCCATAGTGGTCAAGGGTGCTCGTGAGCACAACCTGAAAAACATAGACGTCACCATACCCCGCGATAGGCTGGTGGTCATCACCGGCGTGTCGGGTTCGGGCAAGAGCTCACTCGCGTTCGATACCATCTACGCCGAGGGGCAGCGCCGCTATGTGGAGTCACTCTCGGCCTACGCGCGCCAGTTCCTGGGCCGTATGGAGAAGCCGGATGTGGACTACATAGAGGGCCTCAGCCCGGCCATCTCCATAGACCAGAAGGGGCCAGGTCGCAACCCCCGCTCCACGGTGGGCACGGTTACGGAGATATACGACTACCTCAGGCTGCTGTTTGCCCGCGTGGGGCATCCCCACTGCCCCCAGTGCGGGCGGGAGATAGCAATGCAGACGGTGGAGCAGATTGTGGACGCCGTCTCCGCGCTCCCAGAGGGTAGCCGCATAATGATACTGGCGCCGCTTATACGGGGCCGCAAGGGTGAGCACCAGGCGGTCTTTGATGACCTTACAAAGGCTGGATACGTGCGGGTGCGCCTGGACGGGCGCATCTACGACCTCGCCGAGGGCTTCTCCCTGGACAAGAACAAGAAGCATACGATAGAGGCGGTTGTGGATAGGCTGGTGATAGGGCGAGGCGGCGGCGACAGGCTGGCCGATTCCGTGGAGACGGCCTTGAAGCTGGGGGCGGGGGTGGTGCTGGTGTCCATAGAGGGCGGCGAGGAGCTTCTGTTCTCAGAGCACTTCGCCTGCGTCCACTGCGGCGTAAGCCTGGGGGAGATAGCCCCCCGCACCTTCAGCTTCAACTCCCCCCACGGCGCCTGCCCGGTCTGCACCGGCCTGGGGGTGAGGATGGAGATAGACCCCGACCTGGTAATACCCGATAGGAGCCTCTCCATCTATGAGGGCGCCATACGCCCGTGGCAGTTCCACACCTGGTACATGGGACGGGTGGAGTCCCTGGCCAGCCAGAACGGCTTCTCCGTGCACACGCCTATAAAGGACCTCACCCCCAAACAGCTGGATCTGCTGCTCTATGGGGAGGGTGGGGAGACACGCTTCAAGCGCAACCGCTTTGGGCAAGTGAGGGAGTACACGGTCGGCTTCGAGGGGGTTGTCCCCGCAATGGAGCGCATATACCGCAACACGGAGTCGGAGCACTCCCGCCTCAACACAGAGCGCTATATGGTGTCCCGTCCCTGCCCCCAGTGCGAGGGCAAGCGCCTCAAGCCGGAGGCGCTATCGGTAACCATTGGCGGCATGAATGTAATGGACATAAGCGCCATGTCCGTGGTTCAGGCGCTGGGGTGGGTAAGGGCGCTTGCCGCCCCCCGCAAGACCGAGCTCAGCCAGCGTGAGGGCATGATCGCCCGCGAGATATTAAAGGAGATAGCGTCGCGCTTGGGCTTCCTGGAGGCGGTGGGGTTGGACTACCTCACCCTTGGGCGCACCTCGGCCACCCTTTCGGGGGGGGAGGCGCAGCGCATCCGCCTGGCCACCCAGATAGGCAGCGGCCTGCAGGGCGTCCTCTATGTTTGTGACGAGCCCACGGTGGGTCTGCACCCCGCCGACGACCAGCGCCTTATAGATACGCTTAAACGCCTCAAAGGCCTGGGCAACACCATACTGGTTGTGGAGCACGACGAGGCCATGATGCGCGCCGCCGACCACATAATAGATATGGGGCCCGGCGCCGGTGCGCATGGGGGGCGCATCGTGGCAGCGGGCACGCTTGAGGACATAGTCGGCTGTGAGCGCTCCTCCACCGGGCGATATTTAAGCGGGAAGCAGGCCATACCTCTCCCCACCCGCCGCCGCCCTGGCTCCGGGGGCAAGCTGATGATACGCGGCGCCAGGGAGAACAACCTCAAAAATATAGACGTCAACATACCATTGGGAGAGTTCGTCTGCGTCACGGGCGTCTCCGGCAGCGGCAAGAGCACGCTTGTAAACGATATACTTTATAGATACCTGGCACAGCGCCTATATAGGGCGCGGGGGAGGGTGGGCCATTGTGACGGCATAGATGGTATAGAGTTTATAGATAAGGTCATAAATATAGACCAGTCTCCCATAGGGCGCACCCCTCGCTCCAACCCCGCTACCTACACCGGCGTGTTCACCGCCATAAGGCAGCTCTTCGCCACCGTGCCAGAGGCCAGGATGCGGGGCTACGCCCCGGGGCGGTTCTCCTTCAACGTCAAAGGGGGGCGTTGCGAGGCCTGCCGTGGTGAGGGCTATACCCAGATTGAGATGCAGTTCCTCCCCGACGTAACCGTCCCCTGCGAGGTGTGTAAGGGCAGGCGCTACAACCGCGAGGCGCTGGAGATAAGGTTCAAGGGCAAGAACATCGCCGAGGTGCTGGATATGACCGTGGAGCAGTCCCTGGACTTCTTTAAGAACCTCCCTGCCGTTAAGCGCAAGATGGAAACCCTGAACGACGTTGGGTTGGGCTATATACACCTGGGCCAGCCGGCGCCTACCCTTTCAGGGGGTGAGGCTCAGCGGGTCAAGCTGGCCACCGAACTCTCCAAGCGGGCCACGGGGCAGACGCTCTATATCCTGGATGAGCCTACTACCGGCCTGGCCTTTGCCGACGTGGACGCCCTTTTAGGGGTGCTGCAGCGCCTGGTGGATGCCGGCAACACGGTGGTTGTCATAGAACACCACCTGGACGTGATAAAGAATGCCGACTGGGTGATAGACCTGGGGCCGGGGGCGGGGGAGAAGGGTGGTGGGGTGGTGGCCGCCGGCACCCCGGAGGACATAGCGGCGCGGAGGCCATCTGTAACGGGGCGTTATTTGAGTAAAGCGCTCGGTAGGAGTATGCTTGAAGTGAGTGAGGGCTGATGTATCCCCCATCGGTATAGAGGAGGCGGCCTATGAATCGCGAAGAGGCGCTTGAAGCGATAAAAGAGAACATAGAGAACGCAAACCTCGTAAAGCACATGCTGGCCACCGAGGCCGTCATGCGGGCGCTGGCCCGCCGCCTGGGGGAGGATGAGGAGGAGTGGGGTCTCACAGGCCTTTTACACGACATAGATATAGACCTCACCCAGGCCGATATGCACATCCACGGCAAGCTGGGCGCGGACCTGGTTGGGGAGATGGGTGGAAGCCATGCCATGGCCCATGCCATACTGGCGCATAATCCCGCCCACGGCGCGGAGCGAACCTCCCTCTTGGATAAGGCCCTATACTGCGCCGACCCCCTTACGGGTCTCATAACAGCCGCAGCGCTTATAATGCCTGATAAGAGACTTGACGCTTTGGAGGCCAAGTCCGTGCGCAAGCGCTTAAAGGAGGAGCGCTTCGCCCCCGGCGCCGACAGGGAGCAGATAGCCTCCTCAAGCGAGCTGGATATACCACTGGACGAGTTCATAGAGCTGGGGCTTAATGCCATGAAGGTCATCTCCGCCGACCTGGGTCTCTAAAGGGCCGCATTCAGCGCCTCTTTTTCGGGTTCAACTTATATAGAGGGTAGAGCCTTGAGCTGTTTTTTCCACGTTTATGCGGGTGGGGAATGCGTCCTTTAGCTCCTCTATATGGGTGATGACCAGTATCTTCACAAAGTCGTCCTGGATGGAGTTTATGGCCTCCTTGAGCTTCTCTATGCCGGCGGCGTCCTGTGTGCCGAAGCCCTCGTCTATGATGAGGGTGGGCAGCGGCGCCCCCGCCCTGCGGGCGAGCAGGCGGGATAGCGCGATGCGGACGGCGAAGTTTATACGGAAGGCCTCCCCGCCGCTGAACATCTCGTAGTTCCTCGTGCCCAGCTCGTCGGAGATGTTTATATCCAGGGTTTCGGCCACGTCTCCCTTCTTGGTGAGTTTCTGCGTCTCCATCTTGAGGTGCATGCGGTTATCGGTCATGCGCCCAAGCAGGCGGTTAGCCTCGTCCTCTATCTCCGGAAGCGCCCTCTCTATGATGAGCGCCTGTATGCCCTTCTTGCCGAAGGCCGCGGCCAGGTCCCTATACACACCCTCTAGTTCAGCGGCCTGGGTCATAAGCTTGCCCTTCTCCTTCCGCCTAGCCTCAACCTCCTTTATTTGCGCAAGCCTTGCCTTCGCCTGTGCCACCGCCTCTCGCCCCGCTCTCTGGCGCTCCGCCGCGCGCTGGTATTCCTCCTCCGCCCGGGCCAGGTTTTCCTTAATCCCCTCCAGGGCGGTGAGCTTAGCGGCCAGCACCTCCTGCTCATGGCGCTCGGTCGCTAAGGCTTCAGACAGCTCTCGTGCCGCCTCCCCGGCGCGTTTTGCCCCCGTTCTCTCCTCCCCTATAAGCCTCTCTGCATCGGCGAGATTGCGGTGGAGTTCATCATACCTCTCGAATTGCTGGAGGCTTTTTCGCGCCGCATCGTGGGCTGTTGGGTCGTATTCTATGCCGTTAAGCTCTGCCTCCACCCTGCCCAGTGCCTCCGCCTCCCCCGGGGCGTAGTCTCCCTTGGCCAGTCGCTCCTCTATGTCGGCGAGGGCCTTCTTCTCCTCCTCTAAGGTGGCTCTCGCCGCCTCGGCATCGGCTATGTCTTTGTTAAAGGCCGCAATCTTAACCTTGGCGGCGTCCGTAAGCTCTACTTGCTCGGCCTCCTTGAGGCGGAGGTCTTCCTCAAGGCGGGCGGCCTCCTTCTCCGCCTGCTGCTTCTCGGCGCGGGCATCGGTGAGCGCTTGGCGATATAATCCCAGCTCTTCCTCGTATTTAGACCGAATAAGCTCTAGGCCATCCTCCTTAAGCTCGCTCTCGCACAGGGGGCACTTATCCCCACCCCCCGTCTTAAGCATCTCCACCTTCTCCCCTGTCTCCTCTATCCGACTTTTAACCTGGGCTATGGACGCTTCCAGCCTGTTTACCTGGTAGCGTGCCTGGTTCAGCCCCTCCCTGGCTTGGTTGAGCTGTTTCTGCCCGCCGGTGAGCTGCTCCAGATTGGCCTGGGACTTTTTGCGTTCCGTCTTAAGCTCGGCGAGATGCCCCACCTGCCTATCAAGCTGACTTATGCGCGTCATTGTGGCGGCGTGCTCATTCTTAAGCGCTCCCGCTGCCTGGGTGAGGTGCATTTCCAGCTCGTGCTTGCGTTCCCCTAAACGGCTTGTAAGCCTCAACTTGGCATCCATATCGGCGGCGAGCCCCTTCGCCTCCGCGAAGCGTGCGTAGCCTTGGGTGATATCGTCCTTCTTTGTGATAAGCCCCTCGTATTCGGCTATGCGGATATGGTGGTGCTTGTTAAGCTCTTCCCAGCGCGCCATGTCTCGCTCTGCCTTGGCAGTGCGCTCTTTAAGCTCCTTAACTCGCTGTGCCTTGTGCCTCAACTCATCCGCCTCTCCCTTAAGGCGCGTAAGCTCACGCTCGCTCCCCTCGGCCTCCTTATCCGCCCTGGCCAGGCCTTCCTCGGCGCTTTTAAGCTCCTCCTGGCGGGACTCCTTCTGGGCAAGCTCCTCGTCCATTTCTTTTAAGGAGGCCGCAAGTGCCGCCTCCTCTGCTGCCTGACCTCCTGCCATCTCCTTGGCGCGGGCCTCCAGGGCTTCGTAGACATCAAGCTCCAGTATGCTGCCCAGCACCTCCTTGCGCTTAGAGGGATTGGCGGTGGTGAACTCGTCGGCGTGGCCCTGGCGCAGGAAGGCACTGTTTATAAAGGTGGCATAGTCCATGTGGAGAAGGTCTATGATCCTCTGCTGGGTTGAGGCTATGGTATCGGCGGAGATGGTCTTGAAGCCCTCATCGTCCTTGATGAGCAGGTCCAGGCTGCTCTGGCCGGAGCGCCCTGCCTTCTTGGGTCCGGAGTGCTTTCTTACGATACGGTAGGTGTGTCCCCCCGCCCCGAAGTCGAATTCCACCCCTACCTCAGCACTACCCTGGTGGATAAGGCTGTCGTCGCTCTTGGCCCTGGTCTTGCCCCACAACGCCCAGGTGACGGCGTCAATGAGGGCCGATTTGCCGTTGCCGTTGCCTCCGCAGATACAGGCGGTATGTATGCCGTTGAACTCAAGCGGGGGCACGTCGCCGGCATAGCACATAAAGTTACGCAGGCTGAGCTTTATTGGAATCATTTGCGGCTATTTTAGCACAATTTGCGGCTGGGGCAGAGTTCAGCTACAGCGCATTGGTCGCATAAGGGGCGGGCGGCCTTACATACCCTGCGGCCGTGCTCTATGAGCAGCAGGTGGAAGGGGTAGACCAACTTTGACGGCACGATATCCTCCAGTATGTGGTGGGCGGCGTCGGCAGATGCCTTTAACTCCACCAGCCCCAGTCTCTTGGCGACGCGGAGGACATGGGTATCCACCGGCAGGGCCGGCATGTCCAGGGAGAAGAGGAGCACACAGGCCGCAGTCTTGGGCCCCACCCCTGAAAGTCCCGTAAGCCACCGCCGAGCCTCGGCTAGGGGCATATCGGCCAGGAAACCCAGGGAAAGCCCGCCGTGGCGGCGCTTTATCTCCCCCAGCACCTTTATTATGCGGCGGGACTTGATGTCTCCCAGCCCCCCCGTTTTTATGGCGGCGAATACGGCCTCGGGTTGTGCCTGGGACACCTCCTCCCAGCCGCTGAAGGCGGTGCAGAGGTTGTCGTAGGCGCGCAGGGAGTTAGTGTCCGAGGTGTTCTGGGAGAGGATGGTTTTTATAAGCGTCTCTAGGGGGGTGGGGCGCCGCCCTCTGACGGGGCTGCCGTATTCCTCCCCTAGCCTCTTTACTATTCGGCCTACTCTTTCAACACTTGCCTTCATACTAACACTTATTATATAGCACTATTAATATAGGCATACTTCTATAAACCCTTTAGTCGCTTTACTACGCGGCGCGCTTTTGATATAATCCCGTAGAGTGTTGGCTGGCTTGGAGAGTGTTCTTATTGGTTAGATCGCGGTGGCTGCGTGGCTTCGCTTGTGGAACCAGAGCCGCCCTATTTTCAAATTCACCTCCTATAATATCACCTGAGGGCCGGCGTTTGCATTCAGACCATTTTCCCCAGGGGGTAAGGCTATGTCTGCTAAGGATGTAAAGAGCGGTATCGAGGGTATTGAGACCAAGGCGGAGCAGGCATTGGAGCAGTCTCGGCAAGAGGCTGCCCAGATAGCAGCCTCGGCCAGGGAGGAGGCGGAGAAGATAGCTGTCGCCCCGATCTCCCTGCAGGATGTGGAAAGGGAGCAAGAGCGGCTTATCTCCAAGGCTCGCAAGCGGGCGGATGAAGAGGTAGCGGCTTCCAAGGAGAGGGCTGCCAAGATAAAGCGTGATGCCGCTGCTAAGTCCGAGAAGATAGTCCAGCGAATAGTGGATGCTGTCACCGGAGTCCGCAGCGTATGATACCGGTAGCGTTAAACTCCCCCCAGTCCATGGTCAGAATGAGGCTTATTACCCTCAAGGACCATGCCGATAAGGCTTTGAAGGCCCTGCATCGCGCGGGTGTGCTCCATGTGGAGCAGGGCGAGGAGCTGAAGGCGGTGGACAGGGAGGCCCTGGAGAAGAACAGGCGAGACGTAGAGGGAATGCTCGGTGTGGTGGATGAGGTTTTGGGCTACGTTACCGTCAAGAAAGAGGTTTCCCCTGCCGAGGACGTGGAGGTTATTTACACCCGTCCCTTTGCCGAGGTCGGCTCCGAGGTAGATGAGCTTAAGCAGCGCTTCGGAGAACTCGCCGCTAGGGCGGCCAAGCTGGCCGCAGATATGGAAGAAACCGCCCGTCAGGCAAGGTATCTGGCGGCGCTACCCGGGGTCGGCGAGATGAAGTTTGAAGACCTCGATTTCAGGGGAGAATACCTGTTCTCCCGCGTATTCATCCTGTCGGCGGAGGCGTATCAGAGCCTGGGCGATAGGCTCTCCGGAAGGCTGTTCTCCTCGGCTCAGGGCGAGTCCGAGGGCGAGGCCGTGTTCCACGGAGTGGGCAAGGCATCAGACCTTGAGGAGATAGAGCGCCTGGTTACAAGCGCTGGCGGCGGAGCGCTCGCCCTGCCGCGCGGCGATGGCACGGTAGGCGCATTTATCGCCGAGAGCGAAGCGGAGATAGATCGGCTGGGAGAAAAGCGTGGCGACCTCTTAAAGAAGCTTGAGGGAAAGGTTGCCGAGGAGCTGCCTCGCCTGGCTCTCATCAGGGGGGCGCTTACCGCTGAGATGGAGAAGCTTGACGTGCTGGTCAAGGCCGGTGAGGCTGAGTATGTGACCCTGATAGAGGGTTGGGTCCCCGAAAATAGCGCGGAGACGACCGTCGCCGCCTTGAAGCGCGATATAGACAGCATATTTATAGATACCAGGGAGCCGGAGTCCATAGAGGAGCCCCCCACCAAGATGGCTAACCCCAAGCCCTTGAAGCCGTTTGAGGTGATAGTGGGCCTGTTCGGCGTCCCTCGATATAGAGAGTGGGATCCCACTCCCATAATTGCCTACTCCTTCGCCGCCTTCTTCGGCCTCATGCTGGCCGATGTGGCCTATGCCGTGGGGCTTATAATGCTGGGCAAGTATTTGGTGCCCCGCTTCTTTGGCTCAGCGTCGCCGGCGGTGAGGATGCTGCAGAAGGTGATATACATCTGCGGCGCGGTGGGCATAACCCTGGGCGTGATGAGCGGCACCTATCTGGGCGATATCCATGCCTTCTTCGGCTTTGAGAGCCCGGCGCTGGTGTCGGTTGTGCAGCTGGTGCTTCAAGACCCGTTGCTGTTTATTATGATATCCCTGGTTATCGGCTTTATTCACGTGAATATAAGCCACTTAATCGCCCTTATTAAGGCGGTGCGTGATAGAAACCGCGGCGCTACGATAAACAAGGTGGGGCTTTTCCTGTTGGAGCTGGGCATACCCTTCCTGATGCGCACTATGCTCAACGTAACCCTGCCATTACCCGACCAACTATATGCGCTGTCGCTGTACTTCATCATCGCGGGGTTGGGGATGGTGGTGGGCGGCGCTATTATGGAGCGCGGCGGCATGGGTGCCATACTGGGGCTTTTCGACCTCACCGGACTATTGGGTGATGTCATGTCCTACGCCCGCTTGGCGGGGGTGGGGCTGGCCACCTACTACCTGGCGGTGGTTTTCAATATGCTAGCGCCGCTCTTTGGCGGGTTAATACCCGTAAAGGGCGTGGGCGGCGTCATCCTGGGGGGAGGCCTAACCATTGCTATACTGGTGATGGGCCACGCCCTCAACCTGATATTGAGCGCCCTTACCGGCTTTATCCACTCGCTCCGTCTGTGCTTCGTGGAGTTTCTGTTCAAGTTCTACGAGGGCGGGGGCAGGGGGTACAGCCCATTCATACTTAGAAAACGCCCTACCCTTACGGTGGGAGCGAGATCTTAAAGGAAAGGAGAAGCGAAAATGTCAATTGATCCGGCAGCCTTGGCCATTATCGGCGGCGCGGTAGCCCTCGGTGGTGGTCTGGTGGGTTCCTCGGTGGGAATAGCCAATGCCGCTTCCTCTGGGATAGCGGTGCTTTCAGAGGACAAGGGACAGCTTAGGAACGTGATTGTCCTGGCGTCCTTGCCTATGACTCAGACCTTCTACGGACTCATCATACTTATACTTATCCTTACCAGGGTGGTGCCCACCCTCCCCGCGGATGGAACCGCAGGATATGCCGTGCTCGGTCTGGGCATAATGACCGGTATGTCCGAGTTCTTCTCGGCGACATACCAGGGCTCGGTATGTGCTTCGGGCATCTCGCTTCTGCCCAAGACTAAGGGGCGGATACTGACTAACTCCATGATGATGGCGGTGTTTGTTGAGCTTTTGGGTGTGCTGGGCCTGGTGTTCAGCATCATGATGCTTACACTGCTTAAGCTAATGTAAATTAAGGGGTATTCCTATGGCTGAGATGGATAAAATAGGCCAGGCCGTCTTGGACAAGGTTAAGGCGGAGGCCGAAGATATCGTCAAGGAGGCTCGCAGCAGGGCCAAGGCGGAGATAGCCAAGGCCGAGGAGCAGCACAGGCTGCGGGCGGAGGAGAGAAAGGCCATTGCCCTGAGTGAGGTTCAGGAGGAGGCGGCTCGCATGGCGGCGCAGGCCCAGGTGGTCGCCCGCCGCGAGGTCTCCCGCGCTAAGGCAGAGGTGATAGATGCCATGGTGGCCGAGGCCAAGAAGCGCCTCGCGGCTGGCCATGGCGATAAGGAAGTTATGAAGGCGCTCTTCCAGGAGGCGGCGGCCTCGTTCGGCGGTGGTAAGGTGAAGGTCTCTGTATCCGCACGGGACCTGAAGACGGCCCAGGCCCTGAAAGAGGAGCAGGGGCTTATAGCTGAGATAGTGGAGATAGAAGAGAGCGCTGTAAGTGGGGGCATCGTCGTGGAGCATATAGAGGGTGGGGTGCGGGTGGATAATACCTACGATACCAGGCTGGATATGTTGCTCCCTAAGCTGATGCCCGAGATAGCGGAGGAACTGTTTTAACATAAAGGAGGCAGGCCTTGCCCAACGTTGGGTATGCCTTTATATCGGCCTACATAAAGAGCGCCGAGTCCAGGACGGTGGGGGTGGACATTCTAGATGGACTGTCCCAACAGCCCGAGCCGCAGGACGTGCTGAATGCCCTTAAGGGGACGCACGTTGGCTCGTATCTGGAGGAGGTGACCCAGGATACCTTCCGCGATGTGGACATGAACCTGTGGCGTTACTTCAGCGCCTGTATAGCGGAGCTCGGTTGGTTTAAGCTCATGCCGAGCGATATGCGGCGCATACTCGCCGCATATTCGGAGAGGTACACCGTGTTCAACATCAAGGCTGCCCTTCGCTCGCTGGGTGTGGGTGGTGGGGCGGATATGATACCGGTGGGCACCCTCTCCGATAGGGGGCTTCTGGGCAGGCTAGCCGAGGCCGGCGATACGGATGTGCTGGCGGATGTGCTGGCGGACGCCGACCTTCCTGAGTATGCCTCCATAGTCAGGGGCTATAAAGAAGGGGAGGACATGGCGCTAACCGCCGAGGCTGCCCTGGACAGGGCCTATTACAGGAGCCTGCTCTCCCTGCCCGTTAAGGACGGGGAGCTTTCTAAGGCGCTTCGGCTTATGGTGGATATGGCTAACCTAAAGCTTATAGTGAGGGCGCTGGCGGCGGATAGGGCACAAGCCGCCGTGGGTCTGGTTATAGAGGGGGGCTATGTTATCTCGGAGGTGGTGGCGGGGCAGCTGCTTACGCAGAGGATAGCCGATATGGCCTCCGTCGTGGGTGGTGGGCCGTATCTGGACATGGTGCGAGATGTCGCTGCTGCCTACGAGCGCGATGGAGCCGCCGTGGCGGAGGAGGTTATAGAGCAGTACCGCTTTGCCATGCTCAAGGATATGCTGGCCATAAGGCTTATGAGCCCGGTGATGATACTGTGGCACCTTATCGCCAAGGAGACGGAGGTGAGAAACCTGCGCCTTCTCTTTAAGGCTGCCTTTGACGGCCTGCCCATAGCCCGGATAAGGGGGTATATGCTGTTCTCATGACACCGGATTTAGCGAGACTGGATATAGCGGTTCTAGGTGACGAGGACCTGGTGAGCGGTATGAGGCTCGCCGGCGTACGCCGGGCGCGGGTGGTGGAGGGTGGCGCCGAGGAGGTGCAGAGGGAGCTTTCAGCGCTTATCGGTGACCCTTCGGTGGGGATTATCATTATCCTGGAGGAGTATGCGGAGCTTGCCGCTGATATAGTGCGCCGAGCAAGGGAGACCAAGGATGCCCCCATTATGGTGGAAGTCCCGTCCAAGCACGGCACACGCTTCGGCGATGTGTCCGCTTATTATCGGTCTTATATTAGAGAGTTTATCGGTTTTGATATAGAGATGTGAGGGTTTTTAAAGGCAGGAGGCAGACAAATGGGTAAGGTATGGCGTATCTCAGGGCCCCTGGTGATCGGCGAGGATATGAAGGGGGCGCAGGTATACGAGATTGTGGAGATAGGTGACGAGGGGCTGGTGGGGGAGGTAATCGGCCTGGAGGAGGACAAGGCCATAATCCAGGTTCACGAGGATACATTAGAGCTTCAGGTGGGCGAGACCATCAGGCAGACGGGGACCATTCTCACTGTGGAGCTGGGCCCCGGCATCGTTGGCTCCATCTATGACGGCTTACAGAAGTCGCTCACCGTGCTTATGGAGACCGATCCCTTCCTGCGCCGCGGCGCCAAGGCGGCGGCGCTGTCCCGCCACAAGAAGTGGCACTTCACCCCCAAGATCAAGGTAGGCGACAGCGTCTTGGAGGGGGATATCCTGGGGGTGGTGCCAGAGACCCACTTGGTGGAACACCGCCTGATGGTGCCGGTGGGGATGAAGGGGGTGGTCAAGGATATAAAGAAGGGCGACTTCACTGTTGAGGAGACAGTGGCCGTCCTGGAGGCGGATGGGGGGAATAAAGAGATAACCATGCTCCAGCGCTGGCCGGTGAGGAAGCCCAGGCCCTACAAGCGGCGCCTGGATCCTTCTAAGCTGCTGGTCACGGGCATGCGCATATTGGACTATATGTTCCCCCTGGCCATGGGCGGCAAGGCCACCGTACCCGGTGGCTTCGGCACGGGAAAGACGGTTACGCTTCAACAGCTGGCGCGCTGGGCGCAGACACAGCTCAATATCTACATCGGCTGTGGGGAGCGGGGCAACGAGATGGCGGACGTCCTCTATAGCTTCAAGGAGCTCAAGGACCCGGCCACGGGCAGGCTTTTACAGGAGAAGGAGATATTCATCGCCAACACCTCCAATATGCCGGTGGTTGCCCGCGAGGCCAGCGTCTACGTGGGCATAACCCTGGGGGAGTACTACCGCGATATGGGCTATGACATACTGCTGGTGGCCGATTCCACCTCCAGGTGGGCCGAGGCCATGAGGGAGATAGGTGGACGCTTGGAGGAGATGCCCGGCGAGGAGGGCTTCCCCGCCTACCTGGGTTCGCGCCTTTCCGCCTTCTACGAGAGGGCGGGGCTGGTGGACTGCCTGGGCGGGCCGGATCGGCAGGGGTCGGTGACGGTGGCGGGTGCGGTTAGCCCTCCGGGCGCTGACTTCAGCGAGCCGGTTACCCAGAATACCCTGCGTATAGTGGATGCTCTGTATTCACTGGATGTGTCCTTGGCCAATAAGAGGCACTTTCCTGCTATTAACTGGCTGGCTAGCTACAGCCTGTATGTTGACGACGTCAAGGGGTGGTGGTCCGAGATCAGCCCTGAGTGGGAGGACACCCGTTCCACGGCCTTGAAGCTCTTACAGCAGGAGGCGGATCTGGAGGAGATAGTGCGTCTGGTGGGCCCGGAGGCTCTTCCCGAGGGCGACAAGCTGATACTCATGGTTACCAGGATGATACGGGAGGACTTCCTCATGCAGAGTGCCTACCACGACGTAGATACCTACTGCGAACCGCCCAAGGCGCAGTTGATGCTCAAGACTATAACCAAGTTTTATGGGCTCGCTCAGAGGATGTTGGACGAGGGTGCCACGATGGCCCAGATACGCGGGCTTTCAGTAGTGCCCCGGATAGCCAGAATGAAGGATATACCCAATGAGGAGATGGAGACCAGGATAAAGGAGCTGTGGACGGAGATGGAGGCCAGCCTGGTCGCTCAGAAAGGGGGCGCTTAAATGACACCGCTTTATATTAAAGAGACCAGCGCCATCAGCCGAACCAGGGGCTCTCTGCTGATAGCTAAGAGCATACCCGGCATAAAATACGGCGAGATAGTGGACGTGTTGCTGGCCAATGGCGAGGTGAAGCGCGGCGAGGCTATAGACATCAGCCGCGAGGTCACTGTGGTTCAGGTATTTGGTGGAGTGAGCGAGGTGGACCTCCTAGGCAGCCGTGTGCGGTGTCGGGGGGAAACCCTGAAATTGCCCGTGGCCGAGGACATCTTAGGCCGCGTGTTCAACGGCATCGGCGATCCCATAGACGACGGGCCGATGGTGGTGCCGGAGGACTACATGGACGTTAACGGCGAGGCCATAAACCCCGCCGGGCGCGAGCCGCCCGCCGAGTTCATAGAGACCGGCATCTCCTGTATAGACGGCCTGAATGCCCTGGTGAGAGGGCAGAAACTGCCCATTTTCAGCGGCTCGGGGCTGCCCCACAACCGCATCGTGGCGCAGGTTATACGGCAGGCCTCGGTGAAGGGCAAGGAGGAGCAGTTCGCCATAGTTTTCGCCGCCATCGGCGTGAGCTACGACGACGCCGCTTTCTTTATGCGCAACCTGGAGAAGACCGGTGCCAGGGAGAGAACGGTGGCCTTTATCAACACCGCCTCCGACCCGGTTATAGAGAGGATATCCACTCCCAGATTAGCCCTCACCGCTGGCGAGTACCTCGCCTGGCGCAAGGGTATGCACGTCCTGGTTATCCTCACAGATATGACTAACTACTGCGAGGCCTTACGGGAGCTTTCGGCCATGCGGGAGGAGATACCTTCCCGGCGCGGCTACCCGGGTTATATGTATACCGACCTGGCTACCATGTATGAGAGAGCGGGTAGGATATTTGATAAAGAGGGTTCGGTGACTATCATGCCCATTCTCACCATGCCCGACGACGACATAACCCACCCTATCCCCGACCTCACCGGCTACATTACCGAGGGCCAGATAGTCCTCTCCAGGGAGTTGGAGAGGAAGGGAATCTACCCCCCTATCAACGTGTTCCTGTCGCTCTCGCGTATGATGAAGGAGGGTATTGGGCCGGGGAAGACCAGGGAGGACCACAACAACGTCTTCATGCAGCTCTACGCAGCCTACGCCGAGGGGTGTAACTTAAGGGAGATATCCACCATCATCGGCACCGAGGCCCTGGGTGATAGGGACAAGATATACCTGGCCAATGCCGATAGGTTTGAGAAGGAGTTCATCTCTCAAGGTGAGGGCGAGAAGCGTGAGGTGGAGAAGACCCTGGACGTCGGATGGGAGCTTTTTAGCGCGCTTCCGGAGGAAGACCTGAAGCTCATCAGCGAGCAGCTTATCAAGAAATACCTGCCCAAGTACCGCAAGAAGGCTTAAGAGAAGGGAAGAAGTGGCACAGATAAAGCTGGCCCGACCCACAAAGATCGAGCTTATAAGGCTCAGGCGTCGCCTTACCCTGGCGTCTCGCATACGGCGCATAGTAAAGGACAGGGTGGCCATACTTATAATGGAGTTCCTGGATATAGCCCGACAGACGGTGGCTACCAAGCGCCGCCTGCTGGAGGATATGTCTCAGGGCTATAGCTCTCTCACCGTGGCCGCCGGCTATCATGGCTATGTTGCCCTGGAGAAGGAGTTCCTTGCAAGCAAGCGGGACTTGGCCGTGGTTGCCGGACAGAGGAACATCGGTGGGGTGAGGATACCCGCCCTGGAGCTGGAGGAGGGGGAGGCTGGGGGCGGATACAGCCTGGCCGACACCTCCGCCTGGGTGGACCAGGCGGCGCGCCACTCCTCTAAGGCACTGGGCACGATAGTGGAGCTGGCGGAGCTTCAGCGCAGCCTAGAGTTATTGGGCAGGGAGATAAACCGTACCAAGCGTATTGTTAATGCCTTGGAATACCTCATCATTCCCAGCCTGGAGGAGACCATAAAATACCTCTATATGAAGTTTGAGGAGCGGGATAGGGAGGAGAAGGCGCGCTTGAAGAGGGTGAAGGTAATCCTGGAGCAGAAGTGAGGCCGATATGCCCGGTGAGCCGTCCTATAATCATCTACTTGGAGAGTGTCTTAAAGACGAGCTGAAGGTGGTGAATGCCCACCTCCCCGCCAGTAGGAAGTCTCTGAAGCAGCTGCTTGCCGAGGCGCACCCCCACGTTCTCTGCCAGGACGGCTCTACGCACCTTTTCAGCAAGAAGGAACTCAAGTTCCTGGCCGATGTCCTGGAGGCGGACGAGGCCGAGAAGCTTAAGCTCCCTATGATGATACGTGTGGGGGGAGAGGGGGGTGAGATGGCGGTGCTGGCACCCACGCCGGTAGAGGCCAAGGTGCTCGGACTGGTGTTGGATATGGAGCTTGCGCGCCAGGCTGATAAGGTGATTATATACCGCCCTCAGCTTGCGGCGCTCCGGGGACGTCTCAGGACGGTCACCCAGTACGTGTTCACCCCGCTGGGAGGGTTGTCAACCAGCACGTAAGATGCTAGTATGTATCGCGGATTAGCTATAAATCTGCCCCTGTAGCTCAGTTGGATAGAGCACCAGCCTCCGGAGCTGGGAGCGGGCGTTCGAGTCGCCCCGGGGGCGTTTTAAAACATACCAAGGAGGATCAGTTGACCGAGAACTCGTCTTGCACCGAGATAAGATGGCACGGTCGGGGCGGGCAGGGTGCGGTTACCTCCGCCGAGTTGGTGGCGCGGGCGGCCATAGACGAGGGCAAGTTTGCCCAGGCCTTCCCTGCCTTCGGCGCGGAGAGGCGGGGGGCGCCCGTGGTGGCCTTCGTCCGCGTGGACCCTGGCTCCCCAATCCGAGTCCGGGCCGAGGTTACGAACCCCGATATAGTAGTAGTTTTGGACCCTGGATTGCTGCGCGTGGTTAATGTGACCGATGGCCTTAAGCCCGACGGGCTTTTGGTGGTAAACAGCAAGAAGACCCCCGAAGAGGTGTCTCAGGCTTTCGGCTTCAAGGGGTCTCTGGCCACGGTGGATGCTGGAACCATCGCGCGGGAGGTGCTGGGGGTGAACATCGTCAATACCTCCATGATAGGGGCCCTTATAAAGGCTTCTTCCCTGGTGGGGCTGGACGCCGTTGTGGAGCCGATGAAGGACAGGTTCGGTCGTCTGGGCCAGAGGAACATAGATGCCATGAAGCGGGCCTACGAGGAAACCGTGTTGAAGGAGGCTGTTTAAGTGGCAAGTTCTGATGAATTGACGTGGCGTGACTTGGAGGTAGGGGGCATAGTTACCCAGCCGGGTAGCACCGCTGAGTACGAAACCGGCACCTGGCGCTCTGAGAGGCCGGTGCTTGATGAAGAGAAATGCAACCAGTGCGGCTTATGCTATATCTACTGCCCCGATGCCTCCATAGACTTTGATAACGATACCTATCCTAAGGTTAACCTGTTCTCCTGTAAGGGGTGCGGTATATGTGCCGTGGAATGCCCTAAGGAGGCTATTACTATGGTGGAGGAGGAGGAATGAAACAGCGCAGAATAGGCATAGAGGTTTCGCAGGCCATTTCGCTGGTCGCTAAGCTGGCGCGGGTGGACGTGGTTTCTGCCTATCCCATAACCCCCCAGACCCATATAGTAGAGGATATAGCCGAGCTGGTGGCCGATGGCGAGATGGACGCCGCCTTCATACCGGTGGAGTCTGAGCACTCCGCCATGAGCGCCTGTCTGGGGTCGGTGGCGGTGGGGGCCAGGACCTTTACCGCTACGGCGGGGCAAGGGCTGGAGCTGATGCACGAGGTCCTCTACGTGGCCTCCTCCATGCGGTTGCCTGTCATTATGGCGGTGGCCAACCGGGCGCTTTCTGCCCCCATAAACATCTGGGGTGACCACTCCGATGTCATGAGCGTGCGGGACACAGGCTGGATACAGATATTCGCCTCAAGCGGCCAGGAAACCATAGATAATCTCCTCTGCGCCTTCCGCATCGGTGAGGACAAAAACGTGCTGCTGCCGGTTATGGTGCACCTGGATGGCTTCGCGCTGACACATATGATAGAGCCTATATATCTCCCAGATCAGGAGGAGGTGGACAAGTTCCTACCCCCCAATTCCTACCCCCTGCCCCTGGACGTGGAGAAACCGATATCTATGGGGTGCATGGGCGCCCCCGATATATACACCGAGGCCAAGAAGGCCCAGGACGTTGCCCTTACCGGCGCCAAGAGCGTGATACTTGATGTATGGCGGCAGTTCGGCGAGCTCTCTGGACGGCACTACACGCCCGTGGAGGGCTATCGCAGCGAGGACGCCGAGGTGTTGCTTTTAGCCATGGGCAGCTTTAGCGAGACGGCCATGGACGCTGTGGACAAGCTTCGCGACGAGGGCCAGAAGGTAGGCCTGATAAAGCTTATGTTGTGGCGCCCCTTCCCCTTTGAGGAGCTCCGCGAGGCGGTCAAGGGCGCTGAGGTGCTAATTGTGCTGGACAGGGCGCTATCCTTCGGCGGGCCGGGCGGGCCGGTCTGCTCCGAGATAAAGGCGGCGCTATATGATGAGCCCGATAAGCCCAAGGTAGTCGGCTTCGTCGGCGGCCTTGGCGGCAGGGCTATATCTCCAGACGGGTTTAAGGAGATAATCGCCAGGGGTGTAGAGGTGGCGGAGAAGGGCAGCGGAGCTGAATTTGAAATGTATGGGGTGAGGGAATAATGGCAGAGTTCATTAAGTTCGGCAAGAACCTGGTCTCCAAGGAGGAGAACTTCGCCTCCGGACACCGTGCCTGCCTGGGCTGTGCCGAGGCGCTGGCGGTAAGGCTGGCCTGCAAGGCCATAGGCCGTGATGTCATAGTGGTAAGCGCCACGGGATGCATGGAGGTCATATCCTCCGTGCACCCGCAGACGTCATGGTGCGCTCCCTGGATACACACCCTGTTTGAGAACACCGGCGCGGTGGCCTCTGGGGTGGAGGCGGGGCTGAAGGCCCTCATGAGGAAGGGCAGACTTCCCGATAAGAGGCCCAAGATAGCAGTATTCGCCGGGGACGGCGGCACTAGTGACATCGGCTTGCAGGCGCTATCCGGCGCCCTGGAGAGGGGGCACGACCTCCTCTATATCTGCCTGGATAACGAAGCCTATATGAATACCGGCATACAGCGCTCATCGGCTACGCCCTACGGTGCCTCTACCACCACCTCCCCCGCCGGTTCCCACAGCATAGGCCAGGTGACCTGGAAGAAGAACATGCCTGCCATAGCGGCGGCGCACGATATACCCTATGTAGCCACGGCCAACCCCAGCTACCCCTTTGACCTGATGAATAAGGTCAAGAAAGGCGTGGCAGTGGAGGGCCCGGCCTACATACATATCTACTCGGCCTGCCCTACCGGCTGGCGCTGTCCCCCCGACCAGGCAATCGCAATAGGCAGGCTGGCGGTGCAGACGAGGGTATTCCCCCTCTATGAGGTTGAGAACGGTGTGTACAAGCTGGGTCCGGGCGGCAAGGTGAAGCCCATTGAGGAATACATGAAGACGCAGGGGCGCTTCCGCCACCTCTCCGAGGACAAGATACAGGCTATTCAGAGCCATGTAGATGCCGATTACGAGAGGCTTAAGGAGCTGGCGGCGCGAACTGCCCCCAAGGCGGCTTAATTAGTCCTCCTCCCCACCCCGCTTCCTTGACCCCCTTAAGGGCTTTGCTATATCCTTTATAAGGATCGGGGTGTGGCGCAGGTGGCTAGCGCGCAGCGTTTGGGACGCTGAGGTCGGAGGTTCGAGTCCTCTCACCCCGAC
>CAZVIZ010000004.1:0-50951 GCA_964627215.1 uncultured Dehalococcoidales bacterium
TGCCGAAGTGGCGGAATGGCAGACGCGCTACGTTCAGGGCGTAGTGTCCGTAAGGGCGTGTGAGTTCAAATCTCACCTTCGGCACCACTGATTTGCGCGCTTGTAGCTCAGCTGGATAGAGCGCAGCCCTGCGGAGGCTGAGGCCGTGGGTTCGAATCCCGCCAAGCGCGCCATCTTCAAGGGCGGTTAGCTCAGCTGGTTAGAGCACCTGCTTTACACGCAGGGGGTCATAGGTTCGAGTCCTATACCGCCCACCACCTCCACCACCCAGGACTTACGACACCCTACCACCCAACACCCCCAGTGTGGTTTTCCCACCCTAACCCACCCTCGAGGCGTCTGTCATTTAAGGGAGGGCTACCTCCCGTCTCCACCCCAGGACTATTGACAGGTATATTCATGAGGAGTATAAGAAGCCTACAAGAAAGGGAAGGGAAAATAAGGAGCGAAGTTGAAATGAAATGGCAACGAAGTATTCTACTAGCTGTGTTACTAATGGCTTTGCCTATTATGAATGGTTGTGCTGGCAGTTCAAAAATTAGCGCTGAGGAGGCAATTGCCATTGTTATACAATCTGGATATGGAAGATCCATTGTCCCAGGGTGGGAGAATGAAAGCATCCCCGAGCAGTGCCCACATCCAGCCTCGTGGGGTGAATGGAGTGCCAGCTATGAAAGTAATGGCCATTGGATAGTAACCGGCGTTTTCGATTACAGTAGGCCCCCGTGGAATCTTCCTGAGAAGGATGTACGCTGGGACTCCATAGTTCGCTATGATTACTTCGAGAATAGCGGGATTGTGCAACTTAAGGAAGGCAAGCCGATGTATAGCGAGGAGGTCATAGAGGATATCTTAACGCAGTTTACGAATGTCGCAATCACATGTGGCACGAAGTTTGCTCCTGGTTATGCTGATATGTTCGCGTTTTATAAACAGCTAGCTGGTCAGGAGAAGGCGGCTGACGTCAAGGTTGAGGAAGGCCTGGGCCATTGGTTTACCCCTCACCTCGCGAAATAGCCAAAAAGCTGTTTGTTATCCCGTGATCCCGTATACCTCTCTCCTAAACGCATTAACAGCCCCCCCCTATAATTACAAATACGCATATGAAGGAAAAGGCTGGATGGATAAAACTTCCCAGAGCAAAAATATCATATAGCTGGAAGAAAGCTTGGGATAATGCTCATGATACCTACTCCCCTCCAGCAGAGGTAACTGCTACTTCACCCCAACGCATCTACGAAGACCCCGAAAAGTGGGAACTATACGAACGCTTTTATAATCTAACGCAAAAAGCAGAGGCAGCTAATGGATAATATAGAGTTGGTCCGTGTATTCCATGTTATAGATGGAGATACAGTTATATTGTCCGATGGTCGCCATGTCCGTTACTTGGGCATAGACGCCCCAGAGTTTGGAGAGTACTATGCTTACGAAGCGACGGCTGTAAACAAGGCGCTCGTTGAAGGACAAGTCGTAAAACTAGAGTCGGGGAATCATGATACAGACTGCTATGGCCGCTTTTTGCGCTATGTATATGCAGGAGGTATCTTCGTCAATGCGGAGCTAATCGCCCAGGGATATGCTACCGCCTGTATCTTTGATGACACCGAGAAGTACAGCCGAATGTTCATCAATTTGGAGCAAAAGGCTCGCCTGTATCACAGAGGAATATGGGCCCCATAAACGATTTAAGCAAGGGGGAAGCCTCCTCACCCCCCTTCAACCAAGACACCCTCAAGCCCCACCCTACCAGCCATAGTCCAAGCCCTTCAACTGTGCTAAAATTACACCAGAGGCACGAGATTGGTGATAAGAAAAGAGCGGGTCTACTATAGGACGATACGCCGGGCGCTGGAGCGGCTCGATCCCGGCACCCAGACCAAGGATTTCATGCGCTACATCGTAAGCGGCACCGCCAGGGCGATGGGCGCCGGTGTATCGCTGATGCTTTTAGACTCCACCAAGAAGAAGCTCATTCCCACCCACTCCTGGGACCTGCCCCAGGCCTATATACAGAAAGGCCTCCTGGACGCGGACAAGAGCCTGGGCGAGGCGGTGAGCTGCGAGCCGGTGGCCGTGACCGACGCCAGACACGACAGGCGCGTCCAGTATCCCCGCATGGCGGCGAGCTTCGGCATAGCCTCCATACTGGGCGTGCCCCTCATGTGCGGGGGGGAGGTGCTGGGCAGCCTCAGGGTCTACACCAGGGAGCCGTCGGAGTTCCCCAAACAGGATATAAACTTCGTCGCCACCATGGCCCGCCTGGCGGCGCTGGCCCTCAAAGCGCCAGCGGCGAGGCCCGTCGCCGAGAAGGAGCCGACGGCCAACGGCACGGCGCGCCAACAGGTGCGAGCGGCCGGGTTCGCCCACCCCAGCGAGGAGGAGTTCGCCCGCATACTGGACTTCTACAACCTGGAGTGGGTCTACGAGCCCAAGTCGTTCGCCCTAGGGTGGGAGGGCGACAGGGTAACAGAGATGTTCACCCCAGACTTCTACCTACCCAGCCTGGACCTCTACGTGGAACTGACCACGCTCAAACAGAGCCTGGTCACGGAAAAGAACCGCAAGCTCCGGAAGATGAGGCAGCTATACCCCAACGTAAACATAACCCTACTCTACAAGAAGGACTTCGACCGCCTGCTGGCCAAGTACGGCTACGGCCCCCTATCACAGACAAGGGGGCACGGCGTGAGCGATGTCCTGTATTCCAGCGAGGATATAAACCACCGCGTAAGAGAGCTGGCCGAACAGATATCGCAGGACTACCAGGGGCTGAATCCCATTATGATGGGAGTCTTAAGGGGAGTGTTCTTCTTCATGGCAGACCTGACGCGCCAGATAACCATCCCCCTGGAGGTGAGTTTCATGGCTATATCCCGCTACAGCGGCGAGGAGGATTCAATGGTCCAGATAACCAAGGACCTGGATATGGACGTGAAGGGAAGGCATGTGCTTATGGTGGAGGATATAGTGGACACCGGCCTCACCCTAAGCTACATCCTAAACCACATCAGGGCCAAGGGTGTTGCCAGCCTTAAGATCTGCACCCTGCTGGATAAACGCGCGCGCCGCTTGGTAGACACACATCTGGACTATGTGGGTTTTGAGGTGCCGGACGAGTTCGTGGTGGGATACGGTCTAGACTACCGCGAGGAATACCGCAACCTGCCCTTCATCGGCATACTGGGGCCGGATGAGGAGCAGGGCAAAGGTAAAGAGGGGCATAAGAAAAGCCCCAGGTAACCTTTGCTTTCCCAAGCTTCCTGCTTTCGTCGCTCCCTTTCAGTTTAACCTTACTCAGTTAGCCCTTCCACAGTCTGCCCTAACCACTTCGATTACCTGGAGCAATTTTGAGTATGTCATATGGTATCGGGCTTGTCAAGAAGACTGGTATCGTATAAAACGATGCCTGGGGTATTAGGGGCCAAGAAACGATATCCTTTATCCAGCAACACTCCATGTTTCTGGTCCTTGCTCCACCATCGCCCCACACCACGCCTGCCGTTGCAAATAGATGCGGCAAGGCCTAAAGATTCAAAGCCTGCCTTAAAGGTGAAATGCGCCTCCCCAGTGGGGCAGGGGAAGCGCATTTCACCAAGCACTGACCAGCAAAGGAGGGTTTGTTAGTCTTCTGCTTTAAGCCAGACTGAAAGCCCCAATGTTTAATAAAATAAGCTTGATTTCAAGCTAGCCTACTTGTAAGTATAACAAGGCTGGCACGGCCTGTCAAGGCCCTAAACGGGGTATTCTGCTATATATGAGGGGTTTTATCGGGGCGTTTTTTTATCCCGCCCTAAATCCAGGAGCTCGTAGCTCAGGCCGCCGTCGGAAAGCGCCTGGACCATCGCGGGGATGTCCTCCTCCACGCAGGCCACGGTGACCAACAGACCCGAGCGAGCCGCCTCCACCACCGCCTCCCTCACCCCGTAGAAGTACTGTGGGCTGAAGCCAGCCTTCCTTAACGCCACCAGGGACTCTATACCCACCGCCCCAATTAACGCCGCCCCCTTGACATTGGCCGTCAGCTGCTCGATATCCACCCTGGCCGATCCACCCCTTTGGATATTGGGCACCTGCAGGATAGTAACTCGTCCTTTATTAAACTTGACTATGCCCTCTATGCTGGAGACGCCCACATCCCCACCCTCCGCAGCGTCGGCCACGGCCACCCCCCTGGCAGCATCGCCCACGACGCTGGTGGCCACCAGCACACCGTCCTGCATGGTCAAACCCACTTTCTGCCCCCGGGAGATGTCACAGCCGGCCACAGCGGTGCACACCAGCAGGTTGGTTACCGCACCCTGGGCCATGTCGGCGTAGTCCGTAAGCTCCCGCAGCATGCTCAAAACCCAGTTGACGCCCTCGGCGGTAACGCGGTACTTGGAACGCCCCTCGGAGACCACCCAGCCATCTTCCACTAGCTTCCCTATATACTGTGAGATCGCCTGCGGGGTAACGCCCAGGCGCACAGCGACGTCCTTCTGCTGTATGCTGGGCTGAGACTTGGCCAGCTCCACCAGTATGCGGAATCTGGTGGACAGGCTCTTATCGTGTAGTACATGTATCAAGATAAGTCCCTTTGGTGGAGCTGGAGGGATTCGAACCCTCTACCTTTTGACTGCCAGTCAAACGCTCTCCCAATTGAGCTACAGCCCCACACCCCAATAATTTAGCAAATTTTGTCCTGGTTGGCAAACCCTTAAGCGCGCTTTACCAAAACGTCAAGGTACTGAAGCCCCAGAGCAGGGGTAAATACACCGTCAATATAGGAAAGCGAGGAGCCCTCCGCCAGCGCCTTAATCCGGGCTGGCGTTAAGCGGTGCAGGTGTATCCTGCCCCCCAGGAAGGGATTGCGATACTGGCGCCAGGCGGCCAGCATCGCCTGGAAGCCTCGGAACGGCTCCCAGGGATATACGACCACCGCCATACCGCCGGGCTTTAAAACCCTGGCCATCTCGGCGATTAAGAGAGACGGTTCGGGTAGGTGCTCTATAGTATGTAAGGAGTAGACCTTATCGAAGCTAGCAGGATTAAACTCCAAGGCAGTCACGTCGCCGTAGCGCACATTGGGAGTTACCGCCTCCTCCAGGGATGCATCACTTATGTCAACCCCAATAACCTCGCGGGCGTAACCTGCCAAAGCGCGCACGTAGAAGCCTCGGCCACAGCCCATATCCAATATTCTGTCCCCTTTTTGGGGCGCAAGATAGCGACGCAGCACCTTGAACAAGGCAGCATTGAAGTCATGTGTCATGCGGTAGTCTGGCACTTCAGCATCCCTGCCCCAACCCATTGCGGCACACTGCCCCTATCTCTAACAGGTGACAGTCCTGCATCTTGACCACGTCTAACCCGGAGGCATTAAGCCTCTGGGTGAAATCCTCCCTGGTAAGAGGGGTTTCGTCGGGGTATATCCACATTTCAAAGCGCTCCAAGAATCCCCTCCACAGCCTGTAGGGAAGGCTGGGAGTGGGGACCAGGATCACGGCGATTCCGCCCGGGGCGAGCAGGTCGCGGTGCTGACGGATGAGCTTCATCTGCTCCTCAGGGGTGTAGTGCTCCAACAACCCCTGGGAGTGGACGATATCGTAGCGTTCCTGGTGGCACAAGGAGAACAGGTCCTGGAGGACGAACTCCTTATCGCAATTCACGCGGGCCATTCTCCTCTTGCTATCGGCTATGACGGCCTCGTTGAAGTCCACCAGGGTGACCTTGGCCACATCGTAGCGCCTGGTCATCTGAAGCGTGTGATAGCCGGTGCCGCAGCCCAGCTCCATTATCCTTATGGGCCTATCAAAACGGATATCGCGCAGGAGACCGACGTAGGCCCGCCACACCACCCACAGCAGGTGCTGGCTTATCCTTACACGCCGATGATAGGTATCCCAATCGGTGATTTCGCCAATAGGCCTTAACATTTTAGCTGTCATATGCCTAGCTGCGTCCAGCGTAATACGCTGCCCAGCCCCAGATAGCCGCAGTAAGAGATCACCAGACACTTGGCCGTCTGCCCACCCCAACAGGCGAGGAAGAACTTCCAGGAGTGGTAGCGCATCGTCCCCAAGGCTATGGCCATAGGGGGAAAGAAGGGATTGGGCACCGCCGAAATCAGGAAGACGACCCACATACCCTTTCTCCGCGCCAGGGCTATCATATGAGGCACCTTGGCCTTATGGAAGAAGCGCGCCAGGAATGATGGAGAGCCACCTTCGGAGGGAGCGGAATGCACCAGGCCTAAAAGCCTGCTAAAGGGGAAGAACTTGCGCCCACCCCGCCCCGTCAGGTATAGAAGCGTCCCCCCAATGCCCAAACCTAGCCCGCAGGAAACCGCCACCAGGGCGGGCTGCAGTATGCCCCCCAGCACGAAGGTCATCACCATATAGGGCATGGGCATGGGCAGGCTGAAACCACTCAAAAGACCCAGGATAAAGAGGCCCAGATAGCTGTAGGCCTGGAAGCGGCTCAGCACCTCGGCCCAATTAAGCACCATATAGACACAGATGGCGACTATGCCTGATATGTATAGAGCGCCCAGGACTTTTATCCGACGGCCCTTGCGGCGCTGCTTGCTATCATCCAGCGTGGTGCTTACTGCGGTCATATGCCTTCCCAGTTCAGCCGCCGGCCTCCGCCCCCTTCGCGGAGGCGCTGAAGACGAGTCCGTCCTCGCCTGCATCAACCGATATGCTCTCTCCCTCCTTGAACTCCCCCTTAAGCAACTTGGAGGAGAGCGGGTTCTCCATGTGCTTCTCTATGGCCCTTCGCAGAGGCCTGGCCCCGTAGATGGGATCATAGCCCGCTTTCACCAACCATGCCTTGGCCTCGTCCGTAACCGCAAGGCCCAACTCACGCTCGGCGAGGCGCTTTTCAAGGTCGCTTATCAGCATATCTACGACTTGCCTGAGCTGCTCCTCGGCAAGCTCATGGAAGACGATGATCTCGTCCAAGCGGTTCAAAAACTCGGGGCGGAAGGCCCGCTTGACCTCGGCCATCACCTTCTCCTTCATTTTATCATAAATCTGCTGGGCTTCCTCCCCCTTGGACGGGGCGAATCCTATACCAGTCTCACGTCCCAAGTGCTCCACGCCAGCGTTGCTGGTCATAATGACCAGGGTATTCTTAAAATCCACCGTGCGGCCCTTGCCGTCGGTGAGGCGCCCGTCGTCCAGGAGCTGGAGCAGGCTGTTGAACACCTCGGGGTGGGCCTTCTCAATCTCGTCCAGCAGGATAACGCGATAGGGTCGCCGCCTCACCGCCTCGGTGAGTTGGCCGCCCTCCTCGTAGCCCACATAGCCCGGCGGGGCGCCGATGAGACGGGAAACGGTATGTTTCTCCTGATACTCCGACATATCCAGCCGCACCATGGCGTTTTCGTCGTCAAAGAGGAAACGAGCCAACTGGCGAGCCAGCTCCGTCTTGCCCACGCCGGTGGGGCCGAGGAAGAGGAAGCTGCCGATGGGGTGCTTAGGGTCCTTCAAGCCTGAGCGGCTGCGCCGCACCGCCTCGGCGACGACCGAAACAGCCTCCTCCTGGCCCACCAGGCGCTCATGTATGCGCTCCTCCATTTTCAGAAGCTTATCCGCCTCGCCCTCCAGCATCTGGGATACCGGTATCCCCGTCCAGCTGGAGATGAGGCGGGCGATATCGTCCTCATCCACCTTGCCGTCTATCTTCTCCCGCTCCAGCCACTGGGTCTTGGCGCGGTTGTACTCCTCCTCCAGGCGGGCCCTCTCGCTCTTCAGGTTGGCCGCCTGCTCGTACTGGCCACGCTGCGAGGCGGATTCCTCCTCGTTGGCTATCTGCTTCAAGCGACCCTCCAGGGACTTCACCTCCGGCGGGGCGCTCTCGGAGTCTATCCTTATCTTGCTGGCAGCCTCGTCTATGAGGTCTATGGCCTTATCGGGCAGGAAGCGGTCCGATATATAGCGCTGGCTGAGTCTCGCCGCCGCCTCCAGGGCCTCGTCGGAGACCTTTATCTTATGGTGCGCCTCATAGCGAGGGCGCAGACCCTTGAGCATCTCCACGGTGGCCTCTATGGTCGGCTCCCCCAGGTAGATGGGCAGGAAGCGCCTCTCCAGGGCCTTATCCTTCTCCACGAACTTGCGGTATTCGTCCAGGGTGGTGGCGCCGATGCACTGCAGCTCGCCGCGCGAGAGCGCCGGTTTGAGCATATTGCCGGCGTCTATGGCCCCCTCCGCCGCCCCGGCCCCCACCACGGTGTGCATCTCGTCTATGAACAGGATTACCTCGCCCTGGGCCTCCTTTATCTCATCCATCACGGCCTTAAGCCGCTCTTCAAACTCGCCGCGGAACTTGCTGCCGGCCACCAGCGCTCCCATATCCAGGGCCAGAACGCGCCTGCCTTTCAAAGAATCAGGAACGTCGTCGGCGGCTATCTTCTGCGCCATCCCCTCGGCTATGGCGGTCTTGCCCACGCCGGCATCACCGATGACGACGGGGTTGTTCTTGGTACGACGGGTGAGTATCTGCATCACCCGCTTTATCTCCTCATCGCGGCCTATCACCGGGTCCAGCTTGCCCTGACGGGCGAGAGCGCTCAGGTCGCGGGTATACTTCTCCAGGGAGCGATACTTGCTCTCGGCGCGCTCGTCGGTAACGCGATGCCCGCCGCGAAGGTTCTTCAAGGCATCATAGACCTTCTCGCGGTCTATGCCCATGCCCTTAAGTATGGATGCGGCCTCCCCCTTCTCCTCCACCACCATGGCAATGAATAAGTGCTCCGTGCTGATGAACTCGTCCTGAAGGCGCTGCGCCTCCTTGTCAGCGGCCTCGATAAGCTGGGCCACCCTGGGGGTGGCATATATCTGCGACGCCTCGTAGCCCACCTGGGGCACCTGAGCCAGGACGGTCTCCACATGCCGGCGCACCGCGCCCACATCTACCCCCAGCTGGGATAGGATGGAGCCCACCAGCCCCCCCTCCTGCTGAATAAGCGCCAGTAGTATGTGCTCCACATCCCACTGACTGTGGCGGTATTTCTTGACCAGCTCCTGAGACGCCGCTAGCGCCTCCTGAGCCAACTCGGTGAATCTTCCCTGCTTCATGGCCTCTTGCCCCCCCTCATCTCTTCCAACTCCACCTCCAGGCCCTCCACACGGCGCTTAAGCTCCATTATATACTGCCTCATACCCAGTATGACCTCAGCCCCGGCCGCGTTCACCCCCAGGTCTGTAAGAGCCTTCATAAGGCGCAGACGGTCTATATCTTTCCTGGAATATAGGCGGATGTTGCCCTGGGAGCGAGACGGCTCTATTATGCCTTTTTTCTCATAGTAGCGCAAGGTATGGGTTTGCAGGCCTAATATCCTGGCTGCCACGCTTATAACATAGCAAGGCTCTATGTCCTCGCCGGCGGCTGATTTACCCCTACGGGCATTATCCACCCGCGCCTTGCCAGCGCCGAACCCCAGACCGAGTATGTTCAATATATTACGGTAGTAGTCCCTGTCCGTCATTGTCCTTCTCCCATATTTTATCAGTTGCATTATAAGTTATATCACTATATATGTCAATAGAATAAAAGGATTTTTAATGATACAGAGTAAACATACTTGACAAACTTTATTAACTATGTTACATTGCTTATGACAAAGAGAGAAAGGAGGACGGAGATTATGACAAGGCTTATACGGTATCAACCCTTCGCCGAGGTGGCCGCACTGGAAGGGGCGATGGAGAGGCTGTTTGACAACAGGTTCTTTAGCCCCTACCGCTTCCGAGGGCCCATGGAGGGAGGTGATGTCCCACCCCGCCTGGACGCCTACCATACAGACGAGGAGATGGTGATAAAGGCGGCGCTCCCCGGCGTGAAGCCTGAGGAGGTGGATGTCTCCATAGAAGGCGACCGCCTCACCATCAAGGGCGAGGCCAAGGCCGAGGAGAAGGTGGAAGAGGGCGACTACCTCTACCGGGAGCACCGCTACGGCGCCTTCTGCCGCACGGTTGTCCTGCCACAGGGCCTGGTGACAGACAAGACACGGGCGGGATTTGAGAACGGCATGCTGACCCTCACCATCCCCAAGGCGGCAAAGGCCAAGCCCAAGCGCATAAAGGTAACGGCCCAGACCAAGGCCGAGACCAAGAAGGCCAAGGCCGACAAGTAACCCCCTGCGGGGGGGCGAGTTTGCCCCCCCGCCACTCCCCTCCCCCCTTGACAACGCCCCCCCTTTTTGGGTATATTTTACCAAGAGGGATTTCCCTCTGCCCCCCTTTTCCAATAAAATTGCTCCCTTATATACCTGATGTCTATCCCTGGAAAGTGATATTTCCCCGATGGCAAAGTATATCTTTATTACTGGTGGTGTAGTTAGTTCCGTAGGCAAGGGCATTGCCGTCGGTTCCATCGGCGCTATTTTGAAAAGCCGCGGCATCACCGTATCCGTTCAGAAGCTGGACCCCTATTTGAACGTGGACCCAGGCACGATGTCGCCCTACCAGCACGGCGAGGTGTTCGTCACCGAAGACGGCGCTGAAACCGACCTGGATCTGGGCAACTACGAGCGTTTCATAGATATAAAGCTCACCGCCGAGTCCAACGTAACCTCGGGGCAGATATATAGCTCCGTCATCGGCAAAGAGAGGCAAGGCGACTATCTGGGCGGCACCATACAGGTGGTGCCCCACGTTACCAACGAGATAAAGGGCCAGTTCCAAAAGCTCGCCGATAAGTCCAAGGCCGACGTGCTCATCATAGAGGTCGGCGGCACAGTGGGCGACATAGAAGGGCAGCCCTTCCTGGAAGCCATCAGGCAGATGCGTAAGGACGCGGGCAGGGAGAATGTGCTCTACGTCCATGTGACCCTTTTACCTCATCTCCTCTCTACCCAGGAGCTTAAGACCAAGCCCACCCAGCACAGCGTCAACGAGCTTAGGCGCATCGGCATACAGCCCGATATAATAATCTGCCGCAGCGACTTCCCCATATCGGGGGGAATAAGGGACAAAATATCCCTGTTCTGCGACGTGGAGCGAGAGGCGGTTATACCGTTGCCCACGGTGGACACCATCTACGAAGTGCCAGTGCTCTTAGAGGAGGAGGGGCTGGGCAGGCTAATCACCAACAAGCTGGGCGTCACCGACAAGCAGCCCGACCTGGGCCAATGGCAAGATCTGGCACGGCGCATAAAGGAGCCGCTTGAGCCGCTGAACATTGCCCTGGTGGGCAAATACGTGGAGCTTAAGGATGCCTACTTCTCGGTGCGAGAGGCGCTGTGCCACGCCGCACTGTATCATAACCGCAGCCTAAACATACAATGGGTCCACTCGGAAGACCTGGAGACCCCCGGCAGCGAGGAGACGCTGCTGCGCTCGGCGCAGGGCATAATAATCCCCGGCGGGTTCGGCGTGCGGGGGATAGAGGGCATGGTGAACGCCGCCAGATATGCCAGGGAGAACCAGGTCCCCTACCTGGGTCTGTGCCTGGGAATGCACATCATGGTAATAGAGCTTGCCCGCCACATCACGGGGACCAGGGAGCCAAACTCCACCGAGTTCGACCCCGACACACCCTACCCGGTCATAGACCTGCTGCCCGAGCAGAAAAGGATAAAGAAGAAGGGCGGCACCATGCGCCGTGGCAATTACCCCTGCCAGATGCTGGCCGGCAGCCGCGCCGGCAAGGCCTACGAAGCGAGCCTTATCCACGAACGCCACCGCCACCGCTTTGAGTTCAACAACAGCTTCCGTGACATGCTCCAGAAGGCAGGTATGGTCTACTGCGGGCTTTCCCCGGACGGCAAGCTGGTGGAGATATGCGAGATGTCTAAACACCCCTGGATGGTGAGCTGTCAGTTCCACCCCGAGTTCAACTCCCGGCCCAGCCGCCCCCATCCACTATTCAGGGACTTCATAAATGTAGCCAAAGAAGTAATGCGAGAAGGGGCTCAGCCTACCCTACCCCTTTCCTCCTTGAACCAGCCTGAAGACGCTCGGTGATAAGGAGCCGGACGAGGTTACCGAAGCGGATTACGGCGACAGCTACCGTATGGAGATGACCTGGTATCTGGAGGAGGTTGAGATGATGGAGCCGGGAGAGAGCCTGTTCCTGGAGTACCCCGCCATAAGCATATACCCCGGCGAGAACATAAACGAGATATACGGTGAGGCCCATTGCGAGGCCGACCTTAGCGTGGTGGTCTCCGACGAGGACACAGCCACCGCTTTGGTGTACCAAGAAGAGGAGTGATAAAGAGCATATGCGCATTTTCCTGGACACGGCCAACATAGACGAGATAACGGAAGCAGCCAAGATGGGAGTGGTGAGCGGAGTCACCACCAACCCTACCCTGGTATCTAAAGAGGGCACTGCCGACTACGAGGCGGCGGTGAAGCAGATATGCGCAATAATACCGGGGCCCATCTCCGCCGAGGTAGTGGTGGAGGAGGCCGAAGACATGGTAGCCCAGGCACGCACCATAGCCACCTGGGCCCCCAATGTGGTGGTTAAGATACCCTCAACCACCGCCGGCCTGGAGGCGACGTCCACCCTGTCCAAGGAGGGCATAAAGGTAAACATGACGTTGTGCTTCTCCCTTAACCAGGCGCTGCTGGCGGCCCTGGCAGGAGCCGCCTACATAAGCCCCTTCGTGGGGCGGCTGGACGACATCGGCGACGACGGTATGGCGCTGGTGGCCGACATCGTGGAGGTGCTGGAATACTATGAGCTCCCCACCGAGGTCATCGCAGCCAGTATCCGCCACCCCCAGCACTGCGTGGAGGCAGCCCTGGCGGGGGCACACATCGCCACCGTCCCCTTCAAGGTGCTCAAGCAGATGGTATGCCATCCCCTCACCGACATCGGCATAGAGCGCTTCATGGCCGACTGGAAACGCTGCGCGGCGGAGCAGAAGGGCATAGACACCCGCTAAAATTCTCTATAAGGAAAACACCATGAACACGTCAAAGATTAATCTGAACGAGCTGGAAACCAAGAACAAGGAAGAGCTGGTGGAAATAGCCAAGGAGATGGGCATCACCAGCGCCAGCGCCCTTAAAAAGCAGGATATAATAATGCGCCTGCTCAAGGAGAACGCCAAGCAGCAGGGCTACACCTTCTGCTCCGGCATACTGGAAATTATGAGCGACGGCTACGGCTTCTTGAGGCAGAGCTCTCTACTGCCCAGCTCAGACGACATCTATGTCTCCCAGTCCCAGATAAGGCGCTTCGGACTGCGCACCGGAGACCTGGTGGCCGGCCAGGGACGGGAGCCCAAGAGCGGCGAGAAGTACTTCAGCCTGCTGCGGGTGGAGGCGATAAATGACCTCAATCCAGAGCTGGCCAAGTCGCGGACCCGCTTCTCCTCCCTCACCCCCACCTTCCCCGATAGGCTCATAGACCTGGAGCACTCCCCCACCGACCTATCCACCAGGCTGGTTAACCTAATAGCGCCCATCGGGCGGGGGCAGAGAGGCCTCATCGTATCGCCGCCCAAGGCTGGTAAGACGATGCTCTTAAAGAACATCGCCAATGCCACCACGGAGAATTATAACGATATACATATAATGGTGTGCCTAATCGGGGAGAGACCCGAGGAGGTCACCGACATGAAGCGCTCGGTCAGGGGCGATATAATAAGCGCCACCTTCGACGAGCCGGTGGAGAACCACACACGCGTCGCCGAGCTGGCCCTGGAGAGGTCCAAACGGCTGGTGGAAAGCGGCAAGGACGTGCTCATCGTGCTAGACGGCATCACCAGACTCACCCGCTCCTACAACCTGGCCATGCCCCCCAGCGGACGCACCCTGTCCGGCGGCATAGACCCCGCCGCCCTCTATCCCCCCAAGCACTTCTTCGGCGCGGCGCGCAATACCGCCGAGGGAGGCAGCCTTACCATCATCGCCACCTGCCTCATAGACACCGGCAGCCGCATGGACGACCTCATCTACGAGGAGTTCAAAGGTACAGGCAATATGGAGCTTCACCTGGACCGCCGCCTCTCCCAACGCCGCATATTCCCCGCCATAGACATAGAGCGTTCCTCCACCAGGCGCGAGGAGCTTCTGCTGGAAGATAAGACCCTAAAGCAGATCTGGCTCTTAAGAAGAATGGTCTCTATGATATCTTCTGACACGGCGCGCTTCACCGATGCCACGGGGCGTGTACTGGAGCGAATGAGCAAGACCAAGAACAACGCCGAGTTCCTGGCAGGCCTGAGCAGGGAAATGTAACCTGATCGTTACTCAAATGACACCGAAAGTCTATTGACAAAGCCCCTTTTGTGCTATATTTTGAGCGTAGTAGCCTTGACATCGCGTAATATTGTGTTATCATCTCTTACAATGGGATTAGTTTGATGAAAGGAGGTGGTGTTATGTCGATATCCCAGTGGGCTTTAAGCCCCAGGGGGAAGCTGATTACAGCTATAAAGAAAAGCGACAACAATCTCGTCTCCAGATGAGGAGAGGCGTTGGGTCTTTCCGTATCTCGTAGGAGACGGGGAAAACCTAATAAACTTAAGGAGAAATAAAGGTCGATGAAAAAGACTAAACTTTCTAAGATACTAGGCATAGGCCTGACCGTTGCACTGGTCTGCGGACTGGCAATGGCTTTCGCCGCGCCGGTTTCCGCTGACGACGACGAGTGGTCCGCGTACGCCTTGCCCGATGCCGGGTTAGATGGCGACTACTTCATGGACGATACCATCACCACCGTCGGCCCTATGGAGCGGGACGTTGACGGCTACTTCTGGGCCTACGCTGAGTTCGGAGCAGGTGAGGACGAGATAATGCACTCCCTCGACACCGAGGGACGCACCTGGGAGATAACAGACTTCTCCGCCGACGTGGCCGGTGTGGACATTGTCGCCATCGTCTGCTCACCTCTGGATGCCAACGTAGTTTACGCCGCTGACGTCAATGAGGTCTACAAGACCGAGGACGGCGGCGATACCTGGGAAGAGGTCGGCGATTTCGACATCGATATCGGCGGCGACATCTCCACCCTGGCTGTAGGCTGGGATGACGACAACGATCCTCGCGTCTTCGTAGGCTGCACCGACGACGCAGCCGGCGACGACGACGGCGATGCCACCGACGACGGCATCTTCTACCTCTACGACGTACCCTTCGGCGCCGACTGGGCCAGCCTTGAGCTGGACGTAGGCGAGGACGCGGGCTTAGATGACGACCTATCCGTGTTCGGCCTGGCCGTTTCGCCCACCTTCGCCGACGACCCCTGGCAGGCAGCCCTGGTAGTCAGCACCGAGAACGGGCAGACCTTCCTGGTCAGCCACGAGGGCTCTGACACCGGCGGCTGGACGGCAGTGGAGATTGACGACGACGCCGACGCCGACATGGAGGCCACCGAGGGCTCCGACCCCGTATTCCCCTCCGACTGGACCGGTCCTGACTGGGAAGGCGAGGACACCGAGGTCTTCGTGGGCATAGTCGGCCCGCTGCATGCAGGCGGCGAGGGCGGCGTGGTCCGCATCTACGGCGATGACGCCGGAGACTTCGAGATCCTGGACGATATTGACGACGACGTCCGCTCCATGGATATCGTTGGCGCTATGGGCAGCACCCAGATGCTCGCCGGCGAGGAAGACGACGCCGATGTGTGGTTCAGCTGGGACGACGGCGACAACTGGGAGCAGGCTACCGTCGAGGGCATCGGCCCCGCCGGTGCCGGCCCCGTTCTGGCCGTGGCCATGGACAGCGCCTTCAATGAGGACGCTGGCATGGGCTGGGCCACCACCGATGGCGCCGAGTGCGGCGTCAGCATGACCATAGACGGCGGCACCTCCTGGCAGGGCGTCGGCCTGATGGATACCGACATCGACGAGCTGCTCGCAGCCGCGATAGTGGTCGACTCTCCTGAGATGGTCTACCTTCTCACCGAGGACGCCGGCAACGCTGCCGAGCTGCTTCGCTACGACTCCGGCGCGGACGTCTGGACCAGGCTCTATGAAGAGGCTCAGTACAATATAGGCGCTCCCGATACATTCGCCGTTCTCGGCGACACCATCCTGCTGGCTGATGCCGGCAACACCGACATCATAGTCTCCAGCAACGCTGGTCAGACCTTCGCCGCGCCCGATGAGGAGCCCGCCGACAACATCAGCGCCCTGCTTCTCGTAGACGAGGAGACCTGGTGGGTCGGCGATGACGACGGCGACCTCTATGTCACCGACGACGCCGGCGACAGGACCTGGGACGTGTTCGACATCACCAACGATGCCATTACCTCACTGGCAGTGAGGGGCGACGAGGCTATCTGTGGTACCGCCGATGGCGAAATCTGGTACTCAGAGGACGCGGGCGAGACCTGGGATATAGTTGGTGAACAGATTGATGCTACCGCTGCCGACAACGATACCTATGTCTGCTTCGATGCCGGCAACGACAACTCCGATGTCATCTACGCCGCTTCCGACGACACCCTGGCCCGCTTCCAGTTCCTCACCACCGACCTGACCGAGGACTGGGAGGTCTACGACGACGGCACCGCTCCCGCCAACACCCTTGACGACGCCACCGGCATAGCCTGCCTGGAGGGCGTGCTCTACGCCGGCAACGGCGATGACGCCGAGGGCGTTATGCGTGTAGTGGAGCCTCTGTTCGACCTGGACGACGTGACTAACAGCGAGATCGACGAGGAAGTCGACGCTGGCATGGCTGCCGGCGACATCCTCGACGGCGGCATCATAATCACCGCCACCAGCCCCAACACCATCTGGGGTATTGAGACCGGCGCTGGCGGCGACCAGGTACTGTGGACCTACACCGACCTGATGATAGGCCCAACCGCCGGCCTGATGGCCTCCCCCGACACCACCACCTACACCCTGGCCTGGGACGGCTTCGGCAATGCCACCGACTACGAGGTAGCCAGCTACTCCGACGAGGATATGCGCGCTGCCTACGTGTCCTACGATCAGGACACGGGCGACGACGACCCGCTGGTCATCGTTGATGACGATAACGCCGGCGAATTCGTCGACGGCGGCACCAACTACTGGTGGCAGGTCAGGGCTTCGGCACCGGTCCACAGCAAGTGGTCCGCTGTTTCAAGCTTCAACACCGGCGCAGCTCAGCTCGGCGTTGACGAGGACACCTTCGCCCCGTCTCTGGGCGCGACGAACGTCCCCGCCAGCCCGTCCTTCGCTTGGGGCAACCTTGAGGATGCTGACAGCTACGTAATGCAGCTCTCCGATACCGCTGACTTCTCTAACATCTTAGAGGAGGCCACGGTGACTTCACCTTCCTACCAGGCCACTTCTACCCTCAACGCGGGGCAGAACTACTTCTGGAGGGTCAAGTCCATCGCCGGCGCTACCGAGAGCATCTGGTCTGTCGGCACCTTCACGATAGCAGTTCCTGCACCGGAAGCTCCTACTCCGCCTCCACCGGCAGAAGCTCCTCAGATCGTGATACCGGCCGCGGAGCAGATAGCGCCTAAGTGGATCTATGCCATAATCGGCATCGGCGCCACTCTGGCCACCGTAGTTATAGTCCTTATCACCAAGACCCGGAAACACTAATAACCCAAAACCAGGTCTAGGTTTTAAAGGATAGCCCAAGAGCCCCCCGAGAAAAATCGGGGGGCTCTTTTTTCACGCTTATTGACTTCACGCAAAGCGACGGGGTAAAATCCAGGCCAGATGGCAAAAATAGTCCCTTTATTGGCTTCATCCCTGCTCGTATATCTGCTCCTGGCCCCCACCACGCCCCTGGAGGCAGCCGAGGTTAAGTGGTCTCGCTTGAGCTTACCGGCAGACGGCAGGGGCGGCGACTGGGTGCTAGCCGAGGGCTCGGACGTGGAACACCTCACCTTAACACCCGACGGCACCCTCTACTGCTATGCAGACCCCAACGGCACTAGCCGCACCCTTTTCCGCTCCCGGGACGAGGGTCAGGAGTGGGAATACACCCAGTACGATGGCGTGATAACCGCCCTGGCCGCACCAGATGCCGACACCATATACCTGAGCGACGGCGCAGACGTCTATAAGTCCGAGGACGCGGGCGAGGAGTGGGAGAACCTGGGCAGCCCGGCGGGAATAGCTGACATCACATGCCTGGACGTGGTGTCTTCCGCTGGTGACACCTATATATTCATCGGCACGGCAAACGGCGGCGGCGGCGATGTCTACTACATGAGGGACGCTCCCTTCGGCGGGGGGTGGACGGACCTGGGCATAGGGAACTACGACGTATACTCCGTAGCATGCTCGCCCCAGTTCCAAGATGACTCGCGGGTGACAGCCATCGTCACGGATAACGTCCGCACCTACGCCGCCCACAACTACTGCCGGGCCGGCGACTGGGACATGGTGGAGCTTAAGAACAGCGCCGGCGGAGCGTTTGCCGCCACTGACGCTTCCAACATCTGCTTCCCCGACGGCTTCGCCCAGGCCGAGTTCTGCCTCGCCGGGGTGGTGGGCGGGGACGGGGGTATATACCGTATATGGGAGGACACCTCCCACCGCCTTGATATAGACACCGACATAATAAGCCTGGCCATCGGAGACGGAGATGACCCCGTCATAATCGGCGGAGAGGCGGGCGAGGCTCAGGTATGGGTAAGCCAGGACGACGGTGAGGGCTGGGAGAGGGCGGAAAAGCCCCCCAGCGGCGACGGCCCAACCTACGTGGCGATTGATGAAGGCTCAAGAGACGCCCAAATGGTCTACGCTGCCACCAGCGGCGGCGACAGCGCCTTCTCCATAAGCAGGGACGGCGGCGAGCACTTCGCCCAGACAGGGCTTATAGACACCGAAATAACCACCATACTGGACTTGGGCATCTCTCCCCAGGACGGAAGCTCAACCCTATTCATGCTCACCTGGGGCGGTGAACACAGCCTGTGGCGAATGGATGACGACGAGGAGAAATGGACAAGGCTGTTCACCTCCAGCATGGACGATGTGGACGGCTTAACCATGGTGGACCTCTCCCCCCTATACGGCCTGGACGACGAGGTATTATACCTGGCAGGCGAGAGTAACGCCCAGTCAGCGATATGGAGGTCTGCGGACGGCGGACGTGATATAAAGCTACTTAACGACCCGCCCTGCGACATAGACGCTTGGGCGGTGGCGGACAATGACAGCCTGTTCATCACGGGCTTCGACGGTGCCCACGGGCTGGTCTACAAGACCACCAATCGCGGGCGCTACTACGAAGACGCCGTGGAGGTGGGGGACCAGGCCTTGAACCAAATCGCCCTGTCGCCCTGCTACGACGAGGACGGGATGGTTATGGCAGGCAACACCGACGGCTGGGTATTCCTCTCCCAGGATGGCGGCGACTCCTTCCTACCACTACCCGAAGATGCCGCCACTGCGCCGCTAACCGGCTCCGTATCTGTGTGCTTTGATCCCGAATACAGCCGTAACGGCCTCGTCTACGCCGCCTCCGACACCGCAGACGAGGGCATCTACCGCCTGGATATCGACTCCGACGACGAATGGGAGAACATAGCCCATCCCATAGATTGCTCAATACAGCAGTTAGTGGCGGCGGCAAGCGGCGCCCTCTACGCCGCCAACTCTGACGCCGATGCGGGTATGGAGCGCTCGCTGAACCCCTCCTCCCCACTGAGGCCGACCTTCGAGACAATGAGCCGCGGCCTTGAGGACGGGGCCAAGCTTGTAGACATATGGGCACGGCAGGATACCCTGTGGGCCATAGACAGCGCCAACACGAGACTCATAACCTTCACTGACACCCTGGCTCAGGCGGCGGAACCCACCGCCCCACCCCACCAGGATCCAGGCGTAGGCATTATAATAGAGGGCCATATAAGCAAGGTGAGCCTGGACTGGGAGGCTATGAGCGGAGCCACTGAATACCAGTGGCAGATAAACAATGACGACGACATGTCCGACATACCCGCCGACTTTGAGGGCTTGAGTGAGTCCAGCGGCACCGGCCTCCCCCAGCTGGAACCGGCCACCACGTACCACTGGCGGGTGCGGGCCAGCGAGCCCGTGATAAGCCCCTGGTCGGACAAGTGGTGTTTCACCACCGCCATCGGCACATCAGCCACCGGCCCCCACCTGGTGAGCCCAGGCGCCGGCTCAGCAGCCGAATCGGTAAGACCGCTCTTCCAATGGGATGGCATCGCCGGAGCAGAGGCCTACGAGCTGATAGTATCCACCGACCCCGCCTTCGGCAATCCCACTATCCTTAAGAACGGGGAGTACGCCCTGACCTCAACCGCGTGGGCATGTAACATAAACCTCAACAGGGACACCACCTACTACTGGAGGGTGAGGGCCATAGGCATGGACAGCCGGAGCGAATGGAGCGCCGTTAGCGTCTTCACCACCACCCCACGGGATACCGAGGGAGATGCGCTCACGGGGCAGCCCCCCCCATTGCCACCACAACCCTCCGCCGAGACGCCAGCTATTGCTGAAACGGCGTCATCAATGCCTGACTGGATGAAATACATGCTGGGAGCGCTTATAAGCGCGGTGGTACTGCTAGCAGTGGTTGTGCTGGTGCTTGTAAGAGGCCTTAGGCGGCCTTAGCCCTTACGAGGATAGTCCAGCAGGAAGACCTGGGTGCTAACGGGAAGGTTGGTGCGGGAGAGGTTCAGCTTGGGCTGTGGGGCGATATCCTCCACACCCATTTCTTTCAAAAACTTGTCCACCGAGTCCAGATCGCGCTTCAAGCCCTCGGTCTTATAGTGCATGGGGACTACCACCCTGGGATCCAGCTTGCGCACCACCTCCACAGCAGCCGAGGCGTCTATGGTAGACCTGCCCCCCACTGGCACCAGTAGCACGTCCACGTTGTCCAACTCTTCCGCCTGCTCGGCGGTGATCACATGCCCAAGGTCGCCCAGGTGGCATATGGAAACACCATCCACCTCCATCAGATAGACGGTGTTCTTGCCCCTCTTCCCCCCACCCTCTTTATCATGGAAGGTGGCTATTCCCATAATAAGCACACCACCTATCTCATACTCGCCAGGGCCGGAGACCTTCCTGGGCTCTCCGCCGACTCCCTCGGTATAGGAGTGGCCGGGGTGGGGATGGCTCACCGTAACTATGTTCGCCGTGGGCTTGCCCAGTGAATAGCCCAGATCCGGCGAATAAGGATCGGTAACTACGGCAACACGCTTGCCCTTTATCCTAAAGCAGGAGTGACCTAACCAGGTAATATCCATAAATACAAGTTCCGACCCCAAATATAGCACAGCGACCTTAAGAGGGTCAATCTAGTCTTATAAACTGCTAATATCCCCTGTAAGGGACTAAAACAGGCAGGAATCACTGCGCTTATATGCCAAATGTCCCCTTGGGGTTGACCAGCTGTCCAAATTATCCTAAAATTAATATATACGCAAGATTCGGCCTGAAGTGCTCCCGCCTAGAGAGGCTAAAGCGCAAAGATGACGAAGAACAATGCCGACACGGGTGGAAACAGTAACCCATACGCCCACGAGCACCTGAAGGTGCTGGACAGCCTCTCCGAGCTTATCTTCTACCAGGACAAGGGCGGCACGATACTCTGGGCCAACCAGGCCGCCGCCGACTCGCTGGACATGCTCCCCGAACAGATGCTGGGACGCCGCTGCTACGAGCTTTGGTACAAGCGGAAGTCGCGCTGCCCCGGCTGCATCATGGCAAAGGTATTCCATACCGGAAGCCGCCATGAGGAGGAGATGACGACCCCGGACGGCAAGATCTGGCTGGTAAAGGGCAGCCCCATCCGCAACAAGGAGGGGGAGGTGGTGAGGGCGGTGGAGGTCACCATGGACATCACCGAGCGCAAGCAGGTTGAAGATGAGCTTAGGGTAAGCAAGGACAAGCTCAATGCCATGTTGCAGTCCATCGGCGACCATATGAGCGTGATGGACAAGGACCTGAACATCCTCTGGGCCAACGAAAGCGCCAAGAAGATCTTCGGGGACGACATCATCGGCAAGAAGTGCTATCAAGTCTACCATCACAGGGAACAGCCCTGCGAGCCATACCCCTGCTTAACGCTCAAGGCATTTAAGGATGGCCAGCCCCATGAGCACAACACCCAGGTCATAGGCAAAGACGACAAGGCGATATACTTCCACTGCACCGCCAATGTTGCCCTGCGAGATGCTGAGGGTAAACCCACAGCGGTTATAGCGCTATCCAGGGATACCACAGCACAAACAGTAGCACAGAAGGCCCTTAAAGCGAGTGAGGAGAAATACCGCTCGCTGATAACCAACATACCGGACGTAAGCTGGACTACAGACAACAAATACAACATCGTCTTCGTAAGCCCCAACGTGAAGATGCTCTCCGGAGACTCCCAGGAGGAAACCTACGAGTATCTCACCTGGATAAAGTGGCTAGACAGAATCCACAAAGATGATAAAAAGAGGACCAAGGCCGCTTTGGTGAGACTTATGGAGAAAGGCGCGTTATACGACATAGAGTACCGCTTCCTAACGAAAGACAACGATTGGATATGGATACACGATAGGGCTACCGCTTCCTACCTAAAGAATGATAAGCTCTACGCCGACGGGCTGATGTCCGACGTAACCGAGCGCAAGAAGCTGGAAGTGAAGTTCCAAGAGATGTGCTTCACCGAGATGAGGCAACGCGAGGAACTGGAGAAGGAGCATAGGAGTCGCAGCCTATCCATAAATGCTCTGGCCCACGAGCTGCGTACTCCACTCACCCCCTTGCTCACCTGCACCCACCTGCTGGCAGAGACTCTCCAGACCGAAAAGGGCAGCGTGGAGGAGGAATTGTTACGGCTGATAATAAGGGGGGCAGAAACGCTGACACTGCGCCTGGATGAGCTATTGAAGCTGGCGAGGCTGACCATTGGCGCCTTCAGCGTAAACCATGATCCGATCGACATAGGGACGCTCTTAAGGGAAAAGGCACAACAGTGCCAGGTTCTGGTGAAGCAGAAAAATCAGAGGCTTATTTTGAAGATGCCCGACAAGCCACCCCAGCTAAAGGGGGATTATATTCTCCTGGGGCAGGTGCTCGCTAACCTTCTCTCCAATGCCGCCAAATTCAGCCCCGAGGGTAGCGAGATTAAACTTGGGGTCAGGAAACACTACGGCGAGGTCATAGTAGAGGTCTCTGACCAGGGCGAAGGTCTATCGGCAAAGGAGCAGAAGAGGATATTCCAACCCTACCACCGCGTAGAGCAGGACCGTCACCGCTTACAGGGCCTAGGGCTGGGCCTTGCCATAAGCAGGCAGATAGTGGAGGCGCATAAGGGCAGGATATGGGTTGAAAGCGCCAAGGGGCAGGGAAGCAAGTTCAGCTTCTCCCTGCCCATATAACACGTCCTAATCTATCAACGCACGGCCATGGGCACGCTGAAGGCAAAGGTGCTACCCTTGCCAGGCTCGCTCTCCACCCACATATCACCGCCCTGAAGCCTTATCATCTGTTTAGCATTGGCCAGGGCCAATCTTAGATCGGGCATAAACTGCCTATCGGCCTCCGCCAGGTGATACACTTCAAACAAGCGCTGCTGCTCTTCTGGGGCGTATCCACTGCCAGTATCCTGAACCACGACCACCACATTGTCCTTCTGCTCCATAGCCTTAAGGGTTATCGTGCCTCCTTTGGGAGTTGTCTTTATGGCGTTGGAAATAATGGTGGACAGCACCTGCTCTATGCGGCGGCAGTCACCCTCGGCACGCAGGTCCCCACTGGGGACTTCAACCATCAGGGCCAGGCCCTTCTCCTGGGTCTGGGGGAGTGTCTGAGTCGCCATCCCCCTAAGCAACTCTCTTATCTCTATAGGCGCAGTCTCAATGGTAACACTCTTGGTGCGAAGTTCCGCCAGCTCTAAGAGCCGCTTCAGCCTGCGCTCCAGGGACTTGGCGCCCTCTATAACGCTGTTGATGAGCTTCCGCTCCACACAGTCAGGGATCTTATCCAGCTCCTCGGCCAAGAGGCCGCTGGAGGCTACCACCGAGGTAAGGGGGGTCTTAAGCTCATGACTGGCAGCGTTGATGAAATTCAGCATCTCACCTTCCAGGTCATGGAGGCAGGCGTTCTCAATAGACGCTGAAAGAAACATCGCCAGGCGCTCCAAAAGGGCCTTACTCCTATCATCGTATGCATTGGGCTGTCCGCTGGCTATCTCCAAGGCGGCAAATACCTCACCCTGAGCCACTAGAGGCACACGCACCATAGACCGCATGCCGGCCTTTAGGTTGACACTATCCATATGGAACTGCCTCTCCAAACTGAGGTCCGGCTCTATATGGGTGGCGCGGTTTTGCTTTAGCCACTCTAAGGGGGAGCCTTTAAGCAGATATGTCGCGGTCTCTGCGGCCTCCTCCCCACCCTCTTCCACCGCCGGATAGCGAGCTATAACATTCACCACCCTATCCCGAGCCACAGAGATATTGGCCCTATCCAAAGGAACCAGGCACTTAAGCTCCTCAGCGCAGGCGGGGAATACGCTGGCGATGTCCTTGCCGCCGCGGAGTATGCCGATGAGCTTCTCTATGGTACCCTCTTCCTCGCTTATCCGCTTCTTCTTCAGCTCCATCCGAGCGGCCTCTATAGGCACCGCTATCTGACAGGCAGTGTATTTCAGGAGCTTAAGCTCCCTTTCTTTAAAGGCGAAGGCACGCTTGCTACCCACTATCAAGGACCCAAATACCTCTCTCCTCGCAAAAAGCGGCATATGGACTACGGACCTGAGCCCCTGCTTTAGGAAGAACACGCTGGTCCAGAACTGGCTCTCACGGCTCAGGTCCGGCTCAACCACGGCACACTTGGCCAGGGACACCTTCTCCATTTGGGTCCCGGATAGAACTATGGTCGCGCCCAGGTCCCAGGTGGAGCTTATGGTCGGAGAAAGACGCGAGAGGTGTATGCTGTCGCCGGCGGTATCCAGAATGGCCACGGCGGCCCAATCCACCTTCACGAAGTCTGTTAGGGCAGAAGCGAAGCGCCGGAACATCTCGCTAGTCTCCACACTGGAGATGACGGCCTTGGTCAGCCTATCCACCAGCAGAAGCTGTTCCTCCGCATCTGAGATGGAGCTTTCTTCGAGCTTAGTCGGCATCGGCTGCTGGGACTCGTCTCTCTTAGGCTCTCCCTGTGCGGGCATATCACCACCGCCACCGCCCTCCGGGGCCGGCTGGGCCGCCTCGCCCCGAGGTTCGGCGGGTGCAGACTCATCCCTATCTTCAGGCTTGGGGGGAACCTGTTCCACCACTCCCCCATCTTGCCCAATTATCATATCGTTTTCATCGTTATGATATATCATTTCAATTCTCCAGCCAGTCGTCGCATTCCAGACCCGTGCCCCGTTCGCACTTCGGCTTGTCCATCGACAGGATTACATCATCAATGGATGGGGCCGACCCCTTAGATAAGTCTTTGTCTTTTTCCTCGTCCTCACCGTAACCAACAGGCAAGTTGGGGGCGGCGGTATCGGACGAGGCCGCATCTCCCAATTGCGGGGGCACAGGTGGAGGGACAAGGCCTGTGGGCTCTATGGGGCGGCCATGGTCCGCAAAAGGGCTGGGGGGAAGAGCGCCAGCAGGGTCTTCTATCATCCGTGACAGGTCGGGTAACGCCCTATCCTTGGGGGGGGCGGGGTGCTCTTCCCTGCTCTGCGGAGGGCCACTCGCATTCATCTGATCCACCGCCTGGGCCAAGCCAGGGAGAGGTCGGTTTTCTTCTATATTAATCTTATTGCCTGCGGCATTCATCTGCTCCACCACCTGGGCGAGGCCGGAGAGGACGCGGTTCTGCTCCATGGTGCCGCGGCTGAGCTGCTGCGAGGCCGAGCTTAAGCCCTGGACAGCGCTGGTATGGCTCTTCAAGTGCTCGGCGTATTCGCTCATGGCTGTGGAGAAATTGTCCAGCGCCTTCTCGGTGCCCTCCATGCGCTGCTCCATCGTCCTTTGGGTACGCCTGTTTTCCTCAAGGACAGGGGCGAATATTCCCTCCTGTATCTGCCGCTTGCGCTGGGTTATCTCGGTACGGTACATATAGACGCCAAACAGACAGACGGCCGCTATCATAAATATCATTCCCTGCTGGCTCTGCAGGAACAGCAGAGGGAAACCTACATATGGTATCTGGTCGCCTACCTTGCCACGTATGTCCTGGGGGCGTATGGCGAAAGGCTCCTCACCGGTGTTGTCGCCCTTGGTGCGGAAGGTCAGTATGCCCTGGTTGTCGTTGACCTCCTTGACACGGTGAGCCACCACCGGCGGGTAGTTGTAATACTCTCTTACGGCGCTGGGGACGTTGAACGCGATGATATCGCCCACCTTCACGTCCCGAGGGCGCACGTCCTCAATAAGGACGATGCTGCCGGCGTGGAGGGACGGCTCCATGGAGGTGCCGAATACAGGCAGAATGGGCAACATCCCTTTAATTATGAAGGATCCCGCCACGACCAGCGCGATTAGGGCTACTAATCCTCCTGCCTTTTTCATCGTCCTATCCTGATTCAGCGATCCGTTATGTTAACGGCTCTCTTGTAGACTCCCTTTATAATTATAATACTCCACTGATACATCCCCTTTACCTCTGCGAAACATCGCAGTAGAACTCCGGCGTTACAGTCCACCCCTCTGACCAGTTGTCAGAGTCACCTGAAGTCAGGAAGTAGCTACCACCGATAATTTCAATTTCATAAGGTGGGGCATCAATGGTAAAGGCTATGCTGATATCACTCAGAGTAGGCGTGCTGCAACTAGCACTGGTGCTGAAGTATACCTTGTGCTGGAGCCAGCGGTCGCCATCCTGAACTGGATTGATACTGGTGCCGCTGGTAGTGTAGTAATCACCAGTGCCGGTTGGTCCATACCAGGTGGCTGAGCTAAGTCCGGCTTCGGTAGTCGCGCTCCTTATCTGGAACTTGATATCAGTATTCGTCGGCTCATTTATAGTGAAGGAGATAGTGCCCCAGTTCCAGACAGGGTACTCTCCGCCATCAAAAGCTGACGAGGTCAGTGTGCCCGAAGCATAGTATCCCGAGTTATAGTTAACAGTTATCTCGTCCAGAAGCGGTGTATCGATTGCGTCAGAGGTGAATTTTATTTTGTAATAGAAGTTAGCCCCACTCCACTGTAAGCGGGAAAGGCTTATGCTGGATGTTCCGGAAGACAGGGTGCTCCAGCCGTTCAGGGTGCCTGCCGCGTTGTACCAGTTGCTGTTATCCTGCGAGAATTGAGCTTTTAAGGTGGTTCCCGAGGGAATAGCCGAAGCATTGTAGCCAAAGCTATCTGCGCTGCAAACCGTTTGACCTGATAATAGATTGGTTGAGGTCACTGTGCCGGTAGAGTTGTAAGCAGCAGCATAATCCACTACCACATAAACCTGGGTGCAGGTGGCGTAGATATCGGGGTCTAATACCTTGAGTTCAATCCCCGCCTGTAGACTGTCTATTTCAGACCATGTCCATTCGGAGCCAGTGTAAGGGTTGGTAGTCCATTCATATGATTGGGTGGTGAACTCGCTGCTGCCGGTGCTGTCCTCAGTTCCAGTATAGGTGGCGCCGTGCGTCTTAATAACCGGTTGAACGTACATGATGGCGGTAAGTTGACCCATTACATCTGCCACCTCTAAATGCGGGTTAGCGGCAAAGGCACCTTCAAACTCCGTGGTATCAATCGGTGAGTCAGTAATTTGACCAGCGACGGAGATTTCAAATGTTCTCAGACGACCAACGCCGCTTTGTGTTTGGTACACTACTGCAAAGATGTCACCGTAGATGTGCATTATGGCCGGGTCAGCGCCGTCACTTGCTTCATGCTCCAACGTATCTATTACTGTATCCGTAATCTGACCATCACTGGCTATGCTTATGGTGGCTAAACGACCATCGCTAGCCGCGCCTTCATAGGCTATGGCATATACATCACCTGCGACATGGACTATGCTCGGGTGACCACCGTTCGCAAGGTCATACTCCAGGGTATCTGCTACCGGCTCCGTAATCTGACCATTGGTAGCTATCTCAACCGTCTTCACGTAACCATCATTACCCGCTCCCGTGTAGGCTATAGCGAAGATATTACCGGAAACGTGGATTATATTTGGAAGCTCACCGTTTGCAGAATCAAATTCAAATACATCTATCTGCGTATCTGTAATCATACCATTGCTAGCTATTTCCACTGTCTTTACATAGCCGTCAGACTGGGGACCCTCATAAGCAATGGCAAAAATGTTACCCGATACATGTATCATATCGGGTTCATCACCGGTACCAGCATCAAATATAAATGTATCAATTATGGCATCTGCAATCAGACCTGTCTGTGATATCTCAACTGTCTTCAGGTAACCAACACCCGAGCCTCCATTATAGGCGACGGCATAGATATCACCTGAGACGTTAATTATATCCGGACAGTTGCCCGTGGTAGCGTCAAACTGTAGCGAATCAGTGACGTCGGTAACCTGCCCTGCACTTGTTATATAAACCGTCTTTAACCAGCCAACGCCGCCGTCATAAGCAATAACGATAACATTGTCCCGGATACGTAATACGGTTGGGTCTGCCTCGGAAGCACTAGCATCAATTTCCACGGTATCCAGTACTGGCGACGCCAGTACGCCATCGTTGTATATCTGAAGTGTTTTTAAAGTTAACTCACCACTGCCGCCCTCATAGCCAATGGAGTAGACTCCTCCGTAGCTCTCGCCAACCTTGGTGGCGTAGCTATAATAGAGGGAGACACTGTTTATACTCCCGCTACCTATACCGGTATCAGCGACGTTGTATAGGTCACGCTGATAGCTGGTATAATCGGTATAAACATAGGTTGACAAGTCATCGGCGGTTTCATCATCTACCTTATCCCAGTGTGCACCTGAGCCAGGCTCTTGAGAGGAGATACCGGTGGTATCACCGGCGGCAGTGGGACGCAGGGTTTCGGTTCCTGCCGCATGGCTTTCGGTAAGTTTGACCTGCCCACTGACAACCTCAACGTCAGTCTTGGAGGCAACCTTGGTTTCATCATTATAGCTGTCAGTTACTGCATCAGAGGTATGGTCCAGCTCAACCTCCCCGGGGCCACTGGTGGTATCAAGCTGGCTTATGGTACCCTCCTCAAAATCACCCTGGCTGGTCTGTGTCCAGGTGCGTGCGGCGCTCTCACGAACGCTGTCCTGCAAGTTGAAAGTGGCGGCTCCATTCTCCAGGGTGAGGAGCTGGTAGTTAGGGTCTTGACCAGCCTCTACTGAGTCCTGAAGGTATAGCTTCATATTAAGGTACTGGTAGGCTTTAGTTAGGGCAGCTACATTGGTCAGATAGGCATGCACCTGCAGGTCGCCAGGGTAGGCAGCGTTGGGGGTTACGGTAAAGAGGTCACCGGTGGGCACCTCGCCGGAGATTACAGTATAATCAACCACCACATAAACCTGAGTGCAATAAGCATTATAACCAGAGCTTCCCCTTAAACTGACCCCTGCCTGCAAGGCATCTATTTCATTCCATGTCCAGGCTGAGCTGGTATTTGGGTTAATTGTCCATGTATATGATTCATCGGCAAAGGTTGTGCCGGTCTGGCTTTCCGCATTTCCCTCATAAGTCATATCGTGGGTTTTAATGATGGCTTTGGCATAGCCAGTACGTCCAGTGTCACCAGAAAAACGAGAGAAGACAGTAACGCTGTTTATGGTTCCTGCACCTTCACTATGGTTGGAGATATTATACAAATCTATCTCGTAGCTTGTTGAAGATGTATAAATATAGGTTGACAAATCATCGGCGGTTTCATCATCTACCTTATCCCAGTGTGCACCTGAGTCAGGCTCTTGAGAGGAGATACCGGTGGTATCACCGGCAGCAGTGGGTCGTAAGGTTTCTGACACACTTTGTTGAGGCAGAACTGATTCCCAGTCAGGCTGGTCAGTAGTAACCGGCTCATAGGCGGCTAGATTCCCATCAAAAGGGTCAGCGCCAATTGTCCCTGAAGCTGTGGTATAGGTATAGGCGTAGGCACCGCCGCTTATCGTCAGGGACAGGAACAAAGCCAGCATCAGGTAGAACCTCTTTGTCCTCTTTCCGCGCTTCTTTTTGCCCTCTTTGACTTCCCCCACCAGAAGATGACCGCACCACTGGCAGTGATCTCCGGTTGTCGTCCGCCCACAGTTTGGGCATTTTATCTCTCTGGCTCCCATCTTTTTTCTCTCTTCCTCGGTTTAGAACAGGTGACTTAAACCCAGTAACCCCTGTCCGGCTGCCGGACTTGAGTCGCCGTTCCTAAACCCTCTTAACAAGAGGGGGGGTGGGCTCCCCCCGCTTGGGGGGGGGGAGCCCGCAATGTTCCTTACCTCTGGGTAACTTCACAGTAGAGCAAAGGGTTTACTTCGTAACCCGCGTTCCAGTCATTCGGGCTGCGCGGGTTGGTAACGTAGCCGCCGCCAGATAGCTGGACCTCATAGGGGCTGGTGCCGGCGTCATACTCCAGGTCAAAGGTGGCGACACCGTTATCCAGGGTGAGCATCTGGAAGGTGTGACCGGTGTCGGCGGCATAGATGTTAACCGGAACCATAGCCGAATCCCAGAGCTCCAGCTTCATGTTGAGATGCTGATATGCCCCGGTTAGCTCATCGGCATTGGTGAGATACACCTTCACCACCAGGTCACCGGTGTAATTGGCATCGGGGGTGATGGTGAACAGATTACCCGATGATATGTCTCCTCTGTATTTGCCGAATACGCTGGTGGCGAAGCTGGGCGGAGAGCCATCCGGCGCCACCGTGGCGTACTCAGAATCGGCGGAGCCACCAATGGTGACCCCCGCGGTAGTCCAGGTGAAGGCGAACACGCCGGCGGTAGCAGTGAGGGCCGCCATAATGGCAGCGATCATCACCATCTTGCGGCTCATCTTGCGATGCGCAAAGACGAGCTTATCACCATCGTTCAAGAGTATGCTACACTCTGCGTCCCGCTTGACCTCTTTGCCGTTGAGCCTGGCTTTAGCCTTATCCGGAATCTCAAGGAGCGGCTTGTAGTGCTCTCTGGCCTCGGCAACGCTCTTTCCCATTACAGCGTCAGTGGTTTCGTTTTTTCCTTTACAACTTATCTCTATCATATTGTCCCCCCTTCTAGATACCTGGATCGTTTTCTCCTCTTAATGTTTCCATAAACAACCTTCATCTTCCCGCTTTGCTAACCGGCCCCTTGTTTTGGCCAAGGGGAACAACAAGGCCCAGAAAATAATTATCTCTTGTAATCATCGTTTTTAGCTTTCCCTTCTCGTTTTTGTCCTGCTTACTAAAGTCACTTTACCACCCCTGTATAACAATACAGGTAACATTGGTAACTATAAGGTAACAATACGGTAGCGATTGCCTAACAATCCAGAGCAAGGAAAGGGGTATAAATAAAGCCCCCTTCCCGGTAACAGAGTTGCGCCTCTCCTGTTCCCAAAGGAGAGGCGCAACTGTGATGGGGTACTAGAAAGGGCTTTATAATATGGCCTCATAGGCCTTTATGTATAATTCATTACAATCAATTGTCCTTGCCGTTGCTACTCCACCCCCCTAAACAGTCCACTAATCTGTATTGTGCTCCGTCTGCTGTCTGCATATTCAAAACAACCCCCAATCACACGGCATGGGCATAACGCCTGAGGATAGCCCTCATCCACGCCACAAGCTCCCGCCTGCTGATAGTCTTTGATACATAGGCATCCGGCCCCACAGCATCCGCCCTATGCCAATAGTCGTCATCACAATGGTTCCCTAAAAGGATAACGGGGACATGGAATACATTACGCATCTGATGGCAGATGAGACGGCAGTTGGGCAGTCCCTCGTCCAGGACCGCCACGTCGCAGGGGTTTTCATCAAGCCGCTCCATGACCTCCATACCCTCGGAGCAGCTTATCACGCCGAAACCGGCGTTCCTTAAGATAGCCGCGATGCGCCGCTTAAGCATATCCTGGTCGCTCACCACGAGAACCTTGGTTGTGGGAATCTCCTGACCCCTGACTGATAGTATCTCGGCTTTCATCGCTTATGCCCCTTCTAGTGGTTAACAGTAATGTGAATATAGCATCAGCGAATAACAAAACAGGTAACATTGGTAACTATAAGATAACAATACGGTAGCGATCGCCTAACAATAGTGGGGGGAAGATCTCAGCCAGGCTTGACGAAGCGGTAGCCCACACCCCACTCGGTGAGGATGAGCTTGGGGTTGGAGGGGTCTCTTCAATCTTGGAACGCAGGCGCTGTATGTAGACCTTGAGATTCCCGGCGGCCTCGGTGTACTCCGGCCCTTGAACGTTGGAAAGCAGCTCGCCGTGGGTCATGACCCTGCCGGCGTTGCGAGAGAGGTGATACAGCAGGCCGTACTCAATGGGAGTAAGCTTGACCTCTTTATCACCCATGAAGACCTGGCGGGCGTTATAGTCTATATGAAGCGTGCCAGAGATGAACGGCTCCATCTCCATCCCCTGATTAAGCGCGTCGCGCCGGCGGAGCACTGCCCTCACCCTTGCTAATAGCTCCAGGTGGCTGAATGGCTTGGTAACATAGTCGTCCGCCCCCAACTCAAACCCCTTGAGCTTGTCTATCTCCTCTCCCCTAACGGTGAGGATTACAACGGGCACGTCGGAAAAGAGCCTTATCTGGCGCAGAACCTCAAAGCCGTCTATATCAGGTAGCCCGATATCCAAGATAACCACATCCGGGTTCTCCTTCCCCACCAACTCTACGCCCGGCTCTCCGGCCAGGCTGGAAAGCAGATCCACGCCAGGCCAGCGAAGCTTAAAGCACAGAGATACCACCTCGATCACATCGGGGGCATCATCTATAATAACGACCTTCACTTAAATTAAACTCCCTAGTCCGCCTTTAATTTAAATAAGATGTCAATTACCAGCCTTAGGGCTAAAGGCCTTGACTTCTTTCCTTGACGATAGCCCTGGACTACGCCCTCTGTTTATGCCCCATAAAAGCCTGCTACATTAGCAGCGCGATAGGAAGCCTCCGTCAAGCCTCCCGGTGGAGTAGACAAACAAACGGGGGGGATAAGCCGCATACGGCTGGTAACGGTGCGGCTTATCTCTTTTTCAGCCTTAAGAAAGGTTAGATACGAACGGAGCCAGCGGTCAGATTCGAACTGACGGCCGGCGGTTTACGAAACCGCTGCTCTACCCCTGAGCTACGCTGGCCTTACGCTAAGTATAACATAAAGCACGCCCCCCCCTGAACACGCCACACGACGGCTGATTGACGCTAAAATCACCGTATGCTAGTATTAGAAAACCTTTCCGGAAAACGGCCCGCCGATCCCCGACGGGCGTCCGTATCGAGCCCTAAAACGCCCCGCGCCGAGATGAACACAATGCCAGTAGATGAAGAGCTAGCCAAGGTAAAACCCGCTAAGGACACCTTGCTTACCATCGGCGTGTTCGACGGGGTCCATATAGGACACAAGCGCCTCTTAGGGGAGCTCACCCGCCGCGCCAGGGAGCAGTCCGTTTTGAGCGGGGTGATAACCTTCAAGCACCACCCTCAGGACGTGCTCACTCCGCCTCAGACCATACCACTCCTCACGGACTTGGAGCAGAGGATAGAGCTTATAAGGAACGAGGGCGTGGACTTCATCGTCCCCCTACCCTTCACACCACAGGTGGCGGCGATGAGCGCACGCCGTTTTTTGGAGATACTGAAGAAGCGCCTCAGGATGCGCGGCCTGGTTATAGGCCCGGACTTCGCCCTGGGACAGGGCAGGCAGGGAAATGCGGAAGCCATAGCCAAGCTGGGGCGCGAGATGGGTTTCAGCGTAACACCTGTCCCCGCCACGGTGATAGACGGCGAGACCGTCTCTAGTACCGCCGTGAGGAACGCTCTCAAGAAAGGGGAAATAGACCGGGTGTACAAGCTCACCGGACGCCCCTTCGTAATCAAGGGCGGGGTGATAAGCGGCGCGGGGCGGGGGGCCGGGCTGGGCTTCCCCACCGCCAACATAGCCCCCGACACCAACCATGCCCTGCCCAAGGACGGGGTATACGCCGGCTGGTGCCATATAGACGACAGTCGATACCAGACGCTAGTGAACATCGGCATACAGCCCACCTTCTCTGGGGAAAAGCGATTAGTGGAGGTCTACATACTAGGCTATAACGGCAACCTGCGCGGGCGAGAGTTAGCCGTGGAGCCTGTAGCCAGGCTCAGAGACGAGAGGCGCTTTAAAGACGCCGAGGCGCTAAAAAAACAGATAGCCAAGGACGTAACAGAAGGCAGACAGGTACTAGCCTCAAAGGGCGTGGAGACGAAAGATGGCCGCTGAAGACCTGACAATGCTCTTGGGACGTGGGGTGGAGGAGATAATAATCGCCGAGGAGCTCAAAAAGCGCCTCCAGGCGGGCGAGAAGCTCAGACTCAAAGAGGGCTTTGACCCCAGCTTCCCCGACATACACCTGGGGCATATGGTGGCCTTAAAAAAGCTGCGGCAGTTCCAGGAGCGGGGGCATAAGGTGATACTAATCGTGGGGGACTGGACCGCCCAGATAGGCGACCCCAGCGGCGCCTCTGTCACCCGCCCCATGCTCTCCAAGGAGCAGGTTGAGGCCAACGCCCGCACCTACATGGAGCAGTTCTTCAAGGTGGTGGACAAGGACAAGACCGAGGTAAGGTGGCAAAGCGAGTGGTTCGGTGATTTCACCCTGGCCGACATCATAAAGCTCACCAGCCGCTTCACCATAGCCCAGCTGCTAGCCCGCGACGACTTCGCCAAGCGATATAAGGCGGAACAGCCCATAGCCATAACCGAACTTCTGTACCCCCTGCTCCAGGGCTATGACTCGGTGGCCATCAAGTCCGACGTGGAGTTCGGCGGAATAGACCAGAAGTTCAACCTGCTGGTGGGCAGAGAGCTACAACAAGCGGTGGGGCAGCGCCCCCAGCAGTGCTTCATGACCCCCCTGCTGGTCGGCACGGACGGCACCCATAAGATGAGCAAGTCCCTGGGCAATTACATCGGCATCGCCGAGCCGCCCAACGAGATATACGGCAAGGTGATGTCTATACCAGATGTCCTGATAACGGACTATTTCAAGCTGGTCACGGACGTCACCGACGAGGAAATAGAAGGCTTCACAAAGGCGCTAGATGACGGCTCGGTGAACCCCATGGAGCTGAAGAAGCGGCTGGCCGGGGAGATAGTGTCCCAGCTCTATGACTCTAACGCTGCCGCAGATGCGGAGGCACACTTCAAGAGCGTGTTCCAAAAACGAGAATTACCATCTGATATGCCCAAAGTAAAGATAACCCCTGAATCATTACAACGAATAAAGGCACAGATACTTAAAGAAGAGGGAGCTATAGTTAGCGATAGAGAGGTTGGTAAGCCTGAAACCGAGCATTGGGTTGTATCAGTTCCCCTTCTTTTATGTGAAATAGGCTTGGCTAAAAGCCGTAGCGAAGCCAGGCGACTTATAGAACAAGAGGCCGTCCGCATAGACAGCAAGACAGTTTATGAGATGAACAGCTACATAACAATAGGCAGCGTGATTAACGTTGGGCCTCGCCGCTGGGTGGAACTTATTTGAAGTTGGCCGCAGGCGTTTTATAAAGTCCACCTAAATGGTAAAATAACAACGGCTATTTTATAGAGATACCCCAAAGGAGGAGATTGAGAAATGACCCAACTGCGCATACCAGGACCGACCCCCTGCCCGCCCCAGGCTCTGGACGCCATGGGTTGGCAGATGATAAATCACCGCGGACCCGAGTTTCAGGAATACATAACCCAGGCTACCGCCAAGCTCAAGCAGATATTCCAGACCAAAGGAGACGTTTTCCTTCTCACCGCTTCGGGCACGGGTGGTCTGGAGGCAGCGGCGGTAAATATGCTCTCGCCGGGGGACAAGGTGCTATCGGTATCCATCGGCGTCTTCGGCGAGCGCTTCGCCGCCATCGCGGCAGAGTACGGCGCCGAGGTCGTGGCCCTCAACTTTGAGTGGGGTCAGGCCGCCGACCCGGATGCGGTTCGTAAGGCACTGGAGGCCGATCCCGACATCAAGGCCGTGCTGGTGACTCATAACGAGACTTCCACCGGCGTCACCAACGACCTGGAGAGTTTAAGCAGGGTTATAAAAGAATTTGATAAGCTGATAATAGTGGACGCCATAAGCAGCCTGGGCTCCATAAAATTGCCCGTGGACGAGTGGAACCTGGATGTAGTGGTAACCGGCTCTCAGAAGGGCTGGATGGTCCCGCCGGGGCTGGCAATGGTCAGCCTCAACCAGGCGGCCTGGAAGGCCAACGCCAGCGCCAAGATGCCGCGCTTCTACTGGGACTTCAAGAAAGCCAGGGACTACCTGGATAAAGGGCAGACACCATGGACGCCGGCGGTATCGGTGGTGTTCGGCCTTTCGGTGACACTGGATATGATGCTTGAGGAGGGCATGGAGAACGTCTGTGCCCGCCACGCCAGGGTGAGCCAAGCCGCCCGCGATGGCATAAAGGCGCTGGGGCTGCCTCTATTCGCCGACCCAGCCCATGCCTCCAATACCGTAACGTCCGTAGCCGCCGCTGACGGGCTGGACGTCATAAAGATGCTTAAAATACTGCGCGAGGCTCATCAGACCGTCCTCGGCGGCGGCCAGCAGAACCTGAAGGGCAAGATATTCCGCATCGGCCACCTGGGCTGGGTGACGGAGGACGACATCGCCAAGGTTATGGAGACCCTAAAAATAGTGCTGCCTCAGGCCGGTTTCAGGAGCTAGCGGTATGAAGATTCTGGTAGCAGACAACCTCCATGAAGACGGTATAGATATACTTAAGCAGCACGCTGATGTAGATGTGAATACGGGACTAACGGAAGCGGAGCTTGTAGAAATCATCGGCGGCTACGAGGCCCTGATGGTACGCAGCCAGACACAGGTGACCGCCAAGGTTATAAAGGCGGGTAAAAAGCTTCAGGTCATCGCCCGCGCCGGGGTGGGGCTGGACAACGTGGACATAGAGGAAGCCACCAAGCACGGTATAGTTGTAGCCAACGCCCCCACCGGCAATATCATCTCGGCGGCGGAGCATGCGGTGGCCCTGATGCTGGCGCTGGCGCGTAACGTTCCCCAGGCCAACGCCTCCCTAAAAGCAGGCAAGTGGCTGCGCAAGGACTTTATGGGAACGGAGATAAGGCATAAAACGCTGGGTGTGGTGGGGCTGGGCAACGTCGGCTCCGAGGTGGCACGGCGCTGCCGAGGGCTGGATATGGACATCATCGCCTACGATCCTTTCATATCGGTCGACCACGCTCAGAACCTGAAGGTACGGCTGGTCAAACTAGACGATCTACTTAAGGAAGCGGATTTCATTAGCATGCACTTGCCGCTAACCGACTCCACCGTGGGCATCATCGGCAAGAAGGAGCTCGACCTGGTAAAGCGCTCGGTGCGCATAATAAACTGCGCCCGCGGCGGGCTTATTGATGATAAAGCGCTCTTAGACGCCCTTAAGGGCGGTAAGGTGGCCGGGGCCGCCATAGACGTATTCGCCAAGGAGCCCACCACCTCAAGCCCGCTATTTGAGCTGGACAACGTCATCGTAACCCCCCACCTGGGCGCCTCCACCACCGAGGCCCAAGCGCTGGTGGCCAAGGACGCCGCCTGCCAGATAACAGCCGTGCTCAACGGGGAACCGGCCCTATACGCCGTAAATGCGCCCTTCGTACCGCCGGAGATGCACAAGGCGCTATTGCCTTTCGGCAACCTGGCCTCATCAATGGGCAAGCTCTTAAGCCAACTGGGCGAGGGGCAGCTTAACTCTATACAGATAAAATATGAGGGCGAGGTGTCCCAGTGCGAAACCAACGTCCTCAAGGCATCGCTATTAAGCGGCCTTATGGAGCAGATTAGCGAAGAGAGGGTGAACCTTATAAACGCCAACGTAATCGCCAACCGCCGCGGCATAAGCGTGGTGGAGGAGAAGCAGGCTTCCTGCCAGAACTACCCCAGCCTGATCACAGCGGAGGTCACCACCAGCACCGGCTCCATCATCGTAGCAGGGACGGTGCTCAGGGAAGAGTCCCATATAGTTATGGTCAATCGCTACTGGCTGGACGTGGTCCCCACCGGGGGATACTTCCTCTTCAGCGACCACCTGGACCGCCCTGGGCTGATAAGCGCGGTGAGCAAGGTTACCGGAGACGCCGACGTGGACATCTCCGCCATGCACGTGGGCAGGCTTAAGCCCAGGGGCGAGGCGCTTATGGTGTTAGCCCTGGACGAGCCTCTTTCTGAGGAACACCTGAAGCAGATACTAGCCATACCGGACGTATACTCCGCCAAGCTGGTAAGGCTCTAGATAGCACCCTGTCACCAACCCCAGACCGACGCGGGGGATCCCCCGCGTCGGTCTTTTTTTATCCACCTCAAGAGCTAATTGACACCCTCTTCAAAAGGGCCTATAATAAGGCCGTTTTGTATAAAGGTAAATTCGCTTTACTTCATCGAGGGGGGGTAACATGAGGAAAATAAAGGGCCTAAAACCGTTCGGGGTGGCGCTGGCAGCCGCCATGGTGGCACTGGCCGTACTGCCAGGGGCACTTGCGGCGGACACAAACTATCCCCTGACCCTCACCGACGACCTGGGGCGCGAGGTCACCATAGAGTCCAAGACGGAGCGCATCGTATCACTAGCCCCCTCCAATACAGAGATGCTTTTCTACCTGGGCCTTGACGACGAGATTGTGGGCGTTACGGACTACTGCGACTATCCCTCCGCTACGGCGGGCAAGACTACAATAGGCGGCCCCTGGAGCCCCAGCATAGAGGACATCGTAGCGCTTGAACCAGACCTGGTATTAGCGGCAGGGGTAAACCCCGAAGACGTGGTCACGGGCTTGAGCGACCTGGGCATCACGGTGTTCGGCATAGATGCCAATGACATGGACGACCTGCTGGATGATATTGAGACCATAGGGCGCATAACCGATAAACAGGAGATTGCCGAGGAGCTTACGGAGTCGATGCAGGAGAAGGTGGACAAGGTAACTGACGCCACAGACGACCTCTCCACCAGCCAGAAGCCGGACGTGTTCTACATCGTATGGCACGACCCCATCTACACCGTGGGCGACGGGGAATTCTGCCACGACATCATAGAGATGGCCGGAGGCGTAAACGTCTTCGACGACCTGGAGGGCTGGAAATCGGTCAACCTGGAGGACGTGATAGAGCGCAACCCCGATGTGATAATAGTGACGGCGATGGGCGGGCAGGGCTCCGGGACGTGGGACTGGGTGACCACCGATGAGACGCTGGCCGGGGTCGCCGCACGCCAGAACGACCGGGTGTACTACATAGAGTCCAACTGGCTAGAGCGCCCCGGCCCCAGGATAGTGCTGGGGCTTTTAGAGATGGTGGACTGCTTACATCCAGATATATTTGAAGACGATGACGATGACGAGGATGAGGAGGAGGACGAGGAGGATGAGGAAGAAGAAGAGGAGGAGGAATACGAGATCGAGGGCAGCATCTTCGGCAAGGACTTCGACTGCGACATAAGCCAAGACGGACAGATAGGCAGCAAGGTGGAAGCATCCTCCACCGACGGCGGAGTTCAGATAATCATCGCCAAGGACACCATAGCCCAGGATAGGGCTGGAGAGCGTCTTGATAACTTGAAGATAGACGAGTATCACACCCCGCCCCCACCACCCAGGAACACCAATATAATCGGTCTGGCCTATAAGTTCAGACCATCCGGGGCCACCTTTGACTCGGCGATAACCCTGACCTTCAACTACGACCCCGCCAACCTGCCGCCGGATACGGACGAGGCGAACCTTGTCCTGGCCTATTACGACGATGACGAGAACCGATGGGTAGAGCTGGACTGCACTGTAGATACTGAGAACAACACCATAACCGCCATGGTGGAGCACTTCACCACCTTCGCCATAATCGGCGAGGAGGCTTCGGCCACCCCGGTCACCACACCACCGCAGAGCGCGGACACGGGGAGCACCACCACCTCATCGCAGGGCACGGATGCTGGCACCACTCCCACCACCCCCATCACCGCCGAGGAGGGGCAGCCCCAACCACCCGCACCGCCGCAGGCCGCGCCCGCGCCGATCAATTGGCTTATGATAGGCGGCATAATAGGCGGCGTTTCGGCAGGTATAGCCATACCCTTCGCCATAAAGCGGCGCAGAGAGGATTGATACCAACAAGAAGGGTGAGCTAAGCCGCGTCAGTCCAGGCGGCGCAACAGCAGTCCGGCGGGCAACTTGGGATAGAAGTAGGTGGACTTGCGGGGCAGGCGCTCGCCGGCGTCGGCCACCACTTTGATAACGTCCGTCCCGATGGGGCTCAAGAGAAAAGCCATCTGATACTCGCCATCAGCCACCCTGGCCGCAGCCTGCTTCATATCATAGCAGTAGGCTATATCGTCCTCATGCTGGCCCACGTTAAGTCCCAGCATCTCCTCCAGTATCACGTGGTCTATCAGGCTCACCGCCAGGCGCTTATAGATATCGCTGTGGAAATAGGGCATCAGGCCGTCGGTGCGGGCGAAGTCGCGCACCGTGAGCCACAGCAGCTGCCCCTCCCCCAACCCTATAAGCCCCAGCCCCACCCCACCGGCACCCTTATCGGCAAGCAGCTTCCCAACCCTCTCCCAGCTATCGGGGGCGTCCAGCGCTATCTCCTCCACGGAGAACAGCGACTCGATCTCGGCGGGGAGGTCGGCCAGAGCCGTCTTGGATATACCCCTAACCAGACGGTGCGGCGAAAGCACCTCAAGGCCGGGGTCAGTGAGACTTATTAGGGTAATGGCGACGAAGTCAAAGGCTTCCTCTCCCGAGGTTGCCCCGCAGCACTCCCGTCTCTCCCTCCGATAGGTGAGAGCGCTCTCGTAGCGGTGATGCCCATCGGCGATGTAGAGCGATTGCAATTCCAGTAGAGCGCGTATCTCCTCTATAACGGATGGGTCCTCCACCGCCCAAAGCCGATGCCCCTGCCCCCAGGGGCAGTCCACGTTTATCAGAGGCTCGGCTTCGGCCTCGGAGGCCAGAAGGCCGGCCACGCGGTCGCCTTTATCCTCATACATGGCCATGATGGGGCTGGTGTTGGCCGAAAGCGCCCAGAGCAGGCTCAACCTGTCGCCGCCAGCCTTCCTGAGCGTGCCCTCATGTGGCCTGATCACGCCACTCTGCCACTCCTCCAGCTTAACAGCGGCCACTATGCCCCGGCGACAGAACTTTTTGCCCTGGCTTTGGAACAGCTGGTCATGTATATATATGGCGGGCTTATCGTCAACCTTAAGCACCCCCTCGGCAAGCCACCGCTCCAGGATAGCGCGGGAACGGGTATAGCGGTTGTCAGTGTCCGTGTCCTGGGGCAACATGCGGCCTTGCTCCAGACGAACGAAGTTGTGCTCGCTTAAGGCGTAAAGCTCCTCCTCAAGCTCGGGGGAGATGACATCATATGGGGGACAGATTAGACAGGCCATATCACTGCTTAAATCCCGGTTGTAGCGCACCCCCCTAAAGGGTCGGATATCAGCCATTCCTGTCCTCCACTCCGTAAGTAGTTTAACTTATGCGGCGAATCACCCGCAAGTGAGAACCCCCAAACCTTATGTTATAATTTTGTTAAATACGACCACAGGCGTAAGATGACTGACAAGGCCGAGGCCAAAGGGCGCATCAAAGAACTCAGGGATAAGATAGACTACCACAACCGCCGCTACTACGTCTTAGACAGCCCTGAGATAAGCGACGCTGAATACGACACCCTTATGAGGGAGCTTGAAGAGATGGAGGCGGAGTACCCCGAGCTGGTAACCCCCCATTCCCCCACCCAGCGGGTCGGCGCCGCACCGGCGGAGGGGTTCGGGGTGGTGGAGCACCCCTATCCCCTGCTCTCTTTGGGAAACGCCTTTTCCGATGAAGAGTTTAAGGCCTGGGCGAAGCGAATAGAGAAGCTGGTAACCGACACCCAATATGACTTTGTATGCGAGCACAAGATAGACGGTTTGGCGGTGGCCCTCACCTACGTCGATGGAAAGCTCGCGACCGGCGCCACCCGGGGCAACGGCGTGAGGGGCGAGGACATCACCCAGAACCTGAGGACGATACGCAGCATACCCCTCTCCGTGCCTCCTCACTCTCCACCCCGCTTTGAGGTACGGGGAGAGGTGTTCCTGCCCAAAGAGGGCTTCAAGAAGCTCAACAGGGAGCGGGGGGAGGCGGGGCTCGCGCTCTTCGCCAACCCCAGGAACGCTGCCGCAGGCTCGGTGCGTCAGCTGGATTCCCGCATAACGGCGGGGCGCCCCCTGGATATCTACATCTACGCATTAGGATATGCCGAGGGGGCGGCCATGCCCCCCACCCACTGGGAGACCATGGAATACCTGAAAGGCATGGGCTTCAAGATTAACCCCAGGAACAGGCTCTTAAGCACCATAGAAGAGGCGGCAGAATACTACCGCGAGTGGGAGGAAGGACGAGGCGAACTCCCCTATGAGGCTGACGGAGTCGTGGTGAAGATAAACCAGATAGATACACAGAAAGCACTGGGCAACAAAGGTCGCCAGCCCAGGTGGGCCGTGGCCTACAAGTTCCCCGCCGTCCAGGCCACTACCAGACTTAACGAGATAAGGATAAGCGTGGGCCGCACCGGCACCCTCAACCCCTACGCCGTCCTGGAGCCAGTGGCGGTGGGAGGGGTCACCATAAAGCACGCTGCCCTCCACAACGAGGACGATATCCGCCGCAAGGATATCCGCGAGGGCGACACCGTGACCATACAGCGTGCCGGCGAGGTGATACCAGAAGTGGTGGGGCCAATAAAGGGCAAGCGAGCCGCAGGATCAAGGGATTTCAGCCTGCTTGAGAAGATATACAGCGAGGAGAAGGGGCGTCCCGCCTGCCCCGAGTGCGGCGCCGAGGTGTTCCGGCCCCAGGGAGAGGTGATGTACTACTGCTCCAACGCCGCCTGCCCGGCACAGGCCCAGGAGCGCGTAAAGCACTTCGCCTCCAGGGGGGCTATGGATATAAGGGGCATCGGGGAGGCACAGAGCACGGCACTGCTCAAGGAAGGCCTTATCCACGACGCTGCCGACATCTACTCCCTGGAGGAGAACTCCGAAAGGAAGGCCAAGCTTATCGGGCTTGAAGGGATGGGGGAGAAGAGCGCCGAGAATCTCTTTGCCGCCATAGAGGAGAGCAAAAAACGCCCCCTGTCAAGGCTCATATTCGCCCTGGGCATACGCCATGTGGGCGCGGAGACAGCGGAGATACTGGCGCACCGATTCCCCAGCATAGAAAGGCTCTCCCAAGCCAACAAGGGCGAGCTTGAGGGCGTAGAATCCATCGGCCCCAAGATAGCCGACAGCATAACCGCCTTCTTCCACGAGGCGGAGAACAGGCGTATAATCGAGAAGCTTGAAAAGACGGGGGTTAATATGACGGGGGCGGGGGGCGGGGCACAGCCCCTTAAGGGGGTGGAGTTCGTCATCACGGGAAGGCTTACGCGGCTCTCCCGCCACGAGGCCGAGGAGCGCATCAGGGCGCTGGGCGGCGGCGCCAAGGGGGACATAACCGGACGCACCGACTACCTGGTGGTGGGCGAGTCCCCCGGCTCCAAGCTCAAGCGCGCCGAGGCGCAGGGGGTGAAGCGGATTAGCGAGGAGGAGTTCCTGAAACTGCTTTCCGATAAAAAGAGCAAAGGGGAAAGCGAATGAAACATCTCAAGTGGATGCCGTTGGGGCTTGCGGCTCTTTGCATGGGCACGTTAACTTAGAAGGAGACGTCACCAAAAGATTGAGGGCACTATGAAACTAATCGTGGGGCTGGGAAACCCGGGGCGGGAGTACGCCGCAAACCGCCACAACGCCGGCTTTCAGCTTATAAGGCGGCTGGCCAGGGAGCACTCCATACGCCTGGACTCCAAGAAGGCCAAAGCCAGGATAGGCGCCGGCCGCATAGCCGACACAGAGGTAGTACTGGCCCGACCGCAGACCTATATGAACGCAAGCGGGGAGGCGGTAGCGCCGCTAATGAAGCGGCTCAACGTCCCCCCGGAGGACCTGATAGTAGCCCACGACGATATGGACCTACCCCTCGGCACCATACGCATACAAAAGGGACGGGGGGCGGGGGGACATAAGGGAGCGGCCTCCATAATATCCGCCCTCGGCGGCCAGGACTTCATAAGGCTGCGCATAGGCATCGGCAGACCCGATACGCAGAATACGCCCCCCGATGAAGACTCCATTATAGGCTTTGTCCTGAGCGACTTTGCCGAGGACGAGAAGGCCGCCCTAAACACAGCCCTGGACAAGGCAGTCCAGGCGGTGGGCACCCTCCTAACCGAGGGCCTGGAGGCCGCCATGAACCGCCACAACTAACCCTTTTCAATGCCCCTCCTCAGGTGCTATAATCCCCTTGTCACCATGCACAAGGACAAGCGCAGGTTCATCGCTGTCATCGGCGCCAGCCAGCCATCTGCTCAGGAAGCCAAGCTAGCCCAAGCTGTGGGGCATGATCTGGCCACAAGGGGCGCAGTGCTGGTCTGTGGCGGGCTGGGAGGCTCCATGGAGGCAGCATGCAAGGGAGCCACGTCGGCGGGGGGGCTTACGGTGGGCATACTACCCGGCAGCAACCGTGGTGACGCCAACCCCTATGTGGAGATACCCGTTGTCACCGGCATGGGATACGCCAGGAATATGGCCGTGGTCAAGTCCGCCCAGGCCGTCATCGCCGTGGGCGGGGGCTACGGCACCCTCTCTGAGATAAGCTACGCTCTAGAGAACGATATACCTGTCATCGGCCTAGGCACATGGGCGCTATCTAAGAACGGCAGTGAGGACAGTTCCATCATAAGAGCCGTCAACGCCGCCGAGGCCGTAAGCCTGGCGCTGGAACACGCCAAGGCGGAATAATCTTGTTCAAGGTGGAATGGATATGCCGCAGATAGATAAGACCTTCGCCAGGGAGATTCTGGACTCCAGGGGAAATCCCACGCTAGAGGTTGCGGTGAAGCTATCCGACGGGGCGGTGGGGCGAGCGGCGGTGCCGTCCGGCGCCAGCACCGGCACCCACGAGGCCGTTGAGCTACGGGACGGGGACCGGAAGCGCTTCAATGGCAAGGGAGTCCTAAAGGCGGCTGACAACGTTAACCAACAGATAGCCCCAGTCGTGGCCGGCATGCACGCCAAGGACCAGGTGACCGTTGACCAGGCCATGATAGAGATGGACGGCACACCCTTGAAGTCCCGCCTGGGGGCCAACGCCATACTGGGAGTATCTCTGGCAGTGGCACACGCCGCCGCCGCATCGCTGGGCACGCCTCTCTACCGCCGTCTAGGCGGGGAGGAATCTCGCTACCGACTGCCCGTGCCCATGCTTAATATCCTGAACGGCGGCAAACACGCCGCCTCATCCATCGACCTCCAGGAGTTCATGGTGATGCCAGCGGGCGCCAATAGCTTCGCAGACGCCATACGTATGGGCGCCGAGGTGTATCACAGCCTGAAAAAAGTGCTTAAAGATAAGGGTTTAAACACAAACGTGGGCGACGAGGGCGGTTTCGCCCCCAGCCTTACCTCCAACACGGAGGCCATAGAGGCAGTGCTGGCCGCCGTAGAGGCGGCGGGATACAGACCGGGCCAAGACTGCTTCATCGCCCTGGACCCGGCGGCGAGTGAGTTCTATAAAGACGGCAAGTACGTCTTAGCCATAGAGGGCAAGACCCTCACCAGCGCCGAGATGGTGGAATACTACGCCGACTGGGTGTCGCGATATCCCATCATCAGCATAGAGGACGGGCTGGCCGAGGATGATTGGGAGGGGTGGCACATAATCACCGAGAGACTGGGAGATAAGATACAGCTCGTCGGCGACGACCTGTATGTTACCAACGTGGAGCGTTTGAATAAGGGCATAGAGGGCGGGGCGTCCAACTCCATACTAATAAAGCCCAACCAGATAGGCACCCTAACCGAGACAATCGCCGCGGTGCACCGCGCCCAGCAGGCAGGGTGGACGGCAGTTGTAAGCCATCGCTCCGGCGAAACCGAGGACACCACCATAGCCGACCTGGCGGTGGGGCTGGACAGCGGCCAGATAAAGTCCGGCGCACCCTGCCGATCAGAGAGGGTGGCCAAGTACAACCGCCTCCTCCAGATAGAGGCCGATCTGGGCAAGGAGGCAGTTTTTGCCGGCATGGGTGCATTCCGCCACGGCAAACGAGACTGAAAACCCTCGCTTAAAAGGAGTAAAGTTATTATGACAACCAAAATAGGCATAAACGGCTTCGGGCGGACGGGGAGGCTAATCTTCAAGGCCATAGAGCAGAACCACGGCGATAAGCTACAAGTGGTGGCCATAAACGGACGCCGTGAAGCCACTACCTATGCTCACCTCCTCAAGTGGGACAGCACATACGGCCGCTACCCGCAAGAGGTAGAAGCGCAGGGGGACGCCATGACGGTGGGCGAGCACAGGGTCAAGGTGCTAACCCACGCCGCCCCCGCCGATATCCCCTGGGATAAAGAAAACGTGGACATAGTGATAGAGTCCACGGGCCAGTTCACCGACGCTCTCAAAGCTAGAGCGCATCTAAAGGGATCCGTGAAGAAGGTGCTCATCTCGGCGCCGGCCAAGAACGAAGACATAACCATAGTCCTGGGGGTTAACCATGAAGCCTACGACCCCGCCAAACACATGATAATCTCCAATGCCTCTTGCACCACCAACTGCATAGCCCCGGTGGCAAAGGTGCTGGAACAAAGCTTCGGCATAGAGCATGGCCTGATGAGCACCATACACTCCTACACCAACGACCAGCAGATACTGGACAAAGCGCACAAGGACCTCCGCCGCGCCCGTGCCGCCGCGGTGAGCATAATACCCACCACCACCGGAGCCGCCAAGGCGGTGACCAAGGTGCTGCCCTCACTTGAAGGCAAGATGCACGGCCTCGCCTTCCGTGTGCCCACCTCCACCGTTTCCGTGGTGGACTTCGTGGCCCGGCTGGCCAAGGACACCGACGCCGAGGCAGTGAACCGAGCGCTGGAACAGGCCGCCGAGGGTGAGCTAAAAGGCATACTGGAATACTGCCGCGAGCCCCTGGTAAGCATAGATTTCAAGGGCAACCCGTCAAGCTCCATCGTGGATTCATTGAGCACAATGGTCATAGGCTCAAGGATGGCCAAGGTCATCTCCTGGTACGATAACGAATGGGGCTACAGCTGCCGTATGGCTGACCTCGCCGCTCTGGTGGCGAAAAAGGGCCTCTAAGCCACAGCGAACGGGGGCCACACAGCCGCCATATAGCCAAGCTCGCAGCCTTGGCGACAGGCAGGTGACTCCTTAGCCCTTAAAAAGACGCTCATTTGACATATTCACGGTGTAACGTCTACAATAACCTCACTATACCTGATATCGGGGTGGACGAATGAAGATAGTAGCCGTAGGGATAGGCCAGTGTGGTTGCAACATCGTAGACGAGTTTTACGCCACTAACGCCTACGCCAAATCCTTCTTTGACCGCAGAATAGAGATACTCACCGATGCCTTTGCCGTTAACACCGACGAGGTGGATCTGGTAGGGCTGAGGTTCATTCCCAAGGACAGAAGGCATCGCATCGTCATCGGCTCGTTGAAGACCCTGGGACACGGGGTGGGCAAGATAAACGTCACCGCCTCAAGGATTATGCGCGACAGCCAATCGGTAATTACCGAGAACATACTGAGCTCCGATAAGTTCCACGAATGCGACGGCGTCATAGCAGTAGCCAGCGGCGGTGGGGGCACCGGCTCCGGCAGCCTCGGCTGGCTTGTCAAGTCCTTAAAGGACAGGGTGGACAAGCCCGTCTACGCTATAGTGGTTCTCCCCTTCGCCTATGAAGAGAAGGGCGAGGCCTCGTACGCCGTAATCAACACCGCCACCTGCCTACAGATGGTATCCCGCTACGCGGACGCTGTGTTTATCCTAGACAACGAGCGCTACGGCAGGGCCAACACCAGCCTGGCACAGAATTTCAGGGGTATGAACCGCGACATGGTGAAGAACTTCTACGACCTGTTCTGCGCCGGCGAGGAGGCCAAGCAGAAATATGTAGGCAGCAAGGTGGTTGACGCCGGAGACATCAAGGAGTCCCTAGAAGGCATCTCCACCATCGGCAGGGGTGAGATAGAGCTGTCCGCCTTTTACCGCTGGAAGCGGGAACACTTCCAGGAGGAGGTCAAGGAGCGCGGCTCGGCTGCTGGCGCCCTGCAGCAGGCTATAAACAACCTGAGCCTGAAGATAGAGCTTGATGACGCCAGGAAGATATTGTCCCTAATCACCGCGCCCAAGGACGTGATAACCTTGAGCATAGTGGAGGAGATATTCTCCGCCTTGCAGGAGAAGTCGCCCAAGTCCGTGGTGAGGATGGGGGACTACCCACGACGCAGCAAAGAGATATCCATGACCGTAATCGCCTCCAAGCTGACCTCGGTGCCCCGCGTGGAGAGGATCTACCGCCAAGCGGAGGAGCTGGTCCAGAAACGGGAGGCCATAGACAAAGAGGCGGAAGAGAAGATAAAAGCACTCCAGGAAACGGGCAAGAACCTGCCCTCGCTGGAAATCTGAAGAAACTAAAGGGTAGCAAGAGCATAGAGTGAAACTACTGGCCATAGGTCTGGGACAGTGCGGGGGTCGCATCGCCGACGAGTTCGCTCGTCTGGGTATGGCAGCGCGCTCGCAGCGCAAGCTCAACATACTCACCGGCGCCTATGCCGTAAACACGGATATAGCTGATCTGTCCGGCCTCAGCACTATAAAGCCCGACTGCCACCACAGAGTACTCATCGGCGGCCAGAAAACCGGCGGCCATGGCGTGGGCAAGATAAACGAGCTAGGCGCCGAGGTAGCCAAGGACGACAGCGACAAGATAGTAGACGCGGTGAGGTCCACCGATTTGCTGGCTGAGACCGATGCCTTCATGCTAATCGCCGGCGCCGCCGGCGGCACCGGTTCCGGCGCGGTGGCAACCATAACCCAGGCGCTCAAGGAGCGCTTCGTAGAGAAGCCGATATACAACCTGGTGGTCCTTCCCTTCCAGCATGAGGAGGAGATAGAGGAACGAAGCATATACAACTCGGCCACTTGCCTGAAGTCCTGCTACCTGGTGGCTGACGCCGTGTTCGTGGTGGATAACCAGCGCTACATCAGCAAGAATAACTCCCTAAAGAGCAACTTGGAACAGATAAACCGCTTAATCGCGGAGCCTTTCTACAACTTGCTCTGTGCCGGCGAGGAAAAGAACCCGGACTACATCGGCTCCAGGGTACTGGACGCCGGAGACATAATCCAGACGCTATCCGGCTGGAGCGTTATAGGTCACTCTAGGTCTCCCATAGGTCGTAGCAAGAAGTCGTTCCACTTCAGGGAGAAGGTAGCCGAGAGCCAGCGCGGCTCTCAGGCAAGCACCAATGCCTTAAGTGAGCTTTCTCTCCAGTGCTCCTCCCAGGAAGCAGGAAGAGGCCTATACCTCATCTCCGCCCCACCCCAGGAAATAGACATGAACCTGGTAAAGGACATCGGTTCACACCTAAAGCGCATAGCCCCCCAGGCCATCATCCGCACCGGCGATTATCCCAGGGAGAAGAACCACCTGGACGTAACCGTGATCCTTTCAGAGTTGAGCAATGTCAAAAAGATAGTGGAATACTTCACCCAAACCATAGATATAATCACCACCATCCGCCACAAGAGAGGGGGCATAGAAATAGAGCAGAGGGACGTGGAACAAGCCTTCAAGGACATCCCCCTGCTACTTTAACGCTTCGTTTATTTTCAGCTGATCAGCATAGCTTGCCGTCTTTAAAGACGGCGTATTACTTCTCCACTTCCTTAGCTTCCTTAGCTTCCTTCGTGTAGATTCTCCACGCCTGCTGGATTACCTCTTCGCGCCTCTTCCAGGCACGGGATACCGTCTGCTCAAAGCCGTGAATGGCCTCTGTGCTGGATGAATCGTAGGCCGCGTGCGCCCGCTGCTCGGAATCCCTGTACACCTGCTCGGCGCGCTCCAGAGACCTCTTATAGGCCTGCTCGGCCTGACGCACGGCGTCATCGCGGGTCTTCGTGGCCGCATCTATGGAAGCGTCGCGGCTCTCCACCGCCTTGGCTATGGCACTGTTGCGCGTCTTGCCCGCCTGTTTCATGGAGCCGTCGCGGCTGCTCTTAGCCTGCGCCTCGGCCTCCTTATAGAACTTCTCAGCCTCAAGCTCGCTCTGACGATAGGCCTTAGCCACCTCTTTCTGGGCATCCATATAGGCGGAATAGGCCTGCTCCGCCCGCTCTAAAATGTCGGTCAGAGAGGGCACGACCGCACCCATAGGCTGTGCCGCCGGAGCCGCTTTGGCCTCCTGCTCACCGCCCTTTGTCGTCTGATCCTTTTGAACCATTACAGAACTCCCCCTTAAATTAGGATTCTAGTTTTATAAATCCACGCCCGCAGTTCCCCTGCGCAACGGGTTACTTCTTATCCACTTTCTTGTCGTCCTTGTCCGTCCTCTCCTCCTGTGCCTCCTCAATCTCCTCCTGGGCCCGTTTGGCCCTATTGGCGGCATACATCTTGGTGAGCGCATTTAAGCGCTCGTCAACATTCTTCTTAACGACCCTGCTCTTCGCCCTATCCTGACCTATCGCCGCACCCAGGACACGTTCCATCTTCTCGGCCTTGTCCGCCTTCTTCCAAACGGCTGCGGCCTTATCCTGATCCTCTTCCTCCTCAACCGCCGCCCTCAACTCTACTGCCTCCTCATCCACAGCCTCTTCTACCTCAGCCACGGGCTCAACGGCAGGCTCTTCCTCGGCCACAGCCTCAACAACAGGCTTTTCCTCGGCCACGGCCTCAACGGCAGGCTCTTCCTCGGCCACGGCCTCAACGGCAGGTTCTACCTCAGCCACGGGCTCAACGGCAGGCTTTTCCTCGGCCACGGGCTCAACGGCAGGTTCTTCCTTGGCCACGGGCTCAACGGCAGGTTCTTCCTTGGCCACGGCCTTAGCCTTAAGTGACA
>CAZVIZ010000004.1:51051-71642 GCA_964627215.1 uncultured Dehalococcoidales bacterium
GCCACGGGCTCAACGGCAGGTTCTTCCTTGGCCACGGCCTTAGCCTTAAGTGACACCCTCCGCGTCTCGGAGGCAGCCTCTTTAAGCTCCTTACTCTTCCCTTCGGCCAGGATAACCGCATGCTGGGAAAGCCGCAGCGTTTCCTGAGCGCTCTTCTGAATCTCCTCGTTAAGCGCCTTAACAGTGGCCACTGCCTCCTTGGAGATGCGATTCACGGCAGCCACTGTCTCCTCGGCCTCCTTACGCAGCGCCTCTAGCTCCTTGGTAGTCTGCTTAAAGTTGTCTTGGGAGACCTCCAGGGTCTCTTTAGCCCACTTAGCCACCTCCTCCGCCTTGGCTGTCGCCTGATCAAAGGAGTCCCTGGACTTATCCGTGGTGTCCTTTAGATTCTTGCTCAGCTTATCCGCCGTATCCACCGCCTTGCGGGAGGACTTAAGCGCCTCGTCGGCATTACTCTTGGAGGTCTTGCTTATCTCCTTGGCCTGCGCCAGGGCTTCCTTGGATACCCGAGCCGCCTCCAGAGCTGTCTCCTTAGCCACTTGCCCCGTCGCCTCCGTCTCTTGAAGCTCCTTCTTGGTACTCTCCATGGACTTGGAGGCCTCCGCCGCGGCATCTTTCACCGTCTTATGGGCACGGGCGACCGCGCTCTCATATGTCTTGGTCAACTCGGCCAAGGCCTCGTTAGCCACCCTTATGGTCTCCTCTGCCCTGCCTATGACCTCCCCGGATACCCGTATGGATACCTGGGAATTCTCCCTGGTCTCACGGCAGACCTTCTCGGCCTTGGCCCGCGCCTCCTCGGCAACCTTAGTCGCTGCCTCGGCGGCCTCTTCGGCCTGGCCACTTATCTCCTCAGCCCTGGCAATAGCCTCACGACAGACACTGATGGTGGTCTCAGTAGCCTCACGAACCGACTTGCTCAGTATCTCGGCGCGTGCTACCGCCTTTTCTACCGCCCCGGTGCCAGGGTCCATATCGGTTACCATAATCTTATACGTCTCTTGAGGCTAAACCCCCAACTGTAAATATATACTAGGCCGCTTGGTTTTACAATATATCGCAATATATAACATACAAGCTCGGATAAGTCCATATACACCGACACTTCACCCACAAGGGCAAAATTGACAGCGTGGAGGGAATAAGGCTACAATGGCTCTCAAGTGGCATATGAAAACCACCGCAACGGAGTGAATAATGAAACTAGTAGTGTTAGGATTTGGGCAATGTGGCGGCAGGATCGCCGACGAACTGGCCCGCCTCAATAAGAGGGCACGCTCATACAGGGGTATAGAGATAATCACCGGGGCCTTCGCCGTAAACACGGACGCCGCCGATCTAAGCGGACTCTCATCCATAAAACCCGACTACCGACATCGCATACTGGTAGGGGGCCGTAAGACCGGCGGACATGGTGTGGGCAAGATAAACGAGTTAGGCGCCGAGATAGCCAAGGGTGACAGCGACAAGATTATAGACGCTATAAGGACCACCCCCCACCTCTACGAATCGGACGCCTTCATGCTAATAGCCAGCTCCGGAGGCGGCACCGGCTCCGGCTCCATCCCCGTGATGACGCAGCTTATAAAAGAGCGCTACGGCGAGAAGCCTGTATACGCCGTCATAGTGCTTCCCTTTGAGCACGAGGAGCAGAACGAGGAAAGAACTGTCTACAACACCGCCACCTGCTTAAAGTCCACCGCCGCAGTGGCCGACGCCGTGGTTCTGGTGGACAACCAGCGCTACATACGCAAAGACAACACCTTAAGAAACAACCTGAGCCAGATAAACGGCCTCATCGCGGAGCCCTTCTATAACCTGCTCTGCGCCGGTGAGGAAAAGAAGCAGAAGCACATCGGCGCCAAGACGGTGGACGCCGGCGACATAATCCAGACGCTATCCGGCTGGACGGTTATAGGCTACGGTCAGAAAGAGCTCTCTATGTTCGACTCCCCCTTCAAGATGAAGCGCAAGCAGCACTTCCGCGAGAAGGGCACAGAGACCTCCCAGGGCATGCAGGCCATGGACGAGGCGATCAGCGAGCTCTCCCTGAAGTGCAACCCGCATGATGCCAACAGGGCCATGTACCTGATTACAGCGCCGTCTAAAGAGACCAACATGGAGATGATGAAGGAGCTCGCCGACCACCTGCGCGACTTGGCCCCCAAGGCCGTAATAAGGAGCGGTGACTACCCCAGGAAGAGGGGCAAGCTGGACGTGACCGTAATACTCTCCGAGTTGGACACCGTGGAGAGGGTGATGCACTATTATGAGAAGTCAACCCTCCTAATCCCCGCCACCCAGGAACGTCGGGCGGATATACAGGACAAGCTTAAAGAGATAGAGGACGCCTCCAAGGACATACCCACCCTGCTGTAAAGGGCATTAAAGTCACAAACAAAAGGGCGCTTACAAAGCGCCCTTTTTATTTTGCTTCCCCCTTTTTTACGACTGCAGCCGCTTTGGAAGAGCCGGGATATTAGAGTATAATAGGGGCTGTAACTATGGCTTCTAAAGCATTCTATCGTAAGTGGCGCCCCCAGACCCTGGCCGATGTGATCGGCCAGGAGCAGGTGACTAAGACCCTCCTCAACGCCCTGGCGGCAGAGCGAGTATCTCACGCCTACCTCTTCTGCGGCCCTAGAGGGACGGGCAAGACCACCACGGGGCGTATACTGGCCAAGGCGGTGAACTGCCTGGCGGACGGCAAAGGAGAGCCCTGCAACCAGTGCGCTATGTGCCAGGCTATAACTGAGGGGCGCTCCCTGGACGTGATAGAGATAGACGCCGCCAGCAACACCGGCGTGGACAACATCCGTGTCCTTCGCGAAAGGGCGGCCTACTCCCCCAGCGAGGCCCGGCTTAAGGTCTACATCATAGACGAGGTGCATATGTTAAGCACCAGCGCCTCCAACGCCCTGCTTAAAACGCTTGAGGAGCCGCCACAGCACGTTATCTTCATATTGGCCACCACCGAGTCCCACAAGGTGCTGCCCACAATCATATCGCGCTGCCAGCGGTTTGACTTCCGCCGCATATTAGGCAAAGACATCGCCCTCAAGCTTGCCAAGATATGCGCCGAGGAGGATATAGATATAGGCCCGGAGGCACTGGACCTAATAGCAAGGGGCGCTGGCGGAAGCCTGCGTGACGCCGAGAACCTCCTGGAACAACTGGCCACCTACTACGGCGCCAAGGTAGACCTGAAGCAGGTGCAGGAGATGCTGGGCATATCAGGAGACGAGCGTGTTAAGGAGATAGCCCGGCTTATAATAAGCGGGGACGCCTCCCAGGGCATAAAGACGATAAACGGCGTGGATAGCGACGGCGTTGACCTACGGCAGTTCAACCGCGAGCTGGTGGAATACATGAGGGCACTTTTGCTCATAAAGACCGGCTCCGAGGAGGCCGTGGACCTCACCGCGGAGGACATCGCTGAGCTTAAGTCCCTGGCGGACGACACCACGCTGGGACGGGTAACACAGGCGCTCAAGGCCCTGAGCCAGGTGGACCTGACCCTGGACAACTACTCCACCCTGCCCCTGGAACTGGTGCTGGTGGATCTGGCAGCGGGGGAGGCCTCGGCCAAGCCCATTCCACCCCAACCTCCCCAGGCGGCGCCGGCTCCGCCCCAGGCCAAGGCTGCTCCACCAGCAAAGGCGGGCAAGACGCGCGATGACGCCGTGCGTCAGGCCGAGCAGGCACCACCCCCCCAGCCCGCTGAGCCCGCAAAGAAGGCGGCTGCCGCCAATCCCCCCGAAGAGGAGGTCAAGCCCCTGGAAGGGGGAGGCGAGATAGAACAACTCCAGCGGAACTGGCGGCAGGTTATGGAGAACGCCCCGGAGGAGACCAGGAGGACGCCCACCATCGCCATCTTAAGGAGCGCGGGGGTGAAACCAATAGCCATAGAGGGCGATACAGTGGTGCTAGCCTTCAGATACGCCTATCACAAGGATCAGATAGAGAAGCCCGATAACAAGAAAATAGCGGAGAAGGTGCTGGCTCACTCCTTGGGACATGCCTGCCAGGTACGCTGCACCTTTGAGGCTAAGAACGACCACTTAGTCAAGGCAGCGCTCAAAATGGGCGCCCAAATCATAGACGTGGAGGAAAAATGAACCCATCAATGATAAACCAGGCCAAAGAGTTGAAAGCCCGGCTGGACAAGGCGCAAAAGGAACTGGGCGATACCCTTGTAGAGGGCAATGCCGGCAGAGGGGCGGTGAAGGTGGTCATGGATGGGCAGCAGAAGATAAGGTCAGTGGAGATATCACCCAAGGTCATAGACCCCCAGAAGCCTGAGAAGCTGGAGGAGCTGGTGCTGAAGGCGGTAGCCGACGCCACCGCCCGATCCCAAAAAGTGTCCTCCAAGCATCTTAAGAGCCTCACCGGCGGTTTCAAGATCCCCGGCCTGTTTTAAAAGGGGGTCTTTTTGAGCGATTTCAACACGCCCTCCAATGACGCCGTATCCCGCCTTATAGAGGAGCTGAACAAACTCCCCGGCATAGGGCCTAAGAGCGCCCAGAGGATCGCCTATCACATACTGCGCGCCTCCAACGAGGCTACCGCCTCCCTGGCCGATGCCATCGCCTCGGTGAAGTGGCGCACCAGGCTGTGCTCGGAGTGTTTCAACGTAACCGAGTCCGATCCCTGCCGCATTTGCATAAACGCCCAGCGCGACCGCAGCCACATCTGTATAGTGGAACAGCCGCAGGACATACTGGCCATAGAGCACACCGGTGCCTACAAGGGGCTTTATCACGTGCTCCACGGCGCCCTCTCCCCCACCGAGGGGGTGAGAGCCGATGATATAAGGATAAACGAGCTTATGCGCCGCCTGGACGGCGGTGGGGTGGAGGAGGTTATCCTGGCCACAAACACCAACCTGGAAGGGGAACAGACCGCGCTCTACCTAAATAAGCTCATCACCCCCCTGGGCATACGGGTGACCAGGCTCGCCAGGGGACTTCCCTTCGGCACCGAGCTGGAATACGCCGACGACGTAACCCTAACCCGCGCCCTCCAGGGCAGGCAGGAGCTTTGAGGAGCAATCGCTTGGACGAGATAACCTACACCCCAATCGGCATAATACACTCCCCCTTCAAGGAGACCAAGGGCGCACCCATACAGGCAGCAGCCGCCAAGGTGGCCGCCGGCACGGTGGAGGTTTTTCCCCAGTACGCCCGTGGCTTAAAGGACGTGGACGGCTTCTCCCACTTGATACTGGTATGCCACTTCCACCTCTCACGGGGGGTGAGCCTTGAGGTCGTGCCCTACATGGACGACGAGAGGCGCGGTGTGTTTGCCACGAGAAGCCCCCGCAGGCCCAACCCCATCGGCATCTCCATAGTGCGCCTCACAGCCGTGGAGGACAACCTGCTTCATATAAAGGGCGTGGATATCATAGACGGCACGCCGCTATTGGATATAAAGCCCTACGTGCCTAAATTTGACAAAAGAGACACTGATAAAATAGGCTGGCTTAAGAATAGGATACACAACCTCGACAGGACCAGGGACGACGGCAGGTTCACGTAAATATCTCCCCAACCCCCAGTGAGGTGGTACAGATGAAGGTGCTGGCCATAATGGGAAGCCCCCTTAAACATGGTAACACCTATAAGGTGGTGAAACGGGTCGAGGAGGAGATGAAGGGACAAGGGGAGGTAGATTTTGAGTACCTGTTCCTCGCCGAGGCCCTCCTTGAGGACTGCCGCGGCTGCTTCAACTGCGTAACCAAGGGCGAGAGTCTCTGCCCCCTGGACGACGATAGGGACGCTATCTTGGAGAAGATGCTTCAAGCGGACGGCCTGGTTTTGGCAAGCCCCGTATACGCCTGGAACGTTACCGCCCTTATGAAGAACTTCTTAGACCGCTTCGCATACCTCGCACACCGCCCCCAGTTCTTCGGCAAGCCTGTGTTAGTAGTGGTTACCAGCGGCGGGGGGGGGCACAAAGACACCGCTGACTACCTGGCCCGATTTGCCAGCGGGCTGGAGGCACGCGTGGCGGGCAAGCTATTGGCATGGACGCCACCCTACCCCCTGGCCCAGAAGGAGGTCTACAAGCTGGAGAGCAGCATAGACTCCACCGCCAGTAAATTCTATAAGGCGCTTAAAAAGACCCCAAGACCCACCCCCGGTCTCACGGGGCTACTGCACTTCCGCTTTATGAGGTATCACTCCATACTGGAGAGGTACTACTACCCCGCCGACTATGATTACTTCCGGGACAGGGGGCTATTGGACATGCACAAGAAGTACTATGTGGAAGCGCGCATAAACCCCTTCCTGGACCTTATGGCACGGTGTACAGAGCACATGATGAAACCAGTCATGAGAAAGGCACTGGATAAAAGGGATGTCCCAGCCGAGGAACTACCAGACGGAAGCGGTAGTCATAAGGAAGACCAAGCTTAAAGAGGCTGACCGCATACTTACCCTCTATACCCCGAACCTGGGCAAGATACAGGCGGTGGCCAAGGGGGTTAGACGCCCCCGTTCCAAGCTAGCGGGACACCTTGAACTACTCACCCACAGCAAAATATCGCTGGCGCGGGGGAGGGGCCACCTGGACGTGATAACCGGCAGCCAGACCATAAACGGATTCCTGCCCCTGAAAGAGAACCTGGAAATGACCTCCCAGGCGCTATACGCCTGCGAGCTGATAGAGCAGTTCACCGCCGACCACATAGAGAATCTGCCCCTGTTCAGGCTTCTTACGGACACCTTACATCGTCTGAGCCTGGGGGAGAAGAACGAGCTGGTGCTGCGCTACTACGAGCTTCACCTGCTCGCCGCAGTGGGCTATCGCCCTCAACTGCGGCTCTGCTTGACCTGCCACCAGCCCTTAAAACCGGTGACCAACAAGTTCTCGCCGCACGCGGGCGGTGTGCTCTGCCCCGACTGCGGCAGCGAGGGCGAGGCCAGCATGCCCCTATCAGTGAACGCCCTAAAGGTGCTCCGATTCCTCCAGAAATACGACTACCAGACCTCGTCCCGCTTAAAGATAGACCCCGGGCTCTCTCGCAAGTTGGAGATGGTAATGCGGGCTTACATAAGCCACCTCCTGGAGAGGGAGGTAAAGTCCGCTACCTGGCAGGACAGCCTGAAAGTAGGCCGCAAGGACGCCTTTACTACGCCGCGAAGGTAACCTATAATTACTCCAAGGGATTTTAAGGGAATACCCACCCTAGTTAAGTCAGTAAATGTCTTCCAGATTAGAGAGCATAGAGGATAACCGCAGGGATAAGCTCGCCAGGCTAAAGGAGCGCGGCGTGGACCCATACCCCCATTCCTACCCTCGCAGCCACTCAACCCAGGAGGCGGTGGCCGAGCTTGAGGGGAATGGGAGCGGTGAGGTAAGCGTGGCGGGCAGGATAACCGCCTACCGCTCCATGGGCAAGATAAGCTTCGCCGACCTGCGCGACGGCGAGGGCAAGATACAAATCCTCTTCCAGCACAAGCGCCTGGACGAAGACGCCGCGGCGCTTTTAAAAGAAATGGACATCGGCGACTTCGTGGGGGTGAGCGGGAAGCTCATCCGCACCAGGAGCGGCGAGCCCACCGTGGAGGCGGCAAACCTCAACCTGCTGGCCAAGTCTATTAAGCCCCTGCCGGAGAAGTGGCACGGCCTGGCGGACGTGGACACGCGCTACCGCCAGCGCTACCTGGACCTGATAGCCAACGCTGAGACCAAGGAGATTTTCCAAACCCGCAGCCGCATAATCGCCGGCATACGCCAGTACTTGAACCAGCGGGAATTCATAGAGGTGGAGACGCCTGTGCTACAGCCGGCGGCGGGGGGAGCGCTGGCGCAGCCCTTCACCACCTACCACCACGCTTTGGATAGAGACCTGTACCTCCGCATCGCCCTGGAGCTTCACCTGAAGCGCCTGATAGTGGGCGGCTTCGACAGGGTCTACGAGCTGGGCCGCACCTTCCGCAACGAGGGGCTCTCCACAAAACACAACCCGGAGTTCACCATGCTGGAGTGCTACCAGGCCTACGCCGACTATAAGGACGTTATGGCCACTCTGGAGGAGATGACCGCCGAGGTCTGTCGAGAGGTTATGGGAACAACCAAGGTCTCATTCGGCGAACACACAATAGACTTCAAGACCCCTTGGCGGAGGCTTGATCTGCGCCAGGGAGTAATAGACGAAAGCGGCATAGACTACGCCGCCTACCCCGACGCCGAGTCTTTAAGAGCAGAGATGAAGAAGAAGGACCCCGGCATTGACCCTCATAAGGACCGGGGGCGGCTTATAGACGACCTCATCTCCACGTATGTGGAGCCCAAATTGATACAGCCGACTATACTGATGGACTATCCCCGTGAGATGTCGCCCCTGGCCAAGACCAAGCCCGACGACGACGGCACGGTGGAGCGCTTTGAAGCCTTCGCCGGCGGCATGGAGATAGCCAACGCCTTCTCCGAGCTTAACGACCCCCAGGAGCAAAAGGAGCGCTTTGAAGAGCAGATGAAGGGCCGTAAGGGCGCCGAAGCCGAGCACTGGAGCATAGACGAAGACTACCTGGCGGCGCTAGAGTACGGCATGCCCCCCACCGGGGGGCTGGGGGTGGGCATAGATCGCCTGGTGATGCTCTTAACTGGGCAGCAGTCAATCCGCCAGGTGATACTGTTCCCCCAGCTTAAAGAGAAGGATTGAGCCTGTAAGGGGTTTTAGAATAGCTAAAACCATCTCCTTTTGAAGGGAATTAGACTTAAAGGGGAAGGTAATAAGCTATGGCTGACAACAGGGATTCAGTCGCCTACTGCGGCCTCCATTGCGAGGAGTGCTTCGGGCACAAGGGCAAGATCGCCGACTTAGCGCGTGACCTTAGATTGCAAAGAGGGACTGGCAACCGCCTAAATAAGGGAAAATTATAATGCTTGATATTAAGTTTATCCGCGAAAACGAAGACCTGGTGAAGAAGGCCGTAAAAGACCGCCACGACGACTCTCCCATAGACGAGATACTGTCCCTGGACAAGGATCGCCGCGCCAAGCTCTTAGAATTGGAGGCCTTAAGAAGCCAGAAGAAGCAGGCCGCCAAGGCGGCAGGGGCGGACGAGAAGGCTATAGAGGCCGGACGCAGGCTCCGCGAGGATATAAAATCCATGGAAGAGACCGTGAGGGGCCTGGACGAGCGCCTGAAGGCGCTCCTTTTAGAGGTGCCAAACATGCCCCAGTCTGACGTCCCCCTAGGCGGGGGGGAGGAGGACAATGTGGTGGAGCGCACCTGGGGAGAGCCGAAGACCTTCGGCTTCAAGCCAAAGACCCACTGGGAGCTGGGTGAAAGCTTGGGCATCATAGACTTTGACCGCGGCGTCAAGCTCTCCGGCACCCGCTTCTACGTGCTTAAAGGCGCCGGCGCCAGGCTGCAGCGCGCCCTGATCGCCTTTATGCTGGACCTTCATACCAAAGAGCACGGATATAGCGAGGTATACCCTCCCTATATGGTTAAGCGAGAGGCCATGGTCGGCTCCAGCAACCTGCCTAAGTTCGCCGACAACCTGTACCATGACGACACCGACGATATGTGGTTTGTCCCCACCGCCGAGGTGCCGCTTACAAACATGCACCGCGACGAGATTATACCGCCGGGCAAACTCCCTATACGCTACGCCGCCTATACCGCCTGCTTCCGCAAGGAGAAGATGTCGGCGGGCAAGGACACACGGGGCATAAAGCGCGGCCACCAGTTTGATAAAGTAGAGCTTTACAAGTTCACCACGCCGGAGACCTCCAGCGAGGAGCTAGCCGGCCTCCTAAACGACGCCGAGAACGTCTGTAAGCGCCTGGGGCTTCCATACCACATACTGAAGCTCTGCACCGCCGACCTGAGCTTTGCCTCCACTAAGTCCTACGACATAGAGACATGGGCACCGGGGTGCGAGGAGTGGCTGGAAATATCCTCCTGCTCCAACTGCACCGACTTCCAGGCGCGCCGCGCCAACATACGCTACCGCCCCTCCCCGGAGGAGAAGCCCCGCTTCGTACATACAATGAACGGTTCAGGGTTGGCACTACCCCGCATAATGATAAGCGTTATAGAGAACTACCAGAACGAAGACGGATCCATAACCGTCCCCGAGGCACTCAGGGACTTCATGGGCACGGACACCATAGCTTAAAGGAGGAGATGATGCACTGGACGGAATTGGCCCGAGGAGCGGCTCAATACGCCGAGAGCAAGGACGGCCCCCAGGAGAACGCGGACTACTCCTGCGCCGTGACAAGGCTGGACTGGGCGCACGGCGACCTGGGCGAGAACCTGGACATATGCCTGGACTACCTATCGCGGTGGGGGGAGGAGGACAAGGCGGATAAAGCGAAGATAGAGCAGGTGTTTAAGGACGATATAGCCAAGCTTGGCGACTGCGTGGAGCCGGTGGTGCTGGAACGGCACGGCATGCTGAAGGTAGAGGACAAGGGCGACTACGGCGTCTACTGCGCCGGCCAGGCCATAAGCCACATATACGATGCCATGACGGCGGCGTGCGGGGCGGAAAACGCCTCCATAATACTGCATCTCCGCTTCCCTAAGCTGTTCATCACCGTCGGGGAAGGTGTTCAGCGGTACTTTACGGACGTGGTTAAGCTCCAAGAGGCTTACAGCGTGGATAAAGAAACCCTTTTCAAGGGCTACGGCTATGCCTTCGTGTTGCTGCCCTTTGTAAAATCCCAGGCCGTGGACGCCGTTATGACCTGCGCCAGGGAGAACAATATAGACCCCAAAGAGGCCATAGTGCGGCTGGGGGGGATTATGGGTGAGGCGCGCCCCATAGCACGAGTGATGAACGAGTATTACCAGGCTATGGCACGGTAGCAGAAGGTAACATACCCCCTGTATAATAGACACTGATGGAACAGCAGAAGGTTATAATAGAGGTTATATCCCAGAAGGGCACCTGCTCCGCCGGCCATAGGGTGGGCGACCAGTGGGAAATAACGGGCGAGCACGCGCCAGCGGGCATCTGCCTATATGCTCTCTATACCCTGTTCCCCTTCACCCAGACGCTGGCCTTCGGGGGCAGTTTCCCCTGGGAGGAGGACCCAGATACAACCACCGTCGCCTGCCCCGACGCCGAAAACCCGGTGGTATTCAGGATTAAACGGGTAAAGAGTTAAGGTTTAAGATTTTACACGAGTTTAGGAGGGGTGTCCGAGTGGTCTAAGGAGGCGGTCTTGAAATCTGTCACCAGGTGTCCTAACAGGTCATTTTACGTTCAAACTAGAACGTTTGTATCGATCGCCTGAACACTGTTTTATGCGTAGAATATCACCCTGTTACATTCCGTCTTATTCAGTTCATTAGCTTTTTGTTAGCTTTTTTCTAGCTTCGGTTTGAGCGTGACCCATCCCGATACCTTTCCCCTACTACACATCTAAAACGCCTAGATTTTGATTGTGGCGCGCCTGATGATAGCATATGTATTGGACTGAACGAATCGCAAAAACGAAGGCTTAATCTGGGCCAGGCTTTGTGAAAGGGTATGGATTAACCTAAAGGCCACGATTTTATCAAAAACCAATCCGGAATTATGTGGTTTGTTTAAAAGGGAATGGGTGAAAGGCGGTCACTTTCTGACGTTTTGTTCAATCCCTTAAATGTGTATTTGAACCTTACTCATAGATTTCAGGATAGCAGCGCATGATGTGGAAAATTTCCCTTTTAAGCGACTCGCATTGTCGCCAGTCGGTGCTATAATGTGGCCACAACGTGAATCTGTTGGAGGACATATTGAAACACGAGACAAGCATCCCTCGAGCGATTCGTTTAACACAGCTTCAGCACACGCTCCATAAAAATCCAAAGGGGCTGACCAGCCGGGAATTAGCCAGATTATGCGGTGTTTGCCTCCGGACTATCCAGCGTGATTTGCTGGCCTTGCAAAGCGAGCTTAATGTGCCCATAACACAAGATGGTAAGCGTTATGGTATTCTCGGCGGTTATACTTTGCCTCCCGTATTCCTCTCATTATATGAGGCAATGGCACTATTTCTAGCTTCACGATTGGCACTGCGTCAGACCGACGAGAATAATCCCCACATGCAGCAGGCCCTAGCCAAGATGGCAGACATCCTGCCGTCTCCACTGGCAGAGCGTTTGAAGCCGGGGATTGAGACTATTGAAGGGAAGAAGTCCACCCCCGAATTCCTTAGGGCCTTTGAAGCTGTAGCTATCGCCTGGACAACCCAGCGTCAGATGAAGATTCATTACCTCTCTTTGGGGAGTGAACAGACGAAAGAGTGGTTGCTGGAACCCTACTTTGTGGAGATGACCGGAGTCGGGTACTCAATGTATGTAGTCGGACATGCTGTCAGAGAGGGGAAGGAAGGTATCATTACTTTCAAGCTTAATCGCATCAAAAGGGTTGAGCTTTTGGAGACTAGTTTTGAAATTCCATCAGGCTTTGATATGGGGAAGTTATTGTCTTCCAGTTGGGGGATCATCTGGGGTGAGGGCTTTGAACTCAAGGTGCGATTTTCGCCTCGCGTAACCCGGCGCGTGAAGGAATCCACATGGCACCCCTCTCAAACTATAGTTGATACGCCCGATGGTGGCTGCGTAATGACACTATGGGTAGGTAGTCTTCTTGAGATTACTCCCTGGATAAGGAGTTGGGGGTTCGATGCGGAGGTGCTTGAGCCTGAGGCTCTAAGGAAAGAGTTCAAAGAATATACATTAAGATTGGCCCAAATATACAGAGGGAAACAACCCGGGGGTGATAATGTCTGATATTGAAGTTTTGTTGAAGCTATGGGCTAAACATAAAAAAGAAGAGAATACATCTGTCGATTATCCTTTGCTATATCATATGCTCGATACATCGGCTGTTACTCGATTGCTTTGGGACACTTCGTTACATACCGGGGCGAGGCATTTCATGGCTGTCCAACTTGGATTAACTGAAGACGAAGCTCGTTCGTGGATACCTTTCTGGGCCGGACTGCATGATATAGGCAAAGCATCCCCTGGCTTTCAATGCCAAAGTGAAGAAACCAAGCAAGAACTTCAGAAACGTGGCTTTTCGGTTCCAGGCACTAATTACGGGCATGGGATAGTCACTGCCTGCGTACTATCAAATCTCCTGGGTAAACGTATCGGTAGCAGTTTGGCTAGAAGTGTTGCCACCACGGTCGGAGGGCATCATGGCGTGTTCCCTCGCTCTGGGGAAATGCTCGATGCTCAACATCATTTGGGCAATCAACACTGGGGGGAAGCTCGGCGTATGCTTTATGACAGGATAGTCGATCTCTGTGATTTGGAAGCAATAAAGCCGCCCTCTGGCAATCCATCTCCCGCTTTTTTCATGTTCCTTGCTGGGCTTACGTCTGTGGCCGACTGGATTGCTTCCAATGAAAATTTTTTCGGCTATACTATTAATCATAGTGTTGAAGAACACCCTGATTATGCGGAAAAACAAGCCAAAAGCGCGCTTAAAGAGCTCGGCTGGATTGGTTGGCAACCTCCTCAGAAATTTACCGGTATAGAGACTATCTTCCCTTTCATCACAACGATGACAATAAGACCGCTTCAGTCTGAAGCAGTCAGGCTTGCGCAAGTTTTGAAAAATCCCGGCCTCGTCATTATCGAAGCCCCTATGGGAGAGGGAAAGACCGAAGCTGCGATTTACCTTGCTGACAGTTGGGCAAAGACTCTTGGGCAAAAAGGCTGCTACTTCGCCTTACCGACGATGGCAACCAGCAATCAGATGTTCAGTAGGGTTGAGGAGTTTATAAAAAAACGCTATCACGACCAGGAAGTCAACCTAATGCTGCTGCACGGGCATGCCGCGTTGAATGCTGAATTCGAGTCAGTGCGCCGCGGTTTCAGAGAATTTGCGGTCGATGACATCGAAGAAAAAGAAAAGAGCCATGATGGTGCTCCAGCAAATGTAGTTGCCGCGGAGTGGTTCACATACCGTAAGCGTGGTTTGTTAGCCCCGTTCGGCGTCGGCACTGTTGACCAGGTCTTACTTGCCATTCTTCAGACCAAACACGTGTTTGTAAGACTCTTTGGTTTGGCAAACAAGACTATCATTATTGATGAAATCCATGCCTATGATGCGTATATGACCACGTTGCTGGAACGTCTGCTGGAGTGGCTGGCAGCGCTTGGAGCTTCGGTTGTGATGCTCTCGGCAACGCTGCCCGGAGCTCGCAGGAATGCGTTACTCGAAGCCTACGCCAAAGGTTTAGACAAAACTAATAGGGAAATTCCCGCCAAAGTAAACAAAACTAAATATCCACGTATTTCCTGGGTACACAGTGATGGGTTTGATACCATGTCAGTCGAAACCTCAGATCAGTCGAAGAAGAGAATCCACCTGAAGTGGATGGACGGCGAACTTCCAAAAAATGAAGAGGAATTCACTCTGGGCTGGCATCTACGGGAATCCCTATCGGAAGGCGGCTGTGCTGCTATCATCTGCAATACTGTTGATCGTGCTCAACAAATGTACCAGGCATTGAAAAAGTATTTTCCGGGGACTGCCAGCGATGGATATCCAGAGCTTGATTTACTCCATGCCCGTTTCCTCTACGGCGACCGTCAGAAAAGAGAAGAGCGGGTTCTCCAGCGCTTTGGTAAAGATAATAGCCACCGCCCCTATCGCGCCGTGCTTGTTTCCACACAAATCATCGAGCAAAGTCTCGACCTGGATTTCGACCTGATGGTCACGGAAATGGCTCCCGTTGACCTGTTACTGCAACGGGCTGGGCGTATGCATCGGCACGATAACGAACGCTACAAACTGACAACACCCACTCTCTGGATCTGCCAGCCGAAGTTGGAAAGCGGAGTGCCATGCTTCGGCGGGGGAACAGAAGCTGTGTATGACTACCACGTACTCTTAAGAAGCTGGTTGACTGTTAAGGACAAACCTGTAATACATATACCGGCGGATATGGAAGAGCTGATTGAAGCCGTTTATGGCGACGGAAAATGTCCTGATACTCTATCCCGAGAATTAAGAGAAGCGTGGGAGGAGAGTAGGGAAAAGCTTAAATATAAAAAGGCGATTTATGAAAGCAGAGCAGAAGGAAACCGAATACCACCATCTCGCCTGGACACTGAGGAACTATTAGAGACCTTCAATAGAGGGCTTGAAGAAGACAATCCGGAGATTCACCCTGCTCTGCAAGCCCTCACTCGGATTTCAGAGGGACCGTCTGTCTCCGTTATTTGTTTGAACGGCAACTTGGATAGTCCTCGAATTATGGAGAACGTTGTTGATACTCAGACTTGCCCAACAGTAGACATAACGAAAAAATTGTTAGAACGCTCGGTGAAAATTAGTAATAAAGATATTATTCCATATATAGCCAAAGAGGAGAACCTTATCCCATCGCAATGGCGTAAGAGCGCACAGTTAAGGCACCATTATTTGCTTTTTCTCGACGATCATAATACAAGCTCCGTTCATAGATATAACGTTTTGATTGACCGTGAACTGGGATTGACCTTCAAAAGAAAGGAGGAATAATACATGTCTTATTTCAATCTGGTCGATGAAGAATGGATACCATGTATTCTTCCAAATGGAAACTCAGAGGATTTAAGGCTAGAGGAGGTGCTCATCGCTGCTCATAAGATCGATAAGGTGCTTGATGCGTCTCCTCTGGTAACTGATTCTCTACATCGTTTGCTTCTGGCTGTACTATACAGTTGCTATGAGATTTCCAGCATGCGTGATTGGCAAGAGATATGGAAAACCGGACGGTTTGACAGGAAAAGGTTGAAAAATTACCTCCAAGAGTATAAGCCACGGTTTAACCTGTTCGATGAGAAACGCCCCTTCTATCAATCACCTGAACTCAAAGGGGCAAAGAAACATCCTGCCCTGCACCTAGCTATGGAGATATCTTCCGGTAATAATGCAACGCTTTTTAATCATAGTAGCGATAAAAATCCTGATGACGTATCTCCTGCCATCGCGGCCCGTTATGTGGTAACCACTCAAGCTTACGCCATTGGATTCGGAGTTAGTCATGGTAGAGTCCACTTCAGTGACTCACATGTTATTCGTGGGCTGACGGTCATGGCCTTAGGTAATTCCCTCTTTGAAACTCTAGCACTCAACTTATTTCCCTGGCCGGGTAAAGAGAGAGGTAAACCTATCTGGGAGCAAGATGCTCCAGCTAAACCGTACAAAGATGGAAATGTACCTCCAGGTTATCTTGACTATATGACATGGCAAAGTAGGAATATTCATCTCTTCCCGGAAGATAACCCCTTGCGCGTGCGCTTTTGCCAAATACAGCAGAATCTAAGGTTACCCAAGCAGAGTATTTTTGATCCTTTCAAATGTTACCGGAAAGATGAAAAAAGGGGTTACGTTCCTCTCGGTATTAGTCCGGAGAAAGCTATTTGGCGAAATGGTCACACTCTGTTTCAGACAGTAGATAATAGCTATAAACGCCCCGAAATATTCAATTGGCTCGCACGCATTGAAGCAAAAAGACATGGTGGTGAGATTGATGCAAAGCCTTCATACTTGTTCAGCGTAATTGGGCTTGCGACCGATACGGGAAAAGCCGGAAGTGTCCTCCTCTGGCGCCATGAACGCCTGCCCTTACCTCTTAAATACTTAGAAGAAGAGGCTCTTGTTTCTAAGCTAAAGGAGGCTCTAGACATTTCAGAAAGTGTCGGGCGATTATTTCTATCCGGTTTCCTAGACCGTCAAAAGAAATATCCTCGCCCCTTTCAGATTCTTGCTACAACACTTCTGCCGCTTGACTCAAAGGGCAAACCCGACCAAAAAGCCGTGGAGGATTTCGTGAAAAACCTTGCTCCTGGTTGCCCCTACTGGGCAGCCCTTGGCATTTTGTTCAACAGCCTGATGAAGAGACTCGCTGATGATGAATCAGAAGAAAGACTAGAAACTCTTAGCTGGTGGGCAGGAGAAGTCCGGGAAACAGCAACAGCCGCCTTCCGTGAAGCCATCGCTAGTCTTGACCACAACAGCAGGTGGCTTAAAGCAGTTACCAGAGTAGAAGATGAATTCCTGTTCAGGCTTAATACTATTCTGAAACCATACAAACAAACTATAAAGAAAGGAGGTGAAGATGAATGAGCCAATCGATAAAAGAAGAATATAGTTTCATTGGCTACCTGCAAGGATTACTTCAAGCCAAAGACAGAAGCGTCGCACGGGCAGCCATGGCTCGTTTGCGCTGCGGTTTGGGCAAACAACCTGGTACTGTCTATGAAATGGACAGGTATGTACTCAGCAAGTTGCCTGAGAAGGCAGATGAGGAAGCATACTACCTGGTTGCTGCTCTCTTTGCTTACTGGCATCAGGGCAAAGACAAGGCTATATTGGGTGGTAGCAACTTTGGGCGCTCTTTGCAGCTGCTTAGAGACAGCTATGCGAATGAGGATACCAGCCCTGGAACATTCGAAGAAAAACGTGAAAAACACGCGAAACGCCTTGAAAAGCGCCTCAATGCACTGCTGGCTGCCAATAGAGAAGACTTGCCCTAGTATCTCCGCCATACTATCAACCTGCTCAAATCCAGAGAAGTGCCAGTTAATTGGACGCAGCTGCTCTATGACATCCAGCGCTGGGATTCAGTTAACCGCTTCGTGCAACATGCGTGGGCCAAGGGCTTCTGGATCGATAACCGGGAACCAAAAGAGCCCCTACCAACTACAGAACCTAAAAAAGAATAAAGAAAGGAGATAAAAATGATAGTCGAACTGCATATCCTGCAAAATTTCGCCCCATCCTGCCTTAATCGCGATGACACTAACTCACCGAAAGAGTGTGAATTTGGTGGTTACCACCGTGCCCGTATTTCCAGCCAGTGTATTAAGAGGGCCGTCAGAGAGTATTTTAAAGACAATAACCTGCTTGGGAAGGATAATCTGGCAACAAGGACTCTACTAATAACAAAAGAACTTAGTCAGAGACTCGCAAGCGCTGGGAAAACATCAGAAGATGCAGCTAAAGCTAGCATCGAGGCAATCAAGTCTATCGGACTTAAGTTTAAAGACGAAAAAAAAGGCGCTGAAAGCAAGACTCAGTATCTTCTCTTTATCGGGGAACTTGAGATTGAATCAATCGCTGACTGTATTCTGTCTCACTGGGATGAAATTCACTCCGGTGATGCTAGCCAAGTGACAAAAGAGATCATGAAAAGCCTTAACGGCGGCAAGGCTTCCGACCTTGCTCTATTCGGACGTATGCTGGCTGATTTGCCAGGCAAGAACATCGATGCCGCATGCCAGGTTGCTCATGCTATCTCAACTCATAAGGCAGGTCGAGAATTCGACTTCTACACTGCCGTAGATGACTTACAGAAAGATGATGAAACCGGCGCTGGTATGATGGGCGATATTGAGTATAACTCTGCCTGCTATTATCGCTATGCTAATATCAATCTGAAACAACTTGAGGACAATCTCGGCGGCAACGCAGAGCTTACCCGAAAGAGCGTTGAGGCCTTCGTCCGAGCTGCCATTGCCGCCATCCCTAGCGGCAAGCAGACTTCCTTCTCAGCGCAAAACCCGCCGGATTTCGTCCTAGCGATAGTGCGCGGCTCCGGTACATGGTCGCTAGCCAACGCCTTTGCCAAACCCGTGCCACTTACAGAAAAGACTAACCTAACGAAGGATTCTATCGAGGCATTAGTTGATTACTGGGGCAAGCTAAACCAAGCCTACGGAGGCAACGACTCGAAGATGACTAAGGTAGCTTTTTCCCTTATACCAGCGGTGGAACTTACCGATTTGGACAGAGTATCAGGCCTAGAAGAACTGGTTGAAAAAGTAAATCAAGCTATCGAGAACTACTGCTAAGGAGGGTAAAATGGCGACATTACTATTACGTTTGGCTGGCCCGATGCAGTCTTGGGGTACGCAGAGCCGTTTTACCAACCGTGATACTGAGCTTGAGCCTTCGAAGAGCGGTGTCATCGGGCTTGTTTGTACCGCGCTTGGTGTGCCGCGGGATGATACAACTCGACTGAAGCAATTGGCCGACCTCAATATGGGCGTTCGAGTGGATAAGGAAGGTGTGATGAGAAGAGACTATCACACGACACAGAACGTGGTAAAAGCCGGTGGTGGAATAAAGGAGTGTGAACCTTCTGAACGTTTCTACCTGGTCGATGCCTGCTTCCTGGTCGCACTCCAAGGTAATTCCGTCTTGCTGAAAGAGGTAGATGAAGCCTTACAGAAACCTGCATGGCAGCTTTTCTTGGGACGCAAGTCCTTCGTACCGGGGCTGCCGGTTTGGCTGAAGGATGGTCTAATGCAAGATATTGACGATGTAGAGAAAGCCCTAAAAGCATATCCGTTTCTTTGTGCTGTTAGCCAGTGGAAAACTCCGCCAGAAAAAATCCGGATGGAAATAGAAACTGAATATGGTGAGGGTGAGCGTGTAAAGCATGACCAACCGATATCGTTCCTGCATCGTCGCTTCGGGTTACGCCATGTAAAAACTAAATGGGTTGAAACAGCCTCTTTGCTCCTACCCCATAAGGACGAAATGCTATGTATCTATCACGCCTGAAGCTGAATTCCCATCACCGCACCACCCGTGAGTTGCGTATTAAAAGTTATCTGCTGCATCAGGCTGTCTTTCGTGCCTTCCCAGACGCTGGTGACGGCGGACCTGGGCGGGTGCTTTACCGACTGGATATCACCCGTAATGGAAGGACTAGCCTTCTGGTGCAGTCAGAAAAAAGGCCAGAGTGGGAGAAAGCTGAAATGCTGATTTCATGTTTAAACGAGAAAATAGAACCGCCGAAGTCGTATGCGCCCATCCTGAAGACTGGACAGAGACTTTATTTTCGATTGAGGGCTAATCCGACAGCCAAAAGAGCAACGCCGGATAAGCCTGATAAGACACGCCGTTTTGGCTTAGTAAAAGAAGAGGAGCAGCTAAGCTGGCTGGAGCGGAAAGCATCAGATAATGGTTTCAAAGTAATCAATTGTACAATATCTAAAGAGGGTAAAATTGCTGAGAAATCCTTGACTCATTTCGCTGTCTACTTTGAAGGAGCGCTGGAAGTTACGGAAACAGACAAATTCCGAGACGCTTTGGAGAGCGGTATCGGACCAGCCAAAGGCTTCGGCTTCGGGCTGCTTTCGGTGGCACCAATCAGGAGCTGAGATGCGAACGCTCTATGAACTCCCGCGTTTCCGTGACCGCTGGAGCTATCTGTATCTGGAAATGGGAAGGCTAGATGTTGGCAAAGATGGGCTTGGATTTCATCAGGGTAACAGCGTGACCCCAGTGCCTATTGACCAGCTCTCAATAGTCATGCTAGGACCTGGCTCGACTGTAACCCATGCCGCGGTAAAGAGCCTATCCCGCAACAATTGTCTTCTTGCTTGGACAGGGCAGGATGGAGTGAGACTTTATGCCGCAAGTACGGGCGGCACATATAGCGCTCGAAGGCTTATCCGTCAGGCAAAACTGGTGTGTAACGAAGATAAACGCCTAGAGGGTGTTCCCCACGTATGTGGGGGTGAACCGATGTAACAGGGGTTGACAACGTGGTTGACACGGTGTTCCCCACGTATGTGGGGGTGAACCGTCCCTCAAACGCTCGCGGCAGAATATACTGAC
>CAZVIZ010000005.1:0-44385 GCA_964627215.1 uncultured Dehalococcoidales bacterium
AACCAAGAAATCGCCCGCGTTTTTCTGAGGCTTGCCGACCTGCTGGAGATGAAGGGGGAGAACCCCTTCAAGGTACAGGCCTACCGCCGCGCCGCGCGCACTATTAAGCACCTCCACGATGATGTAGAGACGATGGTTGCCGAGGGCATGTTGGACGAGGTGCCGGGGGTGGGGGAGGCCATCGCCAAGAAGATGGCTGAGCTTGCCGCCACCGGCTCGCTTGAAGCCTACGAGCGCGCCAAGGCTGAGTTCCCCCCGGGTGTGCCCGATCTCCTGGAGTTGCCCGGAGTCGGTCCCAAGACGGCGCTGTTTATCGTGAACGAGCTTGACATAAAGTCGCCAACAGAGCTGGGGGAGGCCATACGGAGCGGACGCCTCACCGAGCTTCCCCATATGGGTAAAGAGAGGTTTGCAGAGCTTGCGAGATATGTGGGAGCGGATAAGGGTGCTTGAATGCCCCTGCGTTTAGGTGAGATAATGCAGTGTTGGGGGCATATGGATTATGGAGAGCAAGACCTCGGGGTTAAGCCTTTCAAGCGATGACGAGGCCGTGCGGCATCTGAGCCGTGCCCTTTTAGACGGCAAGCACTGGTATATAGCCCTGCTGGAGGCCATGGGGCTTTGGGCCCACGCCGAGGAGGTCTACAACGGGCGGCGGTATCGCTACTTAATCGCCGGTGAAGCCTTTGACTGGCTGCTTCTGGCCGAGCGCCTTTTGAGCACCGTTGACGGTTTCGTTACCGAGAAAGAGAAAGCGGCGCTACTCCTCCACGGCATACCTCCGATAGAGATCCCTGAGGAGGAATTCAAGGCCTTCATTGGCAGCGCCAAGTATCACCAGTATTTAAACTACTTCTACGGCATTATCGTGGAGAGGGCACTGATGCTGGCGGTAGAGGCGGAGGTTGATAAGGACAGGGCGGCCTGCGGCTACCGGTGTGGGGGGGATGTGGCGGGGGAGGCCTTCCGGCGCGTATATGGGGACTCGGATGAGGGGCTGTGGCGGCGTTTTAGTAAAGAGAAGGGCCTTAAAAAACGCCGTTCCATGGACCTTGCTCAGATGGACGAGTTTACCTATTGGCGTTTCAAATATCGCCTAAAGCAGTGTGATAAGGCGCGCATAGCAAGCGATACCAAGAAGGCGCTGGATTATCTGGCTGCAAACGGCTTCCCCATGCGTGGGCCGGCCTTAGTACGTTAGTTCCTATATTCGCCGAGCTGCTGCTTTAGCCTTTCAAGTCTGTCCTGTCGCTCCTTAAGCTTGGCCCTCTCGCTTTCAACCACCTTAGCCGGCGCCTTGTCCAGGAAGGCCTTGTTTTTGAGCCTGGACTCCAGGCCTGCTGTCGCGGACTTCAGGTTGGCTATTTCCTTTTCCAGGCGCTCCCTCTCCGCTTGCACGTCCACCATGCTTTCCATGGGTATTTCCACGTCTGCTTCATTGAGCACCAGCGCCAGAGCGTTCTTGCCGTCCCCGCCCTTGCGCCTGCCCTCAACCAGGGAGAGCGGCTTAGTCCTGGCTAGCGCCTCTATTGCCTCTGCGTAAGGGGCTATTTCTGCCTTGAGGTCGCCGCCATATACGCGAGCCTCCACCCACTTGGACTTGTCCACCTTGTGCTCGGCGCGGACGTTGCGTATGGAGCGCACTATGTCTATCACTGCCTCCATGGTGCGTTCCGCTTGGGGGTCTTCCCTGCCTTCGGGGTGTGGGTAGGGGGCTATCATTATGGACTCGGTCTGCCCCTGGGGGAGATATGCCTTTAGCCGTTGCCACAGCTCCTCAGTGAGGAATGGCATGAAGGGGTGCAGCAGCCTTAGCGCCGTTTCCAGCACAAAGACCAGCACAGGGAGAGGCGACTCGGTGGCCTTATCCGTGGAGTGCAGGCGCGTTTTGACTATCTCTATATACCAGTCGCAGTAGTCCCCCCATAGGAAGTCGTGTATCTGCCGCTGCGCTTCTCCGAACTGATGGTCTTCAAGGAGGGCATTGGCTGTCTTTATAGTCTCATCCAGGCGGCTCAGTATCCACCTGTCCTCGGTGGGCAGGCTCTCCTGCGGCGCCACGGCGGGGGAGAAATCCTCTGGGGTGGGGAGGCTGCGCATAACGAAGCGGGCGGCATTCCACAGCTTGTTGGCGAAGTTACGCCCCGCCTCTAGTTTGACCGGCGTAAGCTTGATGTCGTTCCCCGGCGCCGTGCCCGTGGATAGGGCAAAGCGTAGGGCGTCTGTGCCGTATTTCTCCAGGGTCTCCAGGGGGTTTATAACGTTGCCCCGCACCTTGCTCATCTTCTCACCCTTCTCGTCGCGTACCATGCCGTGCAGGTAGACGGTGTGGAAGGGGATTTGGCCGGTGTTCTCTATGCCCATCATAATCATCCTGGCCACCCAGAAGAAGATGATGTCATAACCTGTCTCCATGACAGAGGTGGGGTAGAAGTAATCCAGGTCTGCGGTCTTATCAGGCCAGCCCAGGGTGGAGTGGGGCCACAGCGCCGAGCTGAACCAAGTGTCCAGCACGTCCGGGTCCTGCTCTATATCGCTTGCGCCGCACTTGGGGCAGGAGGTGGGGTCCTCAATGGCCACTATAACCTCGCCGCATCCCTGGCAGTACCACACCGGTATGCGGTGCCCCCACCACAGCTGGCGGCTGATGCACCAGTGGCGCAAGTTCTCCATCCAGTTTAAATATGTCTTGGTGAAGTGGGTCGGTATAATCTTTATCTGGCCCTTTTTTACCGCCTCTATGGCGGGCTTGGCCAGCGGCTCCGTGTTCACGAACCACTGCTGGCTTGCGGAGGGCTCTATAACAGTGCGGCAGCGCTGGCAGTAGCCCACGGAGTGGACGTAGTCCTCGGTCTTAGCGAGTAAGCCGTCCTTCTCCAGGTCGGCGAGAACCGCCTTGCGGCATTCGTAGCGGTCCATGCCCTGGTAGCGGCCCGCGTTCTGGTTCATGGTGGCATCGGGGTTCAGGATATTCACCAGGGGAAGTCCGCGGCGCAGGGCTACCTCAAAGTCCACCGGGTCGTGCGATGGGGTTACCTTCACGGCGCCGGTGCCGAACTCGGGGTCAATGGCCTCATCGGCCACCACTTCTATGTGGCGGTCCGTAAGGGGCAGAGATAACTTTTTGCCTATCATGCCCTTGAAGCGTTCGTCATCTGGGTTCACCGCCACGGCGGTATCGCCCAGCATGGTTTCGGGGCGAGTGGTGGCCACGGTGATGTATTCACCATCGCTATCGGTTAAGGGATAGCGGATATAGTACAGGTGGGCATTAACCTCTTTATGCTCCACCTCCAGGTCGGATATGGCGGTTCCGCAGCGGGGGCACCAGTTTGTTATGCGCTCGCCGCGGTATATAAGACCTTTTTTATACAGGTTTACGAAGGTGGTGCGCACGGCGTGGCTGGGGTCTTCGTCCAGGGTAAAGCGCTCGCGGCTCCAGTCGCAGGAGGTGCCCAGTGCCTTGTGCTGCTCCACTATGGTGCGGTGGCAGATGTCGGCCCACTCGTGGAGCATTCTCTCGAACTCCCCCCGCCCCAGGTCGTGGCGGCTCATGCCCTCCTCGGTGAGGCGTCTCTCCATAACCACCTGGGTGGCGATGCCGGCGTGGTCGAAGCCCGGCAGCCACAGAGAAGGCTCGCCCAGCATGCGGTGCCAGCGGGTCATGATGTCCTCCAGTGTGGCGGTGAGGGCGTGGCCTATGTGAAGCTCGCCGGTGACGTTGGGGGGCGGCATTATAATGACGAAGGGCTTCTTTTGGGGGTCTATTTGAGGGGTGAAATAGCCCTTCTCCATCCAGAAGCTATACCAGCCCTTTTCCACCTCCCCCGGCGCGTAGGCCTTGGGCATTTCTTGTTTAGTGCTTGGCGTATCTGTCATCGGTGCCTTTCTTTAAGATTAGTTGATAAGCTCGTTTAAATCCCTCTCGCTCTCCCTTTGTTAGAGGGAGACTTAAGGGAGGATTTCCTCAAGAGGGGGCTTTGCCCCCTTTAGACTTTCCTTCTTCTTTATCATCGTCACGGGTTAGGGGCGGGTTGCGCTGTATTCTTGTCTGAGTTCAGCCAGACTGCATTCCTTGCCATTTTCCCGAGTGGTATGCCACCATTTCCAACCATTTGTTTCGTGACCTACTATTCCGTTAAAAGCTGCCATAGAAAGGCTATCATACTCACTACCATTGTGAGAGAGCTTAATTCTCCCATACTTCATAATAAGAGCTTCGTATCTTTGACCTTTATGCGAACCATATATTACTTGATCAACTTTGAGAAAGCCTGCCTCCACTAACTCATTGACCGTTACTGAGCTACGCTTCATTCGTCCTCTGCCGTTGTCGGTTGTTAAGCCTTCGTCTATTAGCCCAGTAGGTGTAATTAATCTTGTGGGAGCTTGGAAGACTGGCTCAAATAAATGGGCGTGAGCAGCTAAGCCTACTTTTTCCCTAGTGAAAGTTTGGAACTCTACCACTTTGATTTGGGGATAACGAAGTGTGCTGAGGGCCTCTCTCAATTCCTCGGTGTCCTTTTCTATAATTATGGTCAGTACAGGCTGCTTCGAGATAAGGTCTGATAGGAATCTGTGAATTTCGGTTGGCTCAACCGCTTTCCTTAGCCCTAGTTTGAGGAAGGCGTCTCTATTTATCTCGCTGTCTATAGCATTAACTATATTCCTCTGGAGGTTCGGATTATTTATGCCATTAATGAACTTGCTTACCTGAGAAACTATGTGTTCGTATAAGGGATGAGAAGATAGTTCCACTTCAATAATATGCCATTCGGGCGAGTCTCCGAAGGCAATAACATATCCATCAGGTATTGAACCAATTCCCGACAGTGACTTTAGTTTTTGCTTCCTATCAAGATATATAGACTTTTTGCCAAAGATAGCTTGGGCGTGCTCTTTTACTATCTGCTCAAACTCATCCTCGGTTGAAGGTGTCCATAGCTCGTAATTCACGCCGTCTATTAGAAGCATCCTTCTACCTCCTAGCCTTCTCACCTAACAGCCCTGCCACCCTGTCCAGTATCTCCTCCGCTACCTCCCGCTTGGTCATGAGGGGCAGCTCCTCCACCTCCCCGCTTTTATCTATAATTGTAACCCTGTTGGTCTCCGTGCCGAAGCCGCTATCGGGCTGGGTGATGTCGTTGGCGGCGATGAGGTCCAGGTTTTTCTCCTTAAGCTTCTTTTGAGCGTTTTTCACCAGGTGCTCGCTCTCGGCGGCGAAGCCCACCCTTATAAAGTCGCCCTTAACGCTTGCCAGTATGTCCTCCGTTGGCACCAGTTCCAGTATCAAGCTGTCGCCCGCCTTCTTTATCTTGGTGGTGGCTATCTCCTTGGGGCGGTAGTCGGCCACGGCGGCGGCCATTATCAGGGCGTCTGCGCCCTCAACGGCCTCGGAGACGGCCTTTTTCATCTCGGCGGCGGTATCCACCGCCACGGCCTTCATTCTGGTGGGCAGTGGCAGGGGGGTGGGGGCGGTTATCAGTGTTACGTCGGCGCCCCTGTCCCTGGCGGCGTGTGCCAGCGCGTAGCCCATCTTGCCCGATGAAGGGTTGCCTATGTGGCGCGCCGGGTCTATGGCCTCCCTGGTGCCGCCGGCGGTTATAACTATATGCTTTCCTTCAAGGTCTCGGCCGTGCTCAATGGCCTTTATAACGGCCTCTATTATGTCCTGGGCGGGTGCCAGCCTCCCCGGCCCCTCGTCGCCGCAGGCGAGCTTTCCGCTCTCCGGCCCCACGATTATGAAGCCCTCGGCGCGGAGCTTGGCCAGGTTCTCCTGGGTTACGGGGTTCAGGAACATCTTGTCGTTCATGGCGGGGGCGACTATTACAGGCGCCGTGGTTGCCAGCACGGTGCAGGTTAGCTCGTCATCGGCAATGCCTCCGGCCAGTTTGGCGATAGTGTTGGCCGTGGCCGGTGCGATGAGTATGATGTCAGCCGCCTGTGCCAGCGAGACGTGGTCGGCGTGGAACTCCTGAGGTGGGGCGAACATATCGGTAACCACCGCCCGCCGCGTGATGCCGCTCAGGGTGAGGGGTGTGATGAACTCGGTGGCCTCCTTGGTCATCACCACGTCCACGTCGGCACCCAGCCGCACCAGGCGGCTGGCGATGCCGGCGGCCTTATAGGCGGCGATGCTGCCGGTTATGCCCAGTACGACGGTCTTGCCTTTAAGTATGTTCAGCATGTTGTCATTCGCTTGCGTTCATCAGGTAGATGAGGTTTAATCCTACCAGGGTGAGGTCTGGGTTGACCTCCTCTATGACATCGGTTTGACCAGCTATCAGCCTGGCATATCCTCCGGTGGCGACTACCTTGGTCTTGCCGCTCATATCGCCCCGTATGCGGGCCACCATGCCTTCCACCAGGCCCACGTAGCCGAACACGATTCCTGACTGCATGGCGGAGATGGTGTTGGAGCCGATGGGTTTCTTGGGCGCAACGAGCTCTACCTCGGGCAGCATGGCTGCCTGGGAGAACAGGGACTCGGCGGCGGTGCTCAAGCCTGGGGCGATGGAGCCGCCTATATAGTCCCCTTCCTTGGAGACGACGTCGAAGCTGGTGGCTGTGCCCATATCCACGATAATAAGCTGGCCGCCGTAGAGGTGGTGGGCGGCGGCGGCGTTGGCGATGCGGTCCGCGCCAACCTCCCTGGGGTTATCCATGCGTATGCGCACCCCTGTCTTGACGCCTGCCTCCACTACCAGCGGCGAAACGTTGAAGTAGCCTTTCAAAAGCCTCTTGAAGGTGGTGGTGAGGGGCGGCACCACACTGCAGAGCGCTGCCCTGTCTATGTCGTCGGCGCTGAGGTTTCGGTTGCGCAGAAGCTCCATTAGCAGGGCGGCGTACTCGTCGGCCATGTGGTCTATGTTGGTAGCTATATGCCAGGTAGCATTGAGGCGGTCGCCCTCGAAAAGCCCCAGCGTAGTTTCTGTGTTCCCTATGTCAATGGCCAGCAGCATAGTATACCCGTTCGCTTATGGTAACAATACTGTTTAATGAGGTCAACCTAGCCCCTCGCTGACGAAGTTGGATAGCTTCTCCCTCATATGCTGCCAGTGCGTCCCCCGCCAGTATATGCGCCCGCACGAGGGGCACTCCATATACCCTTTCTGTGTCTTGAAGACATAAGGCGGCACCCGTCCCTCCACCTCCTCGGAGCGCCTGGTTACCAAGGGCTGGTTGCACTCCATGCATATGGAGAATGGGTGGTGGAAGTGAAGTTTTAGCACCTTCGCTACCTGGGCTATCTGATGGGTGGGGTCGTCGCTTGTGATGAGAATGCCCTTTATCCGTCCCTTGGCTATGACCCCTCGCTCCATCACCTGGGTGTCCCTGGTGAGCACTATCCTGCCCTCCTTGAGGGCGGTGTCTATCATCCTGGCATCATCTTTGTCGGTGAACAATGCGGCGTCGTAGCCCATCATGCGCAGCCATTTGGCCAGCTTGCCCACATTATGATCGACGATAAACCTACACATTACGAGGGCACCTCGTATAGTATCCGTCCCTATAGGACTTGGCGCTCTATAGGGTGATTTCCATGCCTTCGTGGGCGGGGGTGATGGGGTGGCCTATCTCCCGTGACACGACGGCGAGCTCCTGTCTTATATCATTTTCCATAGCGGGGCTCATGTGCACCGTTACCACCCGGGGCAGGTAGCCCCGTATCTCCCTGAAGAAGGTCAGTTCCTTTTTGAGCGTCTCGGGGATGAGGTGTCCGCCGTCCTCGGCCTCCTCTTCGTGTATGTTGCTGCCGGAGGTTTCTATGATTAAGAGCTGGGGGGATACTGCCTGCCAGCACTCGGCAAGCCCGGGGCCGGTGTCGGAGGTGTAGAATAGCCCCTCGTCCTTCCCCCGCCGCACCTGGAAGCCTACGGTGGGTGCAGTATGGTTGACCGGCAGCGGCAGGACGGTGTAACCGGCGACTTCCGTCTCCTCGCCGGGGGTGATTATGTGGCAGCGTATTGTCGGTGCGCCCTCCGGCCTTTTGAGGAAGTCGGGGTACAGCCCACTCTCAAAGAGGTGCGCCTTTAGGGTATCGCAGGTCGTCTGGGTGCAGTATATGTCCACACTGGCCTGGTTAAGGTATAGGTTTATTCCCAGCGAGGGTATGTCCCTGATGTGGTCGTAGTGACGGTGGCTCAAGAGGACTCCCTGAAGCTTCATCTGCTCGGCGAATGTCAGGCTGGAGGTAAGCGAACCGGCGTCCAGGGCTATGGTGCCGTCTATGAGGATGCTTATGAGCCTGGTGCTGGAGGACTCGCAGTTATGCGCACCCAGGAAGCGGACATTCATGGCTAGATCCAGTGCTGGCGGCGGAAGAAATATAGCATGCCTCCGATTATACCGCTCATTATCAGGCAGATGTAGAGCAGGGCATGGGGGGACCTCTCGAAGGGCAGGGGTATGTTCATGCCCCATATACTAGCGATTAACGTGATGGGCATGAAAATGGTGGCCACGATAGTAAGGGCGCGCATTACGGCGTTGGTGCGGTTGGTGGCTATGGAGTCGTGGGTATCGTTTAGGCCCTCTATAATCTCCTTGTATTCATCTAAGCCGTCCCAGATGCGGTCCACGTGGTCCACGATGTCCTCAAAGTAGACCGCCATCTCCGCCTCTGAGAAGCGGCGCAGCTTGGGCTCCATGCTGCCCAGGGCGGCGCGCATGGGCCATATGATGCGGCGGAAGGCGATGACGTCGCGGCGCAGTATGGATATGTCTCGTATCTGTCCGCGCGTTCTGGGATTGAAAATGCCGTCCTCCACGTCCTCTATGTTCTCGTGAATCTTGTTTAAGATGGGCAGGCAGTAGTCCACCAGGCGGTCTATGATGCGATAGAGCAAGTAGGCCGGGCCCTGCTCCAGGTTCTCCTGTAGAGACTCGCTGTCTATCTGGCATTCCCGGAATAGCTTTACCAGGGGCTTGAGCTCTCCTTTATGCAGGGTTATCAGGTAGTTCTTCCCTATGAAGGCCGATACCTGGCTGGGCGCGGTTACCCTGGCCTGTTTGTTGAACAAGGGAAAGTGGAACACCATGAACAGGTAGTCCTTGTAGGTGTCTATCTTAGGGCGCTGTATACGGCTCATGCAGTCGTCCAGGTCCAGGGGGTGGAAGGGATAGTTGTTCGCCAGGTAGGCTATATCCTGGTCGTTGGGGTTCTCTATGTTTATCCACCGCACCTCACCGAAGGATACGGACTCCCTATTGAGCTGCCCTTTGTTGTCAACCTTTGCGGTAGTCATAGCCAACCACCTTTCGCGTAAGCTAACACATTCTAACACAATTGCGTGCTTATGACAGCCATTGTTGCCATAAAAACGGCGCTTGGGGGGTGGGTGGGGCGCATTGACACCTTAAGCCGCGGGGTGTTATAAATTATCGTGGTGCAAAATGGCAGCGTAGCTCAGGGGTAGAGCAGAGGACTCATAAGCCTTTGGTCGCTGGTTCAAATCCAGCCGCTGCCAGTTTCGTTTTGGGTGTATTATAATGCGTAGCATTAGAAGATCTGAATAAGGGCTGCTTCGTGTCATCTATGCTATCGCGGGAAGATATATTGCGCTTGATGCGCCTTAAGCCCCCCCTTATAGAGGGTCTATTGAGCGCCGACGACCAGCTTCAGCCTAACGGGGTGGACCTCACCCTGCGCCGGTTGGACATGCTTCAGGGTGGCGGTGTGGTTGGGGTGGACAACTCCAAGCGGCGGTTGCCCGATGCGGTGCCATTGACCTTTGATGGCATGGGCTTTATAGACCTGGTGCCCGGTATCTACCTGATGACCTTTAACGAGCTCGTCCATATGCCCAAGGACGTTGCTGCTTTGGCCACCCCGCGCTCCAGCCTGCTTCGCTGCGGCGTGACGGTGAACACGGCGGTTTGGGACGCCGGCTATGAGGGCCGCTCACAGGCGTTGATGGTGGTGTATAATCCCCACGGCTTTCGCCTGGAGCGCAACGCACGGGTTATCCAGATGGTTTTCCTGCGTCTTACCGGGGAGACAAAGGGTTACGGGGGGGTGTATCAGGGCGAGAATATGGGCTGATAACTTGGCCCTGTTTCTCTATCCCCAGCCTGTTGACAGCTTGGCGCTGACTATGATAGACTCCTAAATTGGCGTTCCCTACCAGCTAAATAGGGATCGGACTGGATTTTAGGGCCAGTGCCGTGATTTAGCTTGCGATGGATGAGCCTCGGCTCATCCATTAGAATTGTAGGGGCGGTGAGGTATTAGATGCCGACGGTAAATCAACTGGTTCGCAAGGGGCGCAAGAAGGTCTCTAAGAAGGCTAAAACGCCTGCGCTCCGCATGATATACAACGCCTTGAAGAACCGCAGGAAGATGGGTACGGGCTCTCCGCAGAGGCGGGGGGTATGCATTCATGTAAAGACTACCACCCCCAAGAAGCCCAACTCCGCCCTGCGCAAGATAGCCAGGGTTCGTTTGAGCAATGGGATGGAGGTTATAGCCTATATCCCCGGCGAAGGCCATGAGCTTCAGGAGCACTCTGTGGTCCTGATTCGTGGGGGCAGGGTCAAGGACCTCCCCGGCGTCCGCTACCACATCGTGCGCGGTGCGCTGGATGCCAGTGGGGTGGCCAACCGGCGCCAGTCCCGCAGCAAGTACGGCAGTAAGCGCGGCAAGGGGTCGGTGATTTTGGATGAGAGTCCGTCGGAGGCGGCGTAACCTAGGAGAATAGATATGCCAAGACGAGGCAAGGTACTTATAAGAAAACCTGAGGCGGATGCCAAATATGACAGCGAGCTTCTGTCCAGGATTGTGAACCGTCTGATGGTGCGGGGCAAGAAGAGCACTGCGGAGCGGGTGGTGTACAAAGCCCTGGATATTATTCAAGCGCGAGAGTCTAAGGACCCAATCACCGTCTTGGAAGAGGCGGTTAAGAATGCAACGCCCATGCTTGAGGTCAAACCCAGGCGTGTTGGTGGTGCCACGTATCAGGTGCCAGTGGAGGTTGCGCCACGTCGCGGCTTATCCCTGGCGATACGCTGGCTGGTTACGGCAGCTCGATCCAGGGGTGGTAAGACCATAGGCGAGAGGCTGGCCGCCGAGCTCTCCGATGCTGCCAAGCAGCAGGGTTCGACTATAAAAAAGCGTGAGGATGTTTACCGAATGGCTCAGGCTAACCGAGCCTTCGCACACTACAGATGGTAATAGCTCAAAGAAAGCCTAAGACAGGCTCTAAAGTAGAGGTCGGGAAAGTGCGCAGGAGTTTCCCCCTAGACAACGTAAGGAATATAGGCGTTATTGCCCATATTGATGCCGGTAAGACAACCATTACCGAGCGCATACTCTATCACACCGGTCGTACCTACAAGATAGGTGAGGTGGATGACGGCACCGCAGTGATGGATTGGATGGCGCAGGAGCGCGAGCGCGGCATAACCATAACCGCGGCTGCCACTACCTGCGAATGGCAGGATTGCCGTATAAACATCATAGATACCCCGGGCCATGTGGACTTCACCGCCGAGGTGGAGCGCAGCCTGAGGGTGCTTGATGGGGCGGTGGTGGTCTTCGACGCCGTGGCCGGCGTGGAGGCCCAGTCGGAGATGGTATGGCGTCAGGCTGATAGGTACAGCGTCCCCCGCATCTGCTTCATAAATAAGATGGATCGCACCGGAGCCAGCTTTGAGCGCAGCCTGGATACCATCAAGGAGCGACTTCAGGCCAAGCCCCTGCTCATACAGCTGCCCATGGGTAGCGAGTCCGAGTTCTGGGGTGTGATAGACCTTATAGAGGATAAGGCGTGGCGCTTTAACGCCGATCCCAGTGTTGAGCCCTCCGTGGTGGATATTCCCCAGTCCGAATTAAAGCGCGTGGAGGAGGCCCGCCACCAGCTTATAGAGGGCCTGGCGGAGGCCGACGACGAGCTTCTGGAGACCTACCTTGAGGGCGCTCCCATAGACACCGCTATGATGAAGAAGGCGCTTAGACGGGCAACAATAGCTAATAAAGGGGTGCCCATTCTGTGCGGCACCGCGCTTAAGAATAAGGGCATTCAGTATCTGCTGGACGCCGTGGTGAGCTATCTTCCCTCCCCCCTGGATATGCCGTCCGTAAAGGGCATACATACCAGGAAGGGTGGGGAGGTGACGCTGAACCCCACTGACGAGGAGCCTTTTGCCGCTCTGGCCTTTAAGGTGGTCACCGATCCCTTCGTGGGTCGGCTGGTCTATCTAAGGGTGTATTCGGGAAGGATTAAGGCGGGGGCCAATATCTTCAACGCTACCAGAGGCAGGCGGGAGCGCATAGGGCGCCTGCTTATGATGCACGCCAACCGCCGCGAAGAGATAGAGGGCGCTGACACCGGCTCCATAGTGGCCACCACTGGCCTTAAGGAGACCTTTACTGGGGAAACCCTTTGTGATTCCTCCCGGCCCGTGCTGTTGGAAGACATCAGCTTCCCAGAGCCTGTGGTCTCGGTGGCCATTGAGCCCAAGACCAAGATGGACCAGGAAAAGATAGTGGATACGCTTCACAAGCTTGCCGAGGAGGACCCCACCTTTAAGATACGATTTGACGAAGATACTGGCCAGACCATTATCGCCGGCATGGGCGAGCTGCACCTGCAGATATTGATGGATAGGCTGATTAAAGAGTTTAAGGTAGAGGCCAACGTGGGCCAGCCGCAGGTGGCCTATAGGGAGACCATAACCCAGGCCGTGGATGTAGAGGGCAGGTTTGTCAAGCAGACCGGCGGGCGGGGCCAGTTTGGCCAGGTGAAGGTAACCCTGGAGCCAGCCGAGGGTGGTGGTGGCTTCAGCTTTGAGAACAAGATGAAGGGTGGGGCCATACCCAAGCAGTATGTTCCCGCAGTGGAGCAGGGCATTAAGGAGGCTATGGACACCGGTGTGGTGGCCGGCTACCCCGTGGTGGACCTGAAGGCCATCCTTTATGACGGCAGCTATCACGAGGTGGACTCGTCGGAGTTGGCCTTCAAGATGGCGGGCTCTCTGGCGCTTAAGAACGGCGTTGCCAAGGCCTCGCCGGTGCTCTTAGAGCCAATTGTGAAGATGAGTGTAGTAACGCCCAAACAGTTCCTGGGTGATATCATCGGCGACCTTAATTCCAGGAGGGGCCGTATAGAGACTATAGAGACGGAGGGAGAGACCTGCGTCGTTCGTGCTTCTGTCCCCTTGGCCGAGACCTTTGGCTATGCCACTGCTATAAGGTCTTTGACCCAGGGCAGGGCTGCTCACACTATGGAGTTCCATCGCTACGAGCAGCTTCCTGCCGCAATGGTGGACGAGGTTAAGGCGGCGGGTAGAGGGTGATTTTCTATGCCTAAGCAGAAGATTCGCATCAAGCTTAAGGGGTACGACCACAAACTAGTGGATCAGTGCGCTGCGGAGATAGTGGTCACGGTGGAGAGGACGGGGGCGGTAGTCTCCGGCCCTATACCCCTGCCCACGCGCATAAAGAAGTTCAGCGTAATACGATCTCCGTTCATAGATAAGGACTCCCAAGAGCAGTTTGAGGTCAGGACCCACAAGCGGCTTATAGATATCGTGGAGACGACCTCTAAAACAATAGATTCCTTGACCAACCTAAGTCTACCCTCGGGGGTGGATATAGATATAAAGATGAGCTGATATAGATATGGGTATAGAGAAAGTTACCGGAATTATAGGACGCAAGATGGGTATGACCCAGATCTGCCGCGAGGACGGCGGGGCCGTGGGGGTTACCGCCATAGAGGCTGGGCCGTGTATCGTTACCCAGGTTAAGACTGAGAAGAGCGACAAATACGGCGCTGTTCAGCTCGGCTTCGGGAATGCCAAAAGGCTTTCTGCGGCGGAGCGGGGACACTTGGGCGAGCGCGGCGACTTGAAGCACCTGCGAGAGTTCCGCATTGACGATGTTGCCGATATAAATGTGGGTGATAAGGTGGACGTGGCCTTGTTCCAGGCTGGGGACAAGGTGGATATAACCGGTGTTTCCAAGGGCAAGGGTTTCGCCGGTGTGATTAAACGCCACGGCTTTGCCGGTGGCCCCAAGACTCACGGCCAGTCCGACCGTCATCGCGCCCCCGGTTCCATAGGAGCCACCACGTATCCGGGCAGGGTGCTTAAGGGAACGCGTATGGCGGGGCATATGGGCGACGAGAGAGTTACTGTGCGTAACCTGGAGGTGTTCCAGGCCGACCCGGAGCGCAACCTGTTGTTGGTAAAGGGCGCCGTGCCGGGCGCCGATAATGGCATAGTGTTAATACGTAAATCGGGTGAGAGGAAATAGGCTGGTGAAGGTTCAGGTTTATAATCTAGCTGGCGAGGTTGTCAAGGACATTAAGCTGAGCGACTATGTCTTTGACGTGCCTTTCAATGAGGCGGTGGTTCACCAGGCGATGGTGAGGCAGCGCGCCGATGCGCGGCAGGGGACTGTGGGCACTAAGACCCGCGCCGAGGTATCGGGCACGACCAAGAAGTTATATGCCCAGAAGCATACGGGATTTGCCAGGGCTGGTAGCCGCCGCTCGCCGTTAAGGCGGGGTGGTGGCGTCGCCTTTGCCCCCAAGTCGAGGAGCTTCCGCCAGGCGATGCCCAAGAAGATGCGTCGCTTGGCCTTGAGGTGTCTCCTCTCCGATAAGGCCAGGGGCAAGGAGTTGAAGGTTCTGGAAAGCCTGGAGCTTGATGCCCCCAAGACCAAAGAGATGGCTCGAATACTGGCCACGCTGGGAGTGGACCATTCCGCTCTCATCGTTACCAAGGAGACCGCCGAGAACGTGGTTAAGTCGGCGCGCAACATACCCAGGGTTAAGATCCTGCCGACGGCACTACTGAATGTGGTGGATCTCCTCTCCTGCAAGACGCTTCTGATGACCGAGGACGCCATTCGCGAGGCGGAGGAGATGTGGGGCAAGAAGAAGAGCAATAGGGCTTCGTGAGGAGATTTTAGTGCATACTTATGATGTATTGCTCCAACCCCTGGTGACAGAGAAAAATACCGAGCTTCAGGCTCAGGGTAAATATGTGTTCCAGGTCGCCGAGAGGGCTAACAAGCCTCAGATTAAGCAGGCCGTGGAGGAGGCTTTTGGCGTCACTGTTATCGGAGTGAACGTGCTTAACATCCGCGGCAAGATTAAGAGAATGGGTATGCGGCAGTTCACAGGTCCCTCCTGGAAGAAGGCTGTGATTACGCTTCAGCCCGGCGACAAGATAGAACTGTTTGAGGGTGTGTGATTTAAATGGCGCTTAAGACATATAGGCCCACCTCCCCCGGAAGACGGGGCATGAGCGGAGCTAGCTTTGACGAGTTGACCAAGTCTAAGCCGGAGAAGTCCCTGCTTATGCCGCTCAAGCGGAGTGGGGGGCGCAATCACAAGGGCAGGATAACTGTGAGGCACCGCGGAGGCGGGGCCAAGCGAAGCCTGCGTATTATAGATTTCAAGCGTGATAAAGCTGGTGTGCCCGGTAGGGTGGCGGCGATAGAGTATGACCCCAATCGCTCGGCCAATATAGCCCTGATTCACTATGCCGACGGCGACAAGCGTTATATCCTGGCCCCTATGGGGTTGGGGGTGGGTGACACCGTCCAGGCTGGTGAGGGCGCCGATATAAAGCCGGGCAATGCCCTGCCTATGAAGGCCATACCTAGCGGCACGGTGATACACAACATAGAGATGGAGAGGGGTAGGGGGGCCAAGCTGGTGCGTAGTGCTGGTAACTCAGCCCAGCTTATGGTAAAAGAGGGCGACCATGCTCTGGTGAGGCTACCCTCCGGCGAGATGAGGCGCATACGCAGTGAGTGTATGGCCACCATCGGCCAGGTGGGTAATCTTGAGCACCAGGGTATCAAGTTGGGCAAGGCGGGCAGGAGCCGTTGGCTGGGCCGCAGGCCCACGGTGCGCGGCTCTGCCATGAGCCCGCGCGACCATCCCCATGGCGGTGGCGAGGGACGCTCTCCCATCGGGCTGCCCGGCCCCAAGACACCATGGGGCAAGCCGGCACTGGGATATAGGACACGTAAGCCAAAGTCCTCGGACAAGCTGATTATAAAGCGTCGCAGGAAGTAAGGAAGTCATATGTCAAGGTCAGTTAAAAAGGGGCCTGCTATAAGCCCCAAGCTTTTGAAGAAGGTAGAAGCAGTCAACCGCTCCGGCGAGAAGACCGTGATAAAGACCTGGGCGCGCGCGTCCACGGTGTTTCCTGAGATGGTGGGACTCACCATCGGGGTGCATAACGGCAGGAGGCATGTGCCTATACTTGTCACCGAGAATATGGTGGGACACAAGCTGGGCGAGTTCGCCCAGACCCGCACCTTTAAGGGACATATCTCAAGAGCGGAGAAGACCACTCAGGTGAGGAGATAAGGCTTAAAAGGCTATGAAAGTTAGAGCAATATCTAAAGACACCGGTATATCACCGCGCAAGGTGCGTCCTATAGTAGACATAATAAGGGGCAAGGCGGTGGATGAGGCGCTGTCAGTGCTTCAGTTCCTCACCTCTCCCACAGCGCGGCTGGTGGCCAAGGTGGTTAAGTCGGCGGCGGCTAGCGCCGAGAATAACTACCACATGCCGCCTGAGCTTAAGATTGTGGAGATATATGTTGACCAGGCGAGGCCGTTGAAGCGGATTCGTCCCCGGGCCCGCGGGCGGGTTGGCCGCATTACCAAGCGGTCCAGCCATATAACCGTTGTAGTTGCTGACCAGGAGGAAGAAGTTGGGTCGTAAAGTTCACCCCATGGGCTTCAGAATCGGCGTCATACGAGATTGGCAGGCTAAGTGGTATGGCGGCAAGCAGTTCTTGGAGTTCCTTAAAGAGGACCTGAAATTGCGCCGTGCCATACAGGATAAGTATGCCGATGCCGCTATCTCCCAGGTGGAGATAGACCGCCAGGCCAATAAGATATTGATAACCATCTATACCGCTCGTCCCGGCGTGGTAATTGGGAGGGGAGGACAGCGAGTGGACGAGATGCGTCAGTGCCTGGAGGAAATCGTTGGTGGCAGGGTGCAGCTAAATATCCAGGAGGTGCGCCAGCCGGAGCTGGATGCCTTCTTGGTGGCCAGGTCGGTGGCGGATCAGATAGAGCGGCGTATTGCCTTCCGCAGGGCGATGAAGCGCGCCGTCTACCGCACCCTGGAGGCCGGAGCTAAGGGCATCCGCATCACCTGCTCTGGCAGGTTGGGTGGGACAGAGATAGCCCGCCGTGAGATGAGACATCAGGGCCAAGTGCCCCTGCACAAGCTTAGGGCGGACATAGACTACGGCTTCACCGAGGCGCGCACCCCTTTGGGGCGCATCGGGGTGAAGGTATGGATATACCGGGGAGATATCCTCCCCGAGGTGACGGTTCCCAAGGTTGCCGAGCCGGAGGTGGGTAAGGTATCCAGGCCTGAGCCACTGCGGGAGAAGGTTGCGGCAGTCGCGGAGAAACCCGCGCCGGAGCCTGTTGCCGCGGCTGAGGCTGTTGCCGCGCCGCCAGTGGTGGAGGCAGCCCCTGCGCCGGCCGCAAAGGCCGCCGTTGAGGAAAAGCCAGCAGCGGAAGCTACCGCGGAGGTCGCTTCAGACGATAAGCCTAAGAAGAGGACCACAAAGAAGAAGGTAGAGGCCGCCGTTGAGGAGAAGCCTTCGGCAAAGGCTGCCGCGGAGGTCGCTTCAGACGATAAGCCCAAGAAGAGGACCACAAAGAAGAAGGTAGAGGCCGCCGTTGAGGAGAAGCCTTCGGCAAAGGCTGCCGCGGAGGTCGCTTCAGACGATAAGCCCAAGACAAAGGCTACAAAGAAGAAGACTGAAGAGAAGGCCGCACCGGCCGAGCTAGAGGAAAAGGATGCAGCAACCGAAGAGAGTTAAATACCGCAAGGCCCATAGGGGCAGGCGTCGGGGCAAAGCGCAGTCGGGCAATACGATCCTGTTCGGCGACTATGGCTTACAGGCTATGGAGTGTGCTTGGGTAACCAGCCGTCAGATAGAGGCTGCTAGGCGCGCCATAACTCGCCATGTCCGCCGCGGCGGCAAGGTGTGGATACGCATCTTCCCCGATAAGCCGGTGACCAAGAAGCCCGCCGAGACTCGCATGGGTTCGGGTAAGGGCTCGGTGGACCACTGGGTAGCGGTGGTGAGGCCTGGGCGGATTATGTTTGAGATGCGCGGGGTTGATGAAGCGGTGGCTAAGGAGTCAATGAGGCTGGCGGCTCATAAACTGCCCCTCCCTACTAAGTTCGTTGCCAGGGAGGGCAGCATAGTAGTGAGCGGCAAGGAGTGATAGGTTGAAGGTAGAGGAAATCAGGGCCTTAAGCGATGAAGACGTGGCCAAGCAGTTAGAGGCGGCCTATAAGGAGCTGTTTGACCTTCGCCTTAAGGCGGCTACCAAACAGCTTGTAAACCACCGTGAGATCCCACGGGTGGAGAAGAGTGTGGCCAGATTAAAGACAATAATGAGGGAGAGGGAACTCAGCGGCAACGCCGAGGGAGCCTAAGGCAGTCTATGGAGAATAAGCGCAAGGAAAGAATCGGCCGGGTGGTGAGCGACAAGATGGATAAGACGGTGGTGGTGGTGGTGGAGACGCCGCGACGCCATCGCCTATATAACAAGATACAGAAGCGCATGGTGCGGTATAAGGCCCATGATGCGGAGAATAAATGTGCTGTGGGCGATGTAGTTAAGATTATGGAGACCCGCCCCTTATCCAAGGAGAAACGGTGGTGGGTGGCCGAGATAGTTACCAAGGGCAAGGTGGCCAAGATTCAGCCTAAGGAGATAGCCTGATTTAACCGAGTGAGTTTAAGGTATTATGATTCAAACTTACACTAGACTTAAAGTGGCCGATAACACAGGTGCCCGCCAGATTATGTGCATAAACGTCTTGGGCGGGACGAGGAGGCGCTACGCTCGTGTGGGCGACATTATAGTGGGTTCGGTGAAGCGGGCCATACCGGGGGCGGTTGTGAAGAAGGGGGAGGTGGTGCGGGCGGTTATCGTGCGCACAGCTAAGTCCTACCGCCGTATGGACGGTTCTTATATCCGCTTTGACGAGAACGCGGCGGTGATATTGACCGATAAGAACAATCCCCGCGGCACCCGCATATTCGGTCCGGTGGCACGCGAGCTCCGCACCAAGAACTTCACCAAGATTATCTCGCTGGCGCCGGAGGTATTGTAAGAGGAACTTATGAAGATTAAGAAGAACGATACCGTATTAGTTGTCGCTGGCAGAGACAGGGGTAAGAAGGGCAAGGTTCGTCTGGTGGACCATAAGCACGATCGTGTAGTGGTGGAGGGGGCAAACATGGCCAAGAAGCACACCCGGGCGGCGGGGCGAACGCGGCAGGCGGGCATCATAGAGCGGGAGAACCCTCTTCATGCCTCCGACGTTATGCTGCTCTGTGGGCGCTGCAACAAGCCTGCTAGGGTGGGCTACCGCATACTGGAGGACGGCAAGAAGGTTCGTGTATGTCGTGCCTGTAACGAGGTGATTGACTAATGTCGCGGCTTAAAGAGAGATATACTAAGGAGCTGGTGGCTGAGATTAAGAAGCAAGGCAAGTATGATAACGTCATGCGTGTGCCTCGGTTGGAGAAGGTAGTGCTCAACATCGGTATGGGCGAGGCCATTCGTGAGGCCAAGTCCCTGGAGGCGGCTGGGGGAGACCTGGCCACTATCTCTGGCCAGCATCCTATTACCACACGTTCCACGAAGTCCATAGCCGCTTTTAAGCTCAGGGAAGGCATGCCCATAGGCCTTAAGGTTACCCTTAGGGGCGAGCGCATGTATGAGTTCTTTGACAAGCTGGTGAACGCGGCACTGCCCCGTGTGCGCGAGTTCCAGGGGGTTTCCCCGAAATCCTTTGACGGAAGGGGCAATTATACGATGGGCTTAAAGGAGCAGATAATATTCCCCGAGATAGACTACGATAAGGTGGACAAGATAAGGGGTCTGGAGATATCCATTATAACTACAGCGAAGACTGATGACGAGGGCAGACAGCTACTAGAGGCGCTGGGAATGCCCTTTAGCAAGGATTAAGTAGATATGGCCAAAAAATCAAAGATTGCCAAAGCAGAACGTTCCCCCAAGTATAAGGTGCGGCATGAGAACAGGTGTTTTTTGTGTGGACGGCCGCGGGCCTATATGCGCCGTTTCGGCCTGTGTCGCATCTGCTTCAGGAAGCTGGCCCTGTTGGGGCAGATTCCCGGGGTGAGAAAGTCGAGCTGGTAATCGGACACCAGTGGCGTAAGGAGATACAAGGTGACTGTTTCGGACCCAATAGCCGATATGCTGACTAGAATACGCAATGCCAATATGGTGCGGCATGACAGCGTGCTGATACCGTCGTCCAAGTTGAAGCTGGCCATAGCCAAGCTATTAAAGGCCGAGGGCTTCATCGCTGACTACGAGGTGGTCAAGGGCAAGACCCATCGCATGATGAAGGTCCAGCTGAGGTACGGTGATAGTAACGAACCCGTGCTGACCGGGCTAAAACGAGTGAGCAAGCCGGGGCTGCGAGTTTATGCGGGGCGGGATGAGATGCCGCGTATATACGGGGGTTTGGGTGTGGCAATAGTGTCGACGTCTCATGGCGTTATGACGGGGCAACAGGCTTGGCGCAATAATATAGGCGGAGAGCTGCTCTGCTATGTATGGTGAAGCGGAGCGGGAGTAAGATATGTCTAGAATAGGTCGCATGCCGATAGAAATCCCAGATGGGGTTACGGTTGATATAGGTGCGGAGAACCTTGTTAAGGTCACCGGACCAAAAGGGGAGCTTGAGCGTAGATTGCCTTCGGAGATGTCTATTGCGCTTGAAGAGGGGCGGGTAACGGTTTCGCGCCCTACGGACAGCACCGAGCATCGCTCGCTTCATGGTCTCACACGCACGCTTGTAGCCAATATGGTATTGGGCGTAACCAAGGGCTTTGAGCGCGATCTGGAGATAGTGGGGGTGGGCTATCGCGTGGAGAAGCAGGGTGATAACCTCAAGTTTCTCCTCGGCTACTCGCACCCGGTTGAGGTTGTGCCGCCACAGGGAATATCCCTGGATGCTCCTGCACCCAACAGGGTAAAGGTGAGTGGCATAGATAAAGAGGTGGTGGGCCAGATAGCTGCCGAGATTAAGGCCATAAGGCCCCCCGATTCATATAAGGGCAAGGGCGTGAGGTATTTGGGAGAGTATGTACCGCTTAAATCAGGAAAGGCTAAGTAAGGATAGATGACACAGGTTGCGCCCGGCAGGGCACGTATAGAGAGACATAAGCGCGTGAGGCAAAAGGTGGCCGGCACCGCCTCTCGTCCCAGGCTGTGCGTCTTTCGTAGTCTGAGCAATATCTATGCTCAGGTTATAGACGACGACAAGGGTCATACACTTGTAAGTGCCTCCAGCCTGGAGGCGGAGGTCAAGGCGGAGGCTGAGGGCAAGCCCAAGAGTGAGGGCGCCGGGGTAGTGGGGGCGGTTGTGGGCAAGCGGGCGCTGGATAAGGGTATAAAAGAGGTTGTCTTTGACCGCGGTGGATATAAGTATCACGGCAGGGTCAAGTCCCTGGCCGAGTCGGCCCGCAAGGTGGGGCTGAAATTCTAGGGGAGGTGCCAAGCTGGCGACTAAGATAGACTATACGGAACTGGAGCTTAATGATAAGCTGGTAAACGTTAACCGCGTTACCAAGGTCATGATGGGTGGCAAGCGTCTTAGCTTCACCGCCCTGGTGGTAAGCGGCGACGGCAATGGGCATGTGGGCATCGGCGTGGGCAAGGCCAACGAGGTACCGGCGGCTATAAACAAGGCCAGCACTGTGGCCAAAAAGAATCTGGTAAAGGTGCCCATGAAGGGTAATACCATCCCTTATGGCATTACGGTTCGCTTCGGCGCGGCCAGGGTTATGCTCAAGCCGGCGGCGCCGGGAACTGGAATCATAGCCGGTGGTAGTGTCCGCGCGGTGATGGAGGCGGCGGGTATTAAAGATATTTTGACCAAGTCGCTAGGGAGTGCCAACAAGATAAACGTAGCCAAGGCGACTATGCTTGCCTTGAGCGAGCTTAGAAACCCCGAGGAGGAGATAGCCAAGCGCTGTTCGGGGCTGAATCCGGAGAAGGAGACAAGAGAGGGTTCCAGTGAGCAGGCTTAACATAACCTGGGTAAAGAGTGGCATCGGATACAAGAAGGACCAGAAGCTGACGTTGAAGGCACTGGGCCTGCGGCGGCTGAATCAATGCGTTACCCACGAGGACAGCGACCCGGTGCGGGGAATGATACATAAAGTAAGGCATCTAGTTAAGGTAGAGGAGGCAAGCTCGTGAGACAGGATGAGCTATCCCCGGCCCCCGGTTCTAAGCGGGGCCGCAAGCGCGTCGGCCGCGGCGATGCCAGCGGTCATGGCACATACTCTTGCCGGGGACTTAAGGGGCAGAAGTCCCGCTCTGGACACCGCATGACCCGCGCATTTGAGGGCGGTCAGTTGCCGCTTATCAGACGCTTGCCTCGCAAGCGCGGCTTTACCAATATATTCAAGACCGAATACAGCGTGGTGAATCTGGGCAATCTGAATGTGTTCAAGGAAGGTAGCAAGGTTACACCCCAGAAATTGCAGTCCGCTGGCCTGGTCAAGTCCCTGAAATACCCTGTTAAGGTTCTAGCCTGGGGGGAATTGGCGCACCCATTGGTGATTAAGGCCAATCGCTTCTCTGCTGCTGCCAAAGCCAAGATTGAGGCGGCTGGTGGCACGGTGGAGGAGATATAATCCATGTCTCAGAGGCCGGCTACTAAGCCGAAGCTTTTGCAGGCGTTGTTTGACGCCATGCGTGTGCCTGATCTGAGGCGCCGCATTCTGTTTACCATCGGCATGCTGGTTATATTCCGCTTCGTGGCGCATGTAACCCTGCCTGGTGTGGATCCTGATGCCCTGCGGCAGGTGTTTGAGCAGAATGCCATGCTGGGCATGCTGGATCTCTTTAGCGGCGGCGCCATGCGCTACTTCAGCGTGGCGGCGCTGGGGGTGTACCCCTATATCACCTCCTCCATTATTATAATGTTACTTACGCCCATAATCCCCAGACTTCATGCGCTTTCCCAGGAGGGGGAGGCGGGGCGCAACAAGATAAACCAGATTACACACTGGCTCACCGTGCCTATGGCTGGGGCCGCTGCCTACGGGCAGATACTGCTTTTACAGCGCTCCGACCCGCCAGTGCTTATGAGCACAGGCGCGCTGCCCACGGCAGCGATGGTGTTGGCCATGATAGCGGGAACGATGTTCCTGGTATGGCTGGGTGAGCTTATTACGGAATACGGCATCGGCAACGGAATCTCCATAATAATCTTCGGCGGCATCGTCGCAGGATTTAGCGAGATGGTCATACGGGGTCGCTTCGCCGCCATGACTAACCCCGTAGGGCTCGGTGGCTATATAACCCTGGCGCTTATTACGGTGGCGGTTATCGTCATCTTCACGGAGGCGCACCGGCGTATTCCGGTTCAATATGCCCGTAGTGTCTTTAAGGGCGGGCGTATGTACCGCCAGGCAGGGTCTTCCTATATACCATTAAGGGTTAACATCGCTGGTATGATACCCCTTATCTTTGCCATGAGCGTGGTTATGTTCCCCGGTATGATAGCCAGCTACTTCGCCGCACCTGTCGGCCAGGATCCCAATTTCGCCAACACGGTGGCCAACCTGTTCAACCCCAGCGCGCAGTTGCCGCAGGGGTTGCTCTACTGGGGGCTATTCTTCACCCTGGCGGTAGCGTTCACCTTCTTCTATACTACCGTCATCTTCCAGCAGCAGGACCTGCCCGGTACCCTGCAGAGGCAGGGGGGCTTTGTGCCTGGCATTCGTCCCGGCAAGCACACCTCCGACTATCTGGGGCGGGTGGTGCGCAATATAACCTGGGCTGGGGCACTGTTCCTGGCGATAGTGGGTATAATGCCCTTCGTGGGGCGGGAGGCCACAGGAGTGGACCTGCAGCTTTCTAGCATGGGTTTGCTCATTATGGTGGGTGTTATTCTGGATACGATGAAACAGGTAGAGGCGCAGCTTTTGATGCGCCGCTACGAGGGCTTTATTAAGTAGGCTTTAAGGGTGTATATTATCTTTTTAGGTGCCCCAGGGGCGGGCAAGGGAACACAGGCTGATTATGTGGCCAGGGAGCTTAATCTTAATCACCTTGCCGCAGGAGACCTGCTCAGGAAGGAAGTGGAGAGGGGCACGGAGTTGGGCAAGAAGGCCCAGGCATATATGGAGAAGGGGGCTTTGGCTCCCGATACGGTAGTGATACCGATGGTGCTTAAGGCGATGACGTCTTTTAAGGAGGGGGCGGGGGTTATCCTGGATGGCTTCCCTCGCAGCCGTGTACAGGCCGAGGAGCTGGATAAGGCTATGGCCGAAGGCGGTATGACGATAGATAAGGTAGTATGTATAGATGTCAGTGAGGAGGAGTTGGTGCGGCGTTTGAGCGGGCGGCGTATATGCCGTAGCTGCCAGTGGCCGTATCACGTGTATAGCTCTCCGCCCGAAGTTGAGGACAAGTGTGATAGGTGCGAAGGCGAACTTTACCAACGTGCCGACGATAACGTAACCGCTGTGAAGCACAGGCTGGAGGTCTATGCTGGGGAGACGACTCCCTTAATCCAGCACTATGCCGATATGGGGAAGCTGGTGCGGGTGGATGGAGAGGGGGCTTTTGAGGAGGTGGGGCGGAGGATAATAACCGCCCTTAAGGAATAGGGCGGTATGAGCATAGTTATAAAGTCGGAGCGGGAGATAGCCGCTATGCGTCGGGCGGGCAGGGTGGTGGCGGAGGTGCTCCAGGCGCTTAAAAGAGAGATAAAAGCGGGGATGAAGACGAAGGAATTAGATAAAATAGCCGCCGAGGAGGTGGCGAGGCTGGGGTCTCGGGCCACGTTCAAGGGGTACCGGGGTTTCCCTGCTCACCTCTGCGTATCGGTGAATGACGAGATAGTGCACGGCATACCCGGCGATCGCTCGTTAGCCGAGGGCGATATCGTCTCCCTGGACTTTGGTGCCGTGGTGGACGGCCTCCAGGGTGATGCCGCTATAACGGTGCCTGTGGGCAACATATCCCCCAAGGCCGCAAGGCTTATGGAGACCACGTCTGCCGCCCTGGACGCTGGCATAACTGCTGCCTGCCACGGTGGGAGGTTGGGCGATGTGTCTGCGGCCATTCAGGACTATGCCGAGAGCCGGGGGTACCAGGTGGTGCGCGAGTATACCGGGCACGGCATAGGACGGGAGATGCACGAGGAACCGCAGATACCGAACTTCGGTGCGTTCGGCACGGGGCCTAGACTCTCTAAAGGGATGACACTGGCCCTGGAGCCGATGGTGAACATCGGCGACTGGCGCACGTGCGTGGATGATAATCGCTGGACGGTGCGCACCGCTGACGGTAGCCTCTCGGCGCACTTTGAGCATACCATAGCCCTTACCGACGGAGAGGCAGAGATTCTGACCAGGGTTTAGAATAGGAGAATATGGCCAAGAAGGAGTCCATAGAGGTTGAGGGAAAGGTAGTGGAGTCACTGCCTAATGCCATGTTCCGGGTGGAGTTACCCAATGGGCATAAGGTGCTGGCGCATATTTCAGGAAAGATAAGGATGCATTATATAAGGATTTTGCCCGGAGACAGGGTGCTGATAGAGCTTTCGCCCTATGACTTGGCCCGGGGTCGGATTACCTATAGGTTGAAATGAGGGATCAAGATGAAGGTTAAGGCGTCGGTTAAGGTTAGGTGCGATAAGTGTAAGATCGTTAAGCGCCGTGGGGTGCTTAGGGTGATCTGCAAGAACCCTAGACATAAACAGAGGCAGGGCTGAAGAGCCGCCGTGAGGAGGAGATAAATGCCGCGTATAGCTGGTGTGGATATACCGAGAAATAAGCAAGCCTGGGTCTCGTTGCAATATATCTATGGCATCGGGACTACCCTGAGCAGGAAGATATTAGAGCAGGCCAAGGTGGATGCCGAGGCCAAAATAGACAGCCTCACCGACGAAGAGGTCAGCCGCATACGTGAGGTTATAGACAAAGGCTATATGGTTGAGGGTGATCTGCGTAAGGAGAAGGACCTCAACATAAAACGTCTTATAGAGATAGGCAGCTATCGGGGCATCAGGCATCGTTACTCGCTGCCGGCCAGGGGACAGCGCACCCGGACCAATGCCCGCACCAGGCGCGGTATCAAGAAGACCGTCGCTGGCAGGGGCAAGAAGCGCGGTGTGACCAAGAAGTAACCCGCCATTATATTTAAGGAGTTATGATAGTGCCACAGAAGAAACGAGGCAAGAGAAGGCGAGAGAAAAAGTCCATACCGGCGGGTAGGGCCTATGTGCAGTCCACGTTCAATAATACCCTGGTAACTCTTACCGATCCCCAGGGCAACGTTATCGCCTGGGCAAGCTCGGGGACAGCGGGGTTCAAGGGCTCGCGTAAGGGAACGCCCTATGCGGCGCAGTTGGCGGCGCAAGATGCGGCACGCAAGGCCATGGACCACGGCCTTCGGCAGGTGGATGTCTATGTTAAGGGGCCGGGGAGTGGCCGCGAGGCGGCTATCCGCGCTCTTCAAGGGGCGGGTATTCAGATTACCAGCATTAGGGACGTTACTCCTATCCCTCATAACGGTTGCCGCCCGCCGAAGAGAAGAAGGGTATAGGAGGAGGATAGATGGCAAGATATACAGAGGCGGTGTGCAGGCTGTGCCGCCGCAGTGGCGATAAACTAATGATCAAAGGCGCGCGTTGTTTTACCCCTAAGTGCGCAATGGAGCGGCGTAACAAGCCCCCTGGGCAGCATGGTGGTGGCAGCGGCCGTCCGCGCCGCATCTCGGACCGTGGTCTGCAGCTCAGGGAGAAGCAGAAGGCACGCCATACCTATGGCATGCTCGAGCGGCAGTTCAGGAACCTGTTCTCCCGCGCCGAGCGTCAGAGCGGCGTAACCGGCGATAACCTGCTTGCCCTCCTAGAGAGGCGGCTGGACAACGTAGTGTACCGCCTGGGCTTCGCGGATTCCCGTTCGCAGGCGCGTCAGATAGTCCAGCACGGACACATAACGCTTAATGGCCGCAGGACGAACGTGCCTTCCTGCCTGGTTAAGGAGGGGGACGTTGTCGGCTGGCGGGAGCAGAGTGCTAAGAGCGCTTACTATCAACAGATGGAGGAGGCCGTAGAGTCTAAGGTTATCCCCAACTGGCTTATGCTGGATAAGGGCAAGATGGAAGGCCAGGTTACGGCGTTGCCTAACCCCGATGATGTCGAGGCCGCGTTCTCTGGCCAGTCCATAGTTGAGTATTATTCCCGATAAATGTTTTGTGAGGAGGCAGTATATTGTCTCGTCTGGTAGTACCACAGATAGAATGTACTGAAAGTAGCGAGAACTTCGGGCGCTTCGTCGCCCAGCCCCTGGAGAAGGGGTTCGGTGTGACGCTGGGGAATTCCCTGCGCAGGGTGCTTCTTAGCTATCTACCCGGCGCCGCCGTGACCAGAGTTAGGATAGAGGGCATTCAGCACGAGTTCTCCTCAATGCCCCATGTAAAGGAAGACGTCCCTGAGTTCCTGCTCAATCTCAAGGAACTCAGGTTGATTCCCGTCTCCGGTGAGGAGGGCGTGCTGACGCTGGAGGTTTCGGGGGAGGGGCGTGTAAGCGCTGCCGACATAAAGGGCTCCACCGATTTTGAGGTGGCCAACCCCGAGCTTCATCTGCTCACTATGGACTCGGCCGATGCCAGGGTTCATGTGGAGATGGATGTGGAGATAGGTGAGGGCTATCGCCAGGCGGAGCCTATCGGCAACCTGCCGGTGGGAACCATACCGCTGGACGCCATCTTCACCCCCATACGCAAGGTTAACTACTCCGTAGCGCCCATACACGTTGGCAAGGAGAGCAGCCGTCAGCAGCTCTTCTTGGAGGTGTGGAGCGACGGCACGCTTTCGCCGGCGGAGGCCGTAAGCCGCAGCGCCGCCATACTGGCGGAGCAATTCAGGCCCTTTGTGGACTATATCAGCATGGAGCAGCAGAAGGAAGAGGAGCAGGCCGTGCCTCTGGACATACCTGAGGGGCAGTATAATATGTCCGTTGATCAGATGAACCTCTCCGTGCGCACCATGAACTGCCTGAGGCGCGGTGGGATAGAGACGGTGGGTCAGCTTATAAGTCAAAGCGAGAAGGACCTCCTTGCCCTGCGCAACTTCGGGCAGAAGTCCATGCTGGAGCTTAAGGAGCGCCTGGACGATATGGGGCTTTCCATGAAGGTGGATGAGGCCAGCAACGCGGATGCTGATGCTGAGCCTGAGTCCGCTGCCGAGGAAGTCGAGGAAGCAGAGGAGGTTAAAGGTGAGGCATAAGGTAGCCGGGAGGAAGCTGGGTAGGGACTCGGCGCACAGACGGGCGCTGTATCGCAACCTGGTTACAGATCTCCTAAACCATGAGAAGATTACCACCACCGAGGCCAAGGCCAAGGAGGTTCGGGGCATAGCGGAGAAGATGATAACCCTGGGCAAGAAAGGCGACCTGCACTCCCGCCGCCTGGCGGGGGCCTTTATTCTGGATAAGAAGGTGGCCGATAAGCTATTCGCTGATCTGGCGCCGCGGTTCGCGGAGCGCCCCGGGGGTTATACACGTATAACCAAGCTGACGCCTCGCCAGGGAGATGGGGCGTCTATGGCACGGCTGGAACTGGTGGAGTGAGGTGGCGTGAGACGTGCCAACCACTAAGGTGGTGCTCATCGTGGAGTATGACGGCACTCGATACCACGGCTTTCAGTGGCAGGCCAACGCCGCCACAGTCCAGGATGAGATAGAGCGAGCGATAAAGAGGCTTACCGGAGAAGAACTTAGGATCATGGCAGCCAGCAGAACTGATACAGGGGTACACGCCAAGGGACAGGTGGTCAGCTTCAAGGTTGAATCCCATCTGCCGCGGCGCTCCTTTATAGACGGGCTTAATTACCACCTGCCCGATGATATCGCGGTAAAGAAGGCGTACCGCGCTGCCGATTCCTTTGATGTCAGGCGCGATGCGGTGAGCCGACAGTATAAGTATTATATATTCAATAGTCCCACCCGCTCCCCATTTGTAAACGGATTCGCCCACCGTGTATTCGGCGGGCTGGATATAGATGCCATGAACGAGGCCTCGGAGTCCCTGGTGGGCGAGCACGATCTCGCCTCCTTTATGAGCTGCCTGGGGGGGGAGGTTTCTAGCACCCGTCGTACGGTTACACGAGCTCATGTGGACCGTGAGGGTGAATTCGTGGTCTTTGATATAGAGGCAGGCTCTTTTCTGCCGCACCAGGTGCGTAACACCATGGGCCCGCTTATACAGGTGGGCAGGGGCAGGATGAGCGGCGCCGATTTTCGTGGTATAATGGAGCTTAAGCAGCCCGGTTCGGCATCTCCTGCAGCACCGCCTTGCGGGCTGTTTCTTATGCGGGTAAACTATCCCGGGCCTATTGGTGAGGAGGCGTGGTGAAAACCTACAGCGTAAAGGCATCTGAAATAAAGCGGGACTGGCATCTGGTGGACGCCGCTGACCAGGTCCTGGGAAGGCTGGCGACACGCGTGGCCAGACTGCTTATGGGTAAGCATAAGCCTACTTTCTGCCGACACCTGGATGTGGGGGACTATGTGGTGGTGGTGAACGCGGCTAAGGTCAGGGTGACCGGCGGCAAGGAAACGAAGAAGATATACTATCGGCACACACAGCACCCCGGTGGGCTTAAGAAGGTTACCTATGAGGAGATGATGGCGGCGCACCCCACCCGTGCCGTGGAGCGCGCCGTAAAGGGAATGCTGCCCCATAACCGGCTGGGCGCAGAGATGATAAAGAAGCTCAAGGTGTATGCCGGAGAGGACCATCCGCACCTGGGCCAGATAAAGAAGCAGGATTAGCATGGCAAGTAAAACTTACTATTATAGTGTAGGCAAGCGCAAGACATCCGTAGCTAGGGTCAAGTTACTGTCGGGCGGAGGCACCATTATCGTAAATGGGCTTCCTTATGAGGAGCATTTCCCCCGCGAGCAACACCGCAACGCCATACTCAAGCCGCTTGTGGTGACCGAGAATATGGACAAGTTTGATATCGAGGTCAAGGTCAGCGGCGGTGGCATCACGGGGCAGGGTGGCGCCATAGCACATGGTATCGCCCGCGCCTTGGTGAAGATGGACGAGAAGATGCGGCCCACGCTACGCCAGTACGGCATGCTCACCCGTGACCCACGGGTCAAGGAGCGTAAGAAGCCTGGCTTAAAGAGAGCGCGCAAGGCGCCACAGTACACCAAGCGTTAATACTGGAAGGTATGGCTTTTATAGGGTCGGGTTCAGTCCGTCTTGGATTCAGCCCGACCGTAGTCGTCATCCAGGCGCACTACATCCTCAAGTTCGGGTGTGGATACCTCTAACAGGGTGGTGTCCTCCACGGCCTCCATGCGGTGTTTGGTCTGGGGTGGTATGTGTATATTCTCCCCGGGATGAGCTGTGTAGGAGAACATTTCGTTGTTCTTGCCCTCAATCTCCACCCTCAAGCGGCCCTGGTATATGTAGATGGTCTCCTCCTTCTTGCGGTGGTATTGAAGGCTGAGGCGCTCTCCCTTTTTAACAAATATGACCTTGCCGGCATAGTGCGAGGTTAGGGCGTAGAGCAGCTCGTAGCCCCAGGGCTTTTCCGTCTTCCGCGGCAGCTTATCGGCCATGTCGTCCCTCGTTATATTCTAAGTCGGCCATTTCTCTGCCGATCTCGATCAGCCTATTCACGCGTTCAGGCGAGTCGCTCTCGGCATAGATGCGCAGCACAGGCTCTGTGCCGGAGAATCTGATGAGCAGCCAGGCGCCGTCGGCTAAGACGTACTTATAGCCGTCCTGCGGGTCAAACCGCTTAAGCCTCGCGCCATCTATCTCGCGGGGTGGATTCGCCATCAGGCGGGCCTCTATCTCCCCGCGCTTCTGGACGGGGTATTTCAAGTCTATGCGGTGGAAGTGATGCGGCCCCACCTTGCTGTATAGATAGTCTATCAGTTGTGACGGGGTCTTGCCTGTCTTGGCCATCAGGTCAAGGAAGTAGAGCCCGGAGAAGATGCCATCACGCTCCAGCATATGGCGCATGAAGCCATAGCTTCCCGACTCCTCTCCCCCGACCATGGCATGCTTTTCTGTCATTTCCTGGGCGACATACTTGAACCCAACCGGCACCTCGTATACCGGTACATTGAATGCTTCACCCAGGCGCTCCAGCATTGCGGTAGAGGTCCGCGTCTTCACTATGGGGCCTCGTTCTCCCTGCACCTCCAGAAGGTAGAGGCAGAGCAGGGCGTATACCTGGAGTGTGGTGAGGAAGACACCATTCTCGTCTATGACTCCCAGGCGGTCGGCGTCGCCGTCTGTGGCCAGGCCGATATCGGCCCTGCTCTCCTTTACGGCGGCGGCGAGCTTTTTCAGGTTGGCGGCCACAGGCTCCGGATGTATGCCGGGGAAGAGCGGGTTTCTCTCCCCGTTTATCTCGGTTAGCCCTATGTTTCCTCCGTCCAGAAGCTTGTGGAAGTAACCGCTCCCGGTGCCATACATGGGGTCGTAAATCACCTTGAGCTTGCTCTGGCGTAACTCATCCAGGTTTATCAGGCTTTCTACGTGCTTCAGATAGGCGGGTGCCGGGTCTATATACTCCACCAGCCCCTCTTTTTGGGCTTGGGATATGGGCATGCGTTTTATATCGCCCGTTTTGGCGATGTGGGGTATATGTCTCTCCAGCGCGGTGGTGACCTCGGGGGGGGCGCCGGTTCCATGCTGGGTCTTGAGCTTGAAGCCATTCCATCTGGCCGGGTTGTGACTGGCGGTGATTACCACCGCCCCGCCCGCCTCCCGTGCGATGACGGCGTAGCTCATCATGGGGGTAGGGGTGGGGTGAGGGGATAGAGCGGTCTTTATGCCGTTTCCCGCCATAACCTCGGCGACAGCGGCTGCGAAGTCCTCTGATGCGAAGCGGGTGTCATAGCCGATGACCATGCCTTTCCCTGCCAGGCTGGACTCCTTAAGGTAGGTGGCGGTGGCCTGGGCGCAGATGCGCACGTTGGCGAAGGTGAAGTCCTCGGCTATAATGGCTCTCCAGCCGTCCGTACCGAAATTGATGGGGCCTGCCATTTTGTCCCTCTTAACTCTCGGCAGGCACTAAGTCACAGAAATGGTAGGAGTTCTTAGATACCTGTTTACCCAGAGTATAGCCTATCTCCTTGCTGAAGATGGGCCCGTTGAAGACGAAGGAGTGGAACTCTCCGTTTTCGCCTCCCGGGTCCACCTTATCGGGGAGCTCGGTCAGGAGGTCGTGGTCTATAACCCTGCCCAGGAAGTCGGTGGGCATCACCCTGGTATCAACGCAGGTGATAACTGCCTTGAATCCGTCGTCTATGAAGCCGCGCGTGAGCGTGGCGGTTTCCTGTCCCCATATGGGGAAGACGGCCTCCATGCCTATCTGTGCCAGGTTCTTCTCTCGGTAGCCCTTAACCCAGTCGAGGAAGATGTCGGCGTAGACCACCTTGTTTATTCCCTGGGCCTTGAAGTGACTCAGGGTTTCCCTGTTAATGGAGTCGTACTGCTCTTCGGAGCAGTCTTTAGGGATGAGCATCTTGTGAAGGGGCAGTCCCAGCGATGCGGCTTGTTGCTCCAGGAGAACGCGGGGCACGCCGTGCAAGCTGACTCTATCGTGGTCTTTATTAACCGACGTGAGCAGAGAAACAACCTCGTACTCGCCGCCTTTAAGGACTTTATTAAGGGCTATGGAGCTATCTTTGCCGCCGCTCCATGAAAACAGCACCTTTTCCATATATATGCTCCCTGTATATCAGGCTTGTCTTACAATTACCCCCAGCTCGGGGGACCTCAGCGCTACAGCGTCAAAGCTGTCCACGCCCACCTCGGCTATCTTCTGCTCCGTCCTGGTTAGCAGGATGTTCCATTTGTCGCGGAATATGCTGTAGTTATCGAAGGCGTGTGAGTTGATGCCCTCGGCCTCCCTGACCAGGCTCACGAAGGGCGAGATAGCCTCCTTATCGGCGTTACTTAAGATATCGTTAAGCACGCCGACCATTTCCTCGGCCATGTGTTTGTCCTCCGCTAAATTAGGGTGCGATATAGATTATTTAAGCGCCTCTAACTTCAGGGTCTCAGCCTTATCCGTCCTCTCCCAGGGCAGGCCTATGTCCTCCCGTCCGAAGTGCCCGTAGGCTGCGGTGGGGCGGTAGATCGGTCGGCGCAGATCCAGGTCTCTTATTATAGCCGCCGGCCTTAGGTCAAAGTGTTGATGTATCAGGTCCTCTATAACCTTTTCTGGCACCTTGGATGTGCCGAAGGCCTCGATAGATACGCTTAAAGGGCGGGCCTTGCCGATTACGTAGGCTATCTGTATCTCCATGCGGTCAGCCAGCCCGGCGGCGACGATGTTCTTGGCTATGTAGCGGGCGGCGTAGGCCGCGGAGCGGTCCACCTTGGTGGGATCCTTGCCGGAGAATGCGCCTCCGCCGTGCCGTGCCAGTCCGCCGTAGGTGTCCACCAGTATCTTGCGGCCGGTAAATCCGGTATCCGATACCGGCCCGCCGATAACGAAGCGACCGGTGGCGTTTACATAGTACTCGGTGTCCTTGTCCAGCAAAGCGCCGGGGATGACCTGTTTTACGACATTCTCTCTTACGTCTTTACTTATCTGTTCTTGGGTAACTTCCGGGTCATGTTGAGCGCCGATTACTACGCTGGCTATGCGTTGCGGCGCGCCGTTCTTGTACTCCACGGTTACCTGGGACTTGCCGTCGGGGCGCAGGTAGGGCAGTGTGCCGTCCTTCCGCACCGCGGCCAGTCGTCTGCACAGCTTATGTGACAGGGATATAGGTAGGGGCATCAATTCCGGGGTCTCGTTGCAGGCGTACCCCACCATCATTCCCTGGTCTCCGGCGCCGACCTCGTCCAGGCTGTCGATGTCCTTGGAGTTCTTGGCCTCCTGTGATTTGTTCACGCCCCGGGCGATGTCCTTGGACTGCTCGTTTACGGATACCATCACCCCGCAGGACTCGTAGTCGAAGCCGTATTCGGGCTTGGTGTAGCCTATATCCCGGATCACGTTCCTCACTATCTGTGGTATCTCTACGTAGCAGCTTGTGGTTATCTCTCCCATAACGATGATTACGCCGTTGGTTACGGCTGTTTCGCAGGCCACCCTGCCATAAGGGTCTTCCTTCAATATAGCGTCCAGCACGGCATCCGATATCTGGTCGCATATCTTATCGGGATGTCCCTCCGTTACCGATTCCGACGTAATCAATAGGTAAGGGGAATGACTGAAAGTAGTGGGCATTTTTCCTCCTTTAAGTTCCTTCCTCCCAGCTGTTCAGGTATTTATCTTGCTCTGGGGTAAGGGTATCTATATTCACGCCCATAGAGGCCAGTTTCAGGCGGGCGATCTCCTTGTCTATGTTCTCAGGAACGGTGTATACCTTGGCCTGGAGCTTTTCGTGGTTCAGGGCCATGTATTCCAGCCCCAGGGCTTGGTTGGCGAAGCTCATATCCATCACGCTGGCGGGGTGGCCTTCGGCGGCGGCGAGGTTGATGAGCCTGCCCTCGCCCAGCAGATAGAGTCGCCTGCCGTCTGCCAGGGTGTACTCGTCGGTGAAGGGGCGTATCTCCCGCTTGGACTTGGACATCTTCTCCAGGGCGGGTATGTTTATCTCCACGTTGAAATGGCCGCTGTTGGCCATTATGGCGCCGTCTTTCATCACCTCCATATGGGCCTTGTCTATGACGGACTTATTTCCGGCTATGGAGATGATGACATCGCCCGTGCGTACCGCCTCTAAGAGGGGCGTTACCGTAAAGCCGTCCATAACGGCCTCCAGTGCCCTTAAGGGTTCTACCTCGGTAACGGTTACGTTAGCGCCCATCCCCTTGGCTCGCATGGCTATGCCTCGGCCGCACCAGCCGTAGCCGCAGACAACTACTTTCTTCCCCGCCCACAGTATGTTGGTGGCGCGGGTTATACCATCTATGGTGCTCTGTCCGGTGCCGTAGCGATTGTCAAACAGGTACTTGGTCTGCGCATCGTTTACCGCGATGATGGGGTAGCGCAGCTTTCCCTCTTTTTCCATGCTGCGGAGGCGGATTATGCCGGTTGTGGTCTCCTCCGTGCCTCCCATCACATTTGTTAGTAGTTCACTGCGGGTGGTGTGTAGGATGCTTACCAAGTCGGCGCCGTCATCCACGGTTAGATGAGGCTTATGGTCTATGACGGAGTTTATGTGCTTGTAGTAGGTTTCATCGTTCTCGCCCTTGATGGCGTGGGTAGGCACGCCGTATTCCACCAAAGCGGAGGCCACGTCGTCCTGGGTGCTCAAGGGGTTGGAGGCGCAGAGGACGCCATCAGCCCCACCAGCTTTAAGTGCCAGGGCCAGGTTAGCCGTCTCGGTGGTGACGTGTAAGCATCCCGCTATCCTTATTCCCTCAAACGGCTTCTCCTTGGAGAATCTCTCCGTGATGAGCTTGATGACGGGCATCTGCTGGGCTGCCCACTCTATGCGCTTTCGCCCCAGCTCTGCCAGGGCCGGGTCCTTTATGTCATAGTGGTTACTTATCGGTATTTCCTCCTTTAATATAGTTTGCTGCAAGGCTTGGTATAAACTGGTCGGCAACCCAGGAAGGGATGACAACCTCGCCTATGATTATCGGTTTCTGATGGCAGTCGCTGCCGCCCGTGGCCATCAGGCCGTGCTCGCGAGTAAAGTTTACATAATGACCAATCGTCCTGTCATCATGCCTTGAGTGCCAGCACTCGATTCCGTCTATATATTCTAGCATATATCGCTCTATGATTTGTGCCTGTTTGTCCAAATCCGGCGTTATTTTTATAAGTGAGGTGCCGTTGGGGTCGTTGGGATGGGCGTGAATTAGAGTGCCCCCGGCGTTTCGTATAAGATCCGATGCCTCCTCTAGGGATAGGGGATATTTGGGCGCATCGCATTTGGTCAGGTATTTATCGAAGGCCTCCTTCTTGTCGGCAACTATACCCCTGGCGATCAGGTAATTTGCTATGTGAGGCCGGCCCAGGGCGCCGTCTGCGCTTGCCTGTATGCGGGACATATCCTCGTCCGTCAGCGCCGCTCTATCCGCTCTGGCGAACTCGGCGTTGAGCTTCTTTAGTATCTCCCTCGCTCGTTCCTCCCTGTGTCGCCTCATAACCTCTAGCTTGTCTGCCAGCGTCTTATCGGCTATATCGTAGCCGTAGCCGAGGAAATCCAGCGATATCGGTTTCCCCTCAGGGGTGGGGAAGGTTACGTTAAGCTCCACGCCACTTATGTAGTGCATGCCGTGTTTCTGGGCAAGTGCCACAGCGCTTGCTTGGCAGGCTATGGAGTCGTGGTCGGTTATGGATATAAGGTCTATACCCCTTCGCTTCGCCTCTTCGAATACCTCCTCCACTGTCAGGTTGCCGTCGGAGCCGTCCCTGGTATGGATGTGTAAGTCTATCTTCATCTCTTATCGGCGCCGATTATATACCAGCCTTCAGGCGGGTCCTCTGTCGTGTCCACGGTGAGGTGGAGCACGTCCAGGGTAGGGTATGTCTCTTTAAGCTCTCCAAGGTCCACTGACTGGAACTTCTTCTTGTTGTTAAGGTAGGCCTGCTCGGTGAGGGCGTTGGATACGTAGTTCTCCTTGGTGCGGGCCAGTATGCGCCTTACGGAAACCTCTTGGGGGCAACTGGTCTGGAGGATTACGAAGGTGCGGCCGTACTTGGCCGCTATGGCCGCCGCCTCACGGCGCAGTTCTCGCGTTACGAAGGTAGCGTCCAGTATAACGCTGGAGCCTTGGTTCAGGGCGTCGTCGGCGCGCTTGAACATCTCATCGTAGATAAGTTTCCTCTTGTCCATGTTAGAAGCCACCTTCTCGTCAAATATGTCCTCCTTCTTCATCACCTCTTTGCGGATGAGGTCGGTGCGCAGTATGGGGTAGCCCTTAATCTTAGCGGCTTCCTCGGTGGTCTCTGTCTTCCAGGTCCCGGGAAGCCCGCAGGCGATGAGGAGCACCTCGTCGCCTAGATTTTCCTTGATAAACGCGGCAAAAGGCTCTCTCAAAGTTTAAAGTCTCCTTTTAGTTATCCTGTCGTGAGGGCGAGTCAGATCTCCACGTCTTTCAGGCTTATATCCTTTATCTTCTTGCCCACTATGGCTATGTAGTACAATTCCTCGCCCGATATAGAAAGACGGTGGCAGTAGCGCCGCTTGCTCCGTATGGTCATGTGGTCTCCGCTTATTCCCGATACCAAGTCGCTGTAGCCGGTTTCGTCTTCCTCGCTTAAGAACCTGTCCTTTATGTTGAAGGCCACCCAGCCCCCGTCCTCTATAAGGTTGAAGGCATTCAGGAAGGCTGTGGGTGGTATGTCCTCAAATCCCAGGGCGGCCACGGTCACAAGGGTGTTGAAGCGGTGATGCTTCAGCACCTTGGTGTCCTCTTTGGGCATGTGGCTCAAGTCGCTGACGTAATAGTCTTCGTACACCCCGGGGCGGTCTCGCTCAGCGGCCTCTTTGGCCTCCTCTATTATATCTATGCCTACGGCCATCTCGCCGCCGCGCTTCATCACTTCCTCGGCGACCATGCCGTTGCCGCCGCCGAAGTCCAGCACGCGGCAACCCGCAAGCCCTCCCCTGGCTTCCTCAAGCAGGTTACACAGCACGGTGGGGGAGTCGCACTTTAGTTTGTCGTAGAAGATTTCCTCATACAAGCCGGGGATCTTGTATATCTCATCGTAGTCGTGGAGACGTATCCTCTCTTGATCCTGCCCCCGTTTTAATATTATCCATTCCTCGTGCTGATCCAGATTTGGGTCTGTTTCGGGAATTACAATCTCATAATCCAAAACGTAACAAAATACCTCCACGGTGATTTTCGCTGGGAAATAAATCGCCCCGATGTCTTGGTGGTGAGGCGGACTTGGGCCTGTGTATTATGCCAGGCGGCCTGTACCGCATGCTAAACCATACAGTAGGCATTATAACACCTTGTGGTGCCTAAGTCCACCCCTCGGGGTTCAGGCATAGGATAGGGCCAGGCTGAAATAGCCCTTGGCGGCTTCCAGACTGTTAGCCTTCTCATCTGCCGAGATATGTGGCGACTCGAAGGTGAAGCAAGCCACCTTGCCTCGCACGCAGGCGCGGTAGCACTTGTAGAAGCTGAGGAGCTTCATAAGCTCGTCGTCGCGGCTTCGGGCCACGTAGGCGTTTACGAAGGCCTGGGAAAGGTCCTGACGCCCGTAGCGATCCAGGTCCATAGCCAGGAAGGCGACCTCCGAGGCCACGTCGCAGTATCGGAAGCGGTCGTTGAACTCTATACAGTCGTAGATATAGGTCCCTTCAGCAAAGCAGACATGGGCGGCGTGGAGGTCGCCGTGGCAGTCCTTTATCCTGCCCTCGGCGACTCGCTTCAATATGAGTTCGGCATTGCGGGTGATGAAGCCTGTGGTGTAGTTCTTCAGGCCGCTGTGTGTATCCGGAGGTATAATTTCCCCTATGTACTTTTCCGTCTGGGAGAAGTTCTCATCGTTATTCTGAGTCACGGTGGCCAGTTCGCCGAACCTGCCTATCTCGGCGCTGGTATCGGCGCGACGGTGGAATTCGGCTAGCTTATCTGCCACGGAGGCCACCATCTCCTCGGAGACGGCGTTCTTTGGCAGCAGGACGTCCATCATCCTGTCTTGGGGCAGCTTTCGCATCTTAACCGCATATTCCACCACCTCACCCCGACCCCCTATGACGATGCGGTCGGCTTCTTTAGTTATTGGCTCCACGCTTAAGTAGACCTCTGGGCTGAGGCGCTGGTTCAATACCAGCTCCTTTTCGCAAAAGCGACGGCGTTTTTCCAATGTGGTGTAGTCCAGGTAGCCCAGGTCCACCGGCTTTTTTATCTTGTACACCAGGTCGTCGGCCAGGAAGACAAACGACATCTGGGTCTGCTTCATCTCTATATTTTGGGGTGGTTGCGGGTAGGACTGGGGGTCCAACAGCGCCTGGGCCACCTTGGGAAGTGATGGTGTGCTCATAGCATCTCCCTTATTTTGTCATAGTGTGAGCTTCAGGCTCACTATTTCAAAGGCGTTTACCTTTAGGATTATCTTGTTGTCGTCTACCTTCATCTCCTTCTCCTCCTCCTCCAGCAGGTTCACGGCCGTAACTCTGGTTATCTTTTGGCAAAGCTCTATGATGGTGGTGGTCTGCTGGCCTTCGGTCTCAAAGAAGCGCAGTATTATATCGTCGCTATCCTCGGCCTTTTTAAGGGCGGATAGTATGATGTTGTCCGGTGTAATGCGCAGGAATGAGGCCTCTTGGGGCAGGCTGCCGCCGCCGCTTGAGGTAATGGGGGTGGGAGGGTAACTGTATTCCTGCCCTTTCTTATAGGACTTGGCCTGCTTCCAATCGCCTTGGTGGGGCTCTATTGCGTAATCAAAGGTGTAGTCCCGTAGCTCCAGGGCGTCTGGTGTGGGCACCAAGGGGCCGGCCTCGCCGTCTGCCGACAGCACCGATACGCTCCTGAGCAGGGTGAGGTATACCGCACCCCCGCTTATCTCGCTGGCGGGAATGCCCTTATTCATAAAGGTGGTGGCACTTCCCCTCCCGCCGTAGCAAAACCAGGTGAGGAAGTGGGGTATGCCTATGGGGCTGCCAGGCCCCGCCGCGGCCATCCTTGTGGTCGGCTCTGAGACCACGCCGAACTGGGTCTCACGGAGATATGTCATGCGCTCCCTGCCCGTATCAAATTTTACCCTGAGCCTTATCTGGGGGTATCTGTTGTCCACCTTGGTGGTGAACTCCACGCGGGGCAGGTCGCGGTATACAGTAACCTCCTTGGTGACGTCCATGGTCTTGTAGCGGTGGACGCGCTGCTTGTGCTTGTTCGCCATGCGGTACGGCCAGCGCAGGCAGTAGTATTCGCTGCGGTAGGTTATCTTGGTCATCAGGGGGCCGGCTTCCACCACGAAGTCCTTGGCCTTGAAGCCGCCGTAGCGCAACCCTCGACCGCTCTCGTTCTTAATGAGCTCCTTGAACATATAGCGGTGGTAGTATAGGTCGCCGGTCTCGTTGTCTATGTGAAGCTCGTTTCCCTTTATCAGTGTTCTGCCGTCCTTGTCCTTAAGGGTTATTATGCCCGTGTCCGTGTCTGTCGTCAGGGTGAAAGAAGGGGTTTCTACATCTTGCCCCCCTACCTTTATGCCATCCTGTGGTTTTCTGTGGCGCTCCACTATGCGATATACTTGATAGCCCAGCGGAGGCAGGTCGGCGGTGAAGCCTAGGTTGGTGGAGACCGTGTGGCCTGTATCGTCCTTCTCCGTGGCTAGCACCTGGGTCTCTATCTCACCGTCCTCTGTCTTAAGCCCCGGCGCTTTGGTCCAGCCCCTGCCGGCCTTAAGATCTACCTGGCACCAGTTCTGCATGCGGCGGGGTAGGGGATTGAACACTACAACTGCCTCTCCTCTGGTGGCTATGCGCGAGGCGAGGAAGGTTAGGGAGTCCGTTATGATGTTGCCGAGGGTGGTCTCAAGTGAGTCGAATATATCCCTTACATCCTCGTAGATGGCGTCCACCCCGCAGCCGGTGATGATGTCATGGAAGGCCAGGAACAGCACCTTGCGCCAGCATTCGGTCATAATGGACGTGGGGTATTCACGCCCGTTTATGTAGGCCAGTGTGGCGAAGCACTCCGCTTGAGCAATGAGCCTCTCCGCCTTCCTGGTTCCGATGACCACCCACATGCGGCTGGAGCATACCTGGGGGAACACTTGGGAAAGCTTGGTATCATATAGCTCTCCGTGCAGAGTGGATAGCTCTTTCCCTTCCTTCTCAAGCGCCTGGAAGAACTGGGAGGGGACAGCTACCTGCATCTCGACCTCGTCCTTATGGCTCTTATTCCACTTCTTAACGGCGGATACTGTCTCCGTTTGGGGCATGGTTACGCCGCTACCGGAGGGCATCAGGATATGGTCGGTGGCTGCGTATCTGTTTAGCTCTATGTAGCTCTGCTCCAGCTTCTCAGGGCTAAGGTCCAGCCCGGCGCGGTAGCCCATCGGCATCCAGTGGGACATGATGGTTGAGCCGTCGAGTCCCTTCCAGCAGAGCTCGCTGTATGCGCGCCTGGTGCCCCGGCGGAAGGCAACCCACTTATAGCCTGCCTTCTTGTATATCTGGGGCATCTGGGCGTTCATGCCGAAGCTATCGGCGCACCAGGCCACGGGGACGTCTATGCCTAGACGCTGTTTGCAGTACCTCTTGCCCCACAGTATCTCCCGCACCAGCACCTCGCCCGTGGGCAGCATGGTGTCCGGCATAAGGTACTGACCGTCGGCTATCTCCAGCTTACCCTTGCCGACCATCTCCTTTATATCTGCCCACAGCTTGGGCTTTCTTTTCTCTATTATCTCCAGCAGGTATGTCTGCTCCCATATGAAGCGATAGTCCTCTTGGCGGCGCATAAGGTCTATGGCCTTCTTGAGGAAGCTCTCGTTCAGATCTACGTAGTCCTCTTTAGTGAATGCCCAGGCGACGTCGTAGTGTGTATGGGGGACCAGATATACTTTTTGCATGCGCTATTACCTCGGCTGTGTACTTGGGGGATATACTATATCGGATGCGGTTTGGCGGTTGGGCAGTTCCTTAATGTATGACTTAAGGCGGTCTACGTGCTTAACGTGTATTAGGGCCATTCCCGCAAGTGCCGGGAAAAGTATGGTGGGGTCAAAGAAATATAGTGGGACCAGACCGACCCACATCCCCACCACCCGCCCCACTATCTGCGTGCCCATGATGTGGATGGGGGTCTGCCCGGGCTCCATCTTTCCCAGCCTGGTGAGGGTGGCGTGGGCGATTATTATACATACGGCGATGCTGGTGCACCATATACCGATGGCGGGGCCGTTCAGGGCTATGAGCAGCCCCATGAAGGCAGCTATGCCCCTGCCTCCCTGACGGAAGTGGACGTAGACGGGGAAGTTGTGGCCCGCCACGACGAAGGCGCTGGTGACTATGAGGGCGATGGAGAGGTCGTAGCCCAGGAATGCCAGCCAGCGGGCGATGTGGACGGCCAGTATGGCCTTCCCCATGTCGGCGCTGGCCATGCCTATCAGCCCGGCCACGGCCAGCCGGCGCGAGCCGGTGGCCTCCCTTACGATGCGGTAGGAGTTCATGGCCCCGATGTTGCCGGAGCCACCCTTCCTTATGTCCTTGCCCGCTATGGCCTTGGTGCCCAGATAGGCGCTGGGTATGGATCCCAGGAAATAGGCGATCACGGCTATTAGCCCTATCCAGGCGTTGTTTTCTATAATGCCGATGTCCATAAGGGAGACCTCAAATCTAGGGGTTCCGGTTAACTCCTGTTGCGGAAAATCTCTATAAACCTGGATATGGAGCGGTCGTACGTCTTTTCCACCTCGGGGGGGAAGCAGCAGCCGGGAAGTTCGTCGTTTTCCAGGTGATACTGTAAGCACTGGGGGCAGTTGCTCTTTCTGGAGCAGGGTTCGTAGGTGCAGGGACAGTCCAAACTGCCATTGCGGAAGCCGTTTTCCATATATAACCTCCTCGTGGATAAGGATATGATAATTGCGGGTTAGCCGTCAATCGCCGGGGCTTAAGGCTCAAGCGCGGCGCTTGCGTAAAATCCTGGAAAGCTCTGAAAGCAACTCCAGGGCCATCTCGGCGGCCTCCTCGGAGCCAATGTTGCCCAAGCCGCAGCTGGGGGTAACCAACCCCTGTTCCCTTAATGTGTCTATGGAGATGCCTTTATGCGTAAAGGGGAGCATTGCTTCCTCTAATCGGTCTTTGAGGCTGGCGGCGGTTTCTTTTTTAAGCTCGTCGGCGTCTGTGGGCACGATGCCCCAGGCCACGGCTCCGCCCCTTTCTAAAAAGCCCTTCACCTGGGAAGGGTAGAGCGCCAGCGAACCGGCGTAGTTATAGGCATCAAAGCTTATGATGTCTGCCTTGGTCTTTAGGAGTATAGACCAGTCCGTGTTGCCGCAGCAGTGCGTTCCCTTAAGCCCCTCTATGCCGCTGAAGACCTCGTTCATCATAGTTATCACCTGCTCCGGGGAGAGCATCACTCCCACCGAGCCGAAGGCGGCCATATAAGGCTCGTCCACGAAGATCATGGTATTGGGCGAAAGGCGCTTGAGCTGCTTTTCCATCCATCCTGCTTTAAGCTTCAAGAGCTTGGGCACGGCATCGCCGAGGACGTCATCGTAGATGATGGCGCGCTTATCTTCGCCGGTTACGGTCATGCCCCAGGTGAGGGGGCCTGTAATCTGCCCCTTGACCGCCAGTGGGGAGAAGTTTTCCATCTCTATAAAGCGGTGGAACCCGGCGGCGTAGTCTGGGGTGATGGGGTATTTATCCACATTGCCCTCAAGGAAGGCCGAGTAAAGCTCCTCCAGGGGTTTGGAGAGGTCTTGGCGAGTTTTAACGTATATCTTACCTCCCTCCACCACCGCCCCGGGGAAGCCCTGGCTGTACTGGATATACATGTTCTCCAGGGGGCTGCGTTTGGGCAGCTGTGGCCAGGCGGGTACATCTCCCACATGGCGGGCTATGGTGCGGCAGGCGGCGTCGGGGTCGGTGTGGGGCATGCTGCCCACTATGGTTGGCAACAGATTGAACCTGGTATCGGGCACGTGTCGCTCCTTCTTATATATACTTGCCGATTAAGAGTTCAAGCTTCTTCTTCTGCGCGGTGGGTATGGCATCGGGCTGTGTTACTATGGCGTCTTCCAGCGTATTAGCGCACTTGCAGCAGCGTTCCGAAGGCATCTTGGGGGCCGCAGTCGCGATGATTTTTTTGGCCTCCTGGCTGGAGCGGCGCAGTATCTCCAGGATAGACTCTATCTCAACCGGCTCTTTGTGCTCGTGCCAGCAGTCGTAGTCGCTCACACAGGCTATAACAGCGTAGCATATCTCTGCCTCTCGTGCCAGCTTGGCCTCCGGCAGGGCCGTCATGCCGATTATGTCCGCCCCCCAGGAGCGATAGAGCTGCGATTCGGCACGGGTGGAGAACGCTGGCCCCTCCATGCAGAGGTACGTTCCCCTGCGGTGCGCCCCCGCCCCCGCCGCCTTGATGAGTATCTCGCGCATTTCGGGGCAGAAGGGGTGAGAGAAGGCCACGTGGGCCACGATGCCCTCGTCGTAGAAGGTGCTGGGGCGCCCGTTGGTGCGGTCTATAAGCTGGTCGGGTATCATAATGTCCCCCGGTTTTATCTCCTCGCGGAAGCTGCCCGCCGAGCAGACGGCTATTATGTGCTCCACCCCCAGGGACTTCAAGGCGTATATGTTGGCGCGGGAGGGCACCCGTGCCGGGGGTATGTGATGCCCGATGCCGTGGCGGGCTAGGAAGGCTATATTTACCCCCCCCAGCTCCCCGATGGTTATAG
>CAZVIZ010000006.1:0-44376 GCA_964627215.1 uncultured Dehalococcoidales bacterium
CAGAGGGGAAAACTAAGGAGAGAGTATCAGTTCTACCTATTGATACCTTTGGTGGAGCTGAGGGGACTCGAACCCCTGGCCTCCTCCGTGCAAGGGAGGCGCTCTCCCAGCTGAGCTACAGCCCCATATTACGCTGCTATTATAGCATACCCTTGAATAGCGGGGTGCTTTTAAAGCGCCAGATTCATAAGCCCGCCCGTGATGAAGGCCACGGAGATCATTATCCCCACCGCTTTCAGCATGCTCTTCCCCCCCAGCTCCCTGAGCAGTACAACGAAGGTGGCGATGCAGGGGAAGAAGGCGCTCAATACCACACTGCTCACCATCAGCTGCTTGGTAGTTAGCATCAAGGGGGCCATCATGCCCAGGGCGACGTCCTTGCGCAGGAATCCGATGGATAGGGCGACTATTGCCTCCTTGGGCAGACCCAGAAGGCCGGTTATCACCGGCGCCGTTACGTTGGCGGCGGCGTCGAACGCTCCCACCACATAAAGGGCATTTATGGCGGCCACGGCGGCCAGTATGATTGGTATGGCCTCCAGTATAAAGCCGTGTACCCTCATCCATAGCTTTTTGGCGATGGACCTGCCCGAGGGCAGGCGGTATGGCGGTATCTCTATGAGCAACTCCGGGCTGAATCCCTTGACGGTGCGGTTGAGTATCAGCCCCATGATGACCCAAATGGCCAGCAGTGTGCCGTATACTATGGCTACGTATTGCCCCCCCCTGGCTCCCACCAACCCGAATATCATCGCTTGGGCGGCGGTGCAGGGCACGGCTATGGATATGAGTGTGGCCGCGATAAACCTCTCACGCTTGCTCTCCAAGAGCCGGGTGGATAGTATGGCGGGCACGTTGCACCCCAGCCCCAGCATGGCGGGTATTATGGCGTAGCCGTGGAGCCCGATGCGGTGCATTAGGGTATCCATCAGCACCGCTAGGCGGGGCAGGTAGCCGACGTCCTCCAAAAACCCCAGCACCAGATAGAAGGGTATTATATAGGGCAGCACCATGGCGAATGGCACATAGAGCCCGGTGGTCATGAGCCCCATCGACTGCACGAAGTCCACCCCACCGTCAATTAGCTTTCCCACCATTATATCGTGAAGCAGGCCGCTACCACCCAGGGCGCTGGAAGCTTTCATAACCAGCGGTAGCCACAGGTTCTCGAATAGGGGGTTTAGGGCATAGTTTATCAGTCCCTCGCCCATGGCGCGGACGGCGAAGAAGGCGCCGGTGAGGATTCCCGCCGCCATTAGAGCGCCGGCCAGGGGCTTCACGCTGGCGTCCTCCAGCCTGTCTCTCCAGGTATGATGGCGGTGGGTTATCTGCTGCACCTCGGCCACGATGTCGCCGATTACCGCCCAGCGCTCGTGGCGGTTGCGGGGTGGCATATGGGGCGTGGTTGCTCGGGGGAGGCGCTCAACCAGGTCCTTTATGCCCTCGCCGGTGGTAGCGGTGGTGGGGACGACGGGCACGCCTAGCCTCTGCTCCAGCTTTTTAAAGTCTATTTTTATACCCAGGTGCTTGGTCTCGTCCCAGATATTCAGGGCTACTATAACCGGTATGTCCTTCTCTAATAGCTGCAGGGTGAGGTAGAGGTTTCTCTCCAGGTTGGTTGCGTTTACCACGTTTATGACGACATCGCCGTCCTGTACCATCTCGGCGGCCACCTTCTCCGCCTCGTTGGTGGGCTCTAGTGTGTAGGTGCCGGGCACGTCTATTACCTCGGCTTGCCGCCCGCCCGTTCTCATGAAGCCGCTGCTGTAACCCACCGTGCTGCCGGGGTAGTTAGAGGCGATGACCCTGGCGCCCGTGAGTCGGGAGAATACCACGCTCTTGCCCACGTTGGGGTTGCCCATCAAGAGTATCTTCATGGTTGGGAAGGTGTTACCTCCACCATAATCTTCCGTGCCATGCCGAACCCGATGGCTACTTTGGCATGGCCTACCTGTATGGTCGTGGGGCCTCGCATAGGGGTGGAGCTTACCTTAGATATCTCGCGCCCTGGGTGTATGCCCAAGGAGTCCAGCCGTGTTATCAGCTCGTTTCCGCCATCTATGCGGCATACCTTGCCCCGTTGGCCGATGCGCATCTTATTCAGCGTTATTAGACTATCTGTCATTTTGCCCGCCCTTTCTTCTTTGAGCGGCATTGGGAACAGTAGCCGCTTATGTGGACCTCCACGCCGGTGATCTCGAACCCTTTCTCGCGGGCTATCTTCTGCCTCATCTCCGGGGGTATGTCGCCCTTGAACTCCACCACCCTGCCGCACTCCAGGCAGACCAGGTGGTGGTGGTTGGCTTGCTGTTTCATCTCGTAGTGGTGGTGAGACTCGTTGAAGTGAAGCTCCACCACCAGCCCCATCTCCTTAAGCTTACGCAGGGTGCGGTACACTGTGGAGAGGTTGATGTGGGGCTGCTTCTTGCGCGCCTGCTGGTATATCTCATCGGCGTCCAGGTGAGTGTGCCCCTGGCGTATGATATCCAGTATCAGGGCGCGCTGCTTGGTTACCCTTATTCCCAGAGGCTTCAGGGGCTGTCTTCCCTCGATTTTAGTGCCCATAGTATCTGCTAATGCCTTTCATTCGCATCTAGCATACAATACTATATCACTCGGGATGGTTTGTCAAGCGAGGCGGACAGGATTTGGCGGGCTAGCCCCAGAGCTTTTCTATATCCTCCTCCGCCTGCTCTTTGGCGGCGGTGGAACTGGGGGCAATGTCCTTATAGGACTGGGCAGAGCCGTACTCGCGGCACTTTATAACTATAGGCATGGGCAGAGCATGGCCGAATATCAGCGACTGCTGTTTGGATTCCAGCTTGGCCAGCACCGTCTTAAGTTCGCTCTTCCCTGCGGCACCGGAAAGCACGCTGTCTATATCGCGCTCGTTATCCAGGAGGAAGTTTATCTTGGTGCCTATCTGGGACATAACCTCTTCGTCTATGCCGCTGGGCCTCTGGTCTATTACCAGCAGGGTGACGTTGTACTTGCGCATCTCGCGGGCGATGGTGCCGAAGATGGTCTGGCTGGCAACGTCCGGGCTTAAAAACTTGTGCGCCTCCTCTATGGTGATTACCAGTGGCCGTGGCTTTTCGGCCTCCTTGGTGGCGCTCTCCATCCTTTCCTGGTAGCGGGTGTAGATGCGGCGGGTGAGCATGTTGGCCACCAGTATATAGGTGGTTATGTCGCGAAAGCGTCCAAACTCCAGCACCACGTTCATGCCCTTGTCCAGGTATTCCAGTATGTGGGCCACCGTGTTCTCGCCCGTGCTCTCCACCAGGAAGGGCAGGCGCTCCAGGGTGGCCAGGCCGCGCCTCAGGTTGCGGAAGGTGCTCTCGTGTATATCCAGCGTCTTGAGCAGGGCGTCGGAATCCTCGGAGTCATTTAGCTCCAGGGTGCGTTTAATCCAGCTCTTGTGGAAGTGTTTCCTAAGCTGGTACGCCGCGTCCACGGCGAGCTCGGTGAGGTTGAGGGTCTGACGCAGCAGTGCTATATCCTGCGGGTCTATCTCGTCGTAGCCTATTCTGACCACGAAGTCGGGGCTTAAACCCCGCATCTGGGAATGCTTCTCGTCCAGGGCGAACACGGCTACGCTTGCGGGGAAGAGCTGTTTAAGGCCCTTTACGTCCGTGCCCCTCTCGTCCACTCCCTTCCAGCCGTATTCGTTTTGCATGTCGAATATAAGGTTAGCCGCCCTGCTCTTCTGTAACATGCCTATTAGGAGCATGCGGGTGAAGAACGTCTTGCCCGTACCGCTCTTGCCGAAGACGCCGTTGGAGCGGCGGGCGAATTCCACCATGTCCAGGCAGAGCTTGGTCTCCATATCCAGAGGGTTGCCGATGTGGAACCGCTTTTCATCCTCTTTGCCGAAGACCTGCTCTATGTCTTGTTGGGTGGCAGCGTACACCGCCGAGAAGTGGCTGGGCACGGTCTTGACCTTACCGGGCCCTTCCAGTATGGCATCAGCGTCGGCGCCGATGCTCAGCTGAGGGACTACGTGTATGGAGCCGTAGGTTCCTGTGCCGGAGAGTACCTCGGCCATGAAGGGGTCCGAGGTATCGGGTGGCGAAAGGGTGAGCTTGGGGTCGGTGACTTCCAGAGAGACGTCGGTGAGCATGCCCAGGAAGCGTTGTTTCTGCCCCTGTATGGTAACGTAGCGCCCCACCGCCATTTCCTCCACGGAGGTGGGGCTTTCCAGCCTTACATCAATCCCTCTGGCCAGCGAGCCGCTAGTAACTATGCCCAGCTTATGCGGGTTTGCTTCGGTCATGGCCTTATCCTCTCCAGCACGGCCTTAAGCTGGTTGGGGTCATCGCTTAAGCGCAGCGCCAGCTCCCTGCCGGCCTTTACCAGGAAGGCGCGGGGGTCCTGGTGCGTCTGGCTCATTTGCCTTAGCGCCGCTCCGATTAACTCTTCCGGGGGTATGGGGAGGTGGGCCTCCGCCAGTATGCTCAGGAAGCTCAAGTCTTGGCTGAACTGCCTCACCGCCTCCTGGGGACATGTATAGACGAAGCTGTGGATGCGGGCGGGTCGTGGGGGGAGGTAGTGGTGTATGACGCCGTCCTCTCGATGGCCTATCACCAGGGCGGTGAACTCGCTCCGTAGCAACTTTGCCAGTTGGGGGCTTTCTTTATATACGTCGTCGGTGCTTTCCAGTTCCCTGCCCCTGGCGATGGGACGGCGGCCTGGCTCCAGGCCTGAGGTGATGGCGTGATATACCAAAGCGTATATCTCCGTATTATCCAGGCTCACCTTGACCATGCTTCCCAGGGGTGGTGACTGGTAAAGCTCATAGCACTGCGCCGTGAATGCGGTTGTTTCTGCTGCCACCACCTCACCGGCTCTATCCGCCTGGGTCATAAAATTATCTCCTTAAAACTCAAAGAACCACCCCTTTACGTGGTCGTAGAACCTCCACCCCGAGTCGCTGGTGCACTCGGTGAAGACCCGCCACTCCTCGCCGTCCTCTATTGCCAGCAGGACGTGGTCAGGGTACTGGGGTTGGGTGGGGTTTGAGGCGTCTGTGTAGACGAACTTAAGCGTGTAATCGTAAGGCGCTGCCTTCAAGAGGCTGGCCAGCAGTATGGTCAGGTCCTCGCAGTCGCCGCGGCCCTCGGTGAGGGTCTCTATGGGCCATCTGGGGTTGTTGCCTATGTCATCGGCATATACGGTGAGCTGGCTTACCATGTGGAACACCTCTTGGACGAACTCGCGCCCGCCGCTGGTCCGGGCATATAGTTGGGGAACGACCTGGGTGAACTCGTCACCATGGACGTAGGGGCGGTAGTCTCGCACGGCGTAAATCTCATCACCGCTTTGTAAGGTTATCTTCTTATTGGGTTTGGGGGTATTAGCCCACATCAGGTAGCTGTCCATGGGCATCGCCCAGCGATGCGTATCGCCGTCCCTGTTCTGCCACACCCATTGTATATTGCCCTCCGAGATGGCGGTGTAGGGTAGGGGTGTGCTCCGCTCTTCGTCAGCCGTTTCCGCCGCCTGCTCCATCCATACCTTGGTATACTTACCCTCCAGTTCCTGGTAGCCGGTCTCCAGAGACTGGTACTGGCTCTCCAGCAGGGCCAGGGCATGTTCCAGCATGTATACCCTGGTTAGCCCCCATCCCAGCAGCCCCAGGGCGATAACCATGACGATGACCGTGGCCAGGAAGGTTATCTGCCCCTTGTTCCTTCCCGATGGTCGGGGTGGTTTGGGGAGGCGTTTTTTGAGCCCGCTTAAATCCATCGTGTCCTCTTGCTCCTGCTCTTGGCAGAGGTTGCCAGGGGCATGTGCTCGCCGGCAAGCTCCGTTGATACCATCTCCCAGAAGATATCTCTAGCCGATGCTTTAACCACTGCTTGCTCATGGGACTCGCTCAACGCCACGGGGTATCCGTGGCCGCGGCGGCACTGGTCTAGTATAAGGCAGTGGGCGAGACCCAGTAGGGTGGGGTCTCCAGCTACCCACCCTGGCACCTCCACCCTGGCTACCTCGCCCCCCACGTTAATGTAGAAGAAGTGTACCATATTCTCGCCGTAGCGCCGCTGAATCTTAGACGGGCTTATCAGTATGGCTGACCGCTCGCCATCTCCCAGCATCTCCTTAAACAGGTCTCTATCTCTCACCCCGTTCACTGTGTCGCACTCCCGCCTGGTGCAGTCGTGGCAGTGGATGTCGGTGTCCAGGCGTTGCTGAGGGCAGAGAGCCACCTTTAGGGCGTTTATCACCTCTGTGCTGCGGGGCATGCTTATATAGCTTGCCAGGGCTACCTTTTTGTCCTTGTTGGCCTGCCGTATCTGGTTTACATAATATAGGAAGCCCTTATCCAGGAGTGCGTCGGTGACGAAGTCTGGGTAAGGTTCCAGCTTCCATAGTATAAGGGAGCCGTCCATAAGCGCCAGGGACTGGCTTTGGGGCTTGAGCTTCAATGCCTCCTTGGCCAGGCAGCGGCACTCCTCCACCGTCCGCTTTATGCTAAGGAGCGTTCCCTCCACGGGTTGCTCACGCCCCCGGCCCTCGGGGTCTGCAATTGCCATCTCCTCGTCGTGGGAGTGAAGGTGGGGTAGGTTGCCCAGCGAGGCGTCGGGTTTTTCCCCGTAGCCAAGGGCCGCCCAGCCGATGTTTATCAGGTAGCACCGCGCCGTCTGGTGGCGGTCCACGTCTATCTGGGAACCGTCGCTGGCAATGACGGTGAACGCGTTGGGGGTAGATGGGCTGGGGAGGCGTGTCCCCAGCGCCTCCACGGGGTCGGGCAGGAGCCAGGTGGTCTTGCTTGCGGCTATCTTGCGCCTTAAGTTCTCCAGCTCCGCCTTCTCGCTGCTTACGGCCTTGAGGGCGCTCGCTAGCTTCCGCCGCCTCTCCTCGCCGTCGGCCTTCAGCCGCAGCACCATATCCTCCACCTGTATTGCCAGTCGGTCTAGGTCCAGCGCCATATCTATTATGCTGCCCCCGTTTGAGGTTGGTTCATTATAAGGGATTGCCGCTGGGGTTAACAAGCGGCGGGCTTTAAGGTGGTGGTTTAGAGAAGGGTTAAGGATATGTGCTAGAATGAATTTAAGTATGCTCTTATTTCTAGGTTCCGTGGCCCTTATCTCGCTTTCGGGGGTGATGTCCCCCGGCCCGGTTTTCGCCGCAACCGTGGTGGAGGGTCGCAAGTCGCCCCTCGCCGGGGTGAAGGTGGCAGTGGGGCACGCCATTGTGGAGATACCCCTCATACTGCTCATCAACTACGGGTTTGCCCCCTTCTTCCAGGATGCTTTGGTTCAGAAGATCATGTTTCTGGTGGGTGGCTCCGTCCTCATTTGGATGGGGGTCAGGCTGTTCCGCGACAGGAGGGGGAAGGTAAAGATAGCCAAGGGACCGCCCCGCCACCCCGTTCTGGCGGGGGTGGCCACTACAGCCCTTAATCCTCTGTTCATTGTCTGGTGGGCTACCGTGGGCAGCATGCTCATTATGAAGGCGCTGCATTTTGGGATGATGGGCCTTGTGCTGTTCGCCGTGCTTCATCTATCGTGTGATTTCGGTTGGCTGGCCTTCGTCTCCTTTATGGTTCACCGCTCCAGGAAGCTCCTGGGGGGTCGGGTGCAATCGGGGCTGATTATGGCCTCCAGCCTGCTGCTTATGGGTTTCGGGGGGTGGTTCATGGCCTCGGGGTTCCGGACGGTGGCCTAGTGATAGGACGTGTTTTATGAAGGTTGGTTACATCTATCATCCCGTATATCTGGAGCATGATACCGGCGCGCATCATGTGGAGAGGGCAGGTAGGCTTCAAAGGATTATGGCCTCCCTTGAGCAGGGCGGACTCGCTTCCAGGCTTACCGCCGTGGCTCCTCGCCCCGCTGCTGTGGCGGAGCTGGCCCTGGTGCACGGGGAGGGCTATATCGCCTCCGTTAAGGGGGTCGCCGAGGGGGGTGGGGGCTTGATGGACGCTGATACTGTGGTTTCGCCTCGTTCTTACGAGGCCGCTGTATACGCCGCCGGCGGTGCGATAAGGGCGGTAGAGGCGGTTATGGGTGGTGAGGTGGGCTCGTGCTTTGCCCTTGTGAGGCCGCCGGGCCACCACGCTGTTAGAGACCATGCCATGGGCTTTTGCCTGTTCAATAACATCGCCATCGCCGCTGCATATGCCCTGGCCGAATATGACATAAAACGTGTGGCCGTGGTGGACTTCGACGTTCATCATGGCAACGCTACTCAGGATGCCTTCTACGCTGACCCAAGGATGCTCTATGTGTCCACTCATCAGTATCCCTTCTACCCTGGAAGTGGCGCCCTGGACCAAACAGGCAGTGGGCTGGGGGAGGGGACTACGGTGAATATACCATTGCCTGCCGCCTGCGGCGACGGGGAGTATATGACAGCATTTCGCGAGGTGGTGGTGGCGGTGGTGGAGCGGTTCGCCCCCCAGCTTATACTGGTCTCCGCGGGCTACGATGCCCACCGTGCTGATCATCTGGGCGGTATGCAGGTCAGCACGGATGGCTATGCTCGTATGACGTCCATCATCAAGCGGCTGGCCGATGATCTTTGCGGCGGCAGGTTGGTGCTCTGCCTAGAGGGGGGCTACAGCCTGGGTGCGCTTAGGGACTCAGTGGGGGTGACATTTAATGCCCTCCTGGGTGAGGGACTGGTGGAGCGAGAAGCTCCCCCCGCGGGGGATTCCCCCGTAATAGCCCCGCTGCTTAAGGCTGTCAAAGCGTTACACTGCTTGGGTTAGCCCTTATTGTTTCTGAAGGTGCAGGTGGCGGTGCACTCCTCGCAGTCGCCCCGACAGGGCTCTATGCGGATGCTGATGCTGGTGTTAGGCAGCCTGGCCGATATGCAGCTCTCCAGTCGGTCGACGACGTCGTAGGCCTCTCTTATGCTGGCGTCCCTGGGCATTGTTAGGTGCAGTTCCACGAAGCGCTGGCCGCCCGCCTTGCGAGTGCGCAGGTCGTGGAAGTCGCACATGCGGTAGCCCCCGTCAAGTAAGCAGGCCTTTATGATATCCTCCTCGTCCTGTGGCAGCCTGGTGTCTATGAGTTGCTTTACGGATTTCTTGGAGATGTCATATCCCGTCTTCATTATGAAGCCTGCTACCCCCAGGGCGATGAGGGGATCCAATATCTTGAGGCCGGTGAATCGTATGGCTACGAGCCCTCCCAGGACGGCGGCGGCGGAGTAAACGTCCACCGCTATGTGTCGGGCGTTGGCTTCCAGTGCCACGGAGTCCGTTTCCCGCGCCACCCTCCTCAGGTGCAGTGAGAGCAGGATGCTTGCCACTACGGATACGGCCATAACTATTATGCCCCAGCCGGTAAGCTCTATGGTGGAGCCGGATATCAGCCGTCGCACGGCTAGGAATATCACCACGCCGCCGGCGGTGAATACCATCGCTGCCTGGCCGATACCGGCGATGTTCTCCGCCTTGCCATGGCCGAAGGGATGATCCTCGTCGGCGGGCTTGAGCGCCACCTTGACTGCCACCACGGTTATGGCCACAGCGGCCAGGTCTAGCAGACTGTCCAAGCCCTGGGCCAGTATGCTTATGCCGCCGCTGATCGCTGCCACCACCAGCTTGAAGGTGACCAGGGATGCAATGACGATTAGAGATAGCCTGGCAGCACCACTCTTGGTGGAAAACATACCTTTACCCTTCCCTCAGCCGCTGGTTTGGGGTTTGGGGGCCTTCTTCGCCAGCCCGCCCCATTCCCTGTTCTCCCAGGCGATGAGCAGGTTGGGGGCGACGCATACGGAGCTGAAGGTGCCGGCGATGATGCCGATGAGCATTACCACGGCGAAGTTCTGTATAGATGCCCCTACGAAGAGCATCAGCCCCAGCACCACGATGAGGGTGGTGAGGCTGGTGTTAAGGGAGCGTCCTAGTGTCTCGGAGAGGCTTATATTGACCACCGTGGCGAAGTCTGTGCTTACGCGCCGGTTCAGGTTCTCGCGTATTCGGTCGAATACAACCACGGTGTTGTTTACGCTATAGCCCACCACCGCCAGTATTCCGGTGATGAACATCAGGTTTATCTCCCAGCCTAGGGTATAGCTCAGCATGGCGAAGATGCCCAGGGCTATTAGAACGTCATGCCCTAGCGCCATGATGGCGCAGGTGCCGTAATGGAACGGCTTGGGCATCTTGCGGAAGGCGAAGGTGATGTATAGCAGTATGCCCACTGTGGCCACCCCGATGGCGATGCCGGCGTTGCGCGCCGTCTCCTCGGCTATCATGGGTGATACCGAGTAGAAGTCCGACTCCGTCACGGCGCCGAAGCGCTCGCCGAGCCCTCCCTCCAGGGCCGCCTTGTTGGCATCGGATAGCTCTCCGGTGCGTATGAGGAAACTGCCCTCACCGGTGTTCTGTATGATGGCATTGGGGTAGTCGAGGTTGGCCACCTCTTCTTTAAGCTCGTCGGCCTTCACACCTTCCTCAAAGTTCACCGTCATCATAGAGCCGCTGGAGAATTCTATGCCGGGTCTGAGGCCGAAGGCCGCTAGCGCTGCCACGGCGACGCCGATTATGGCCCAGGATATGATGAAGAAACGCTTCCTTTTGCCTACGATGTCTATCATTTATCTTTCCTCGGGAAGGCGCGGAAAAGTGTCTCATTCTTGGCCCAGCGGCTGGTGGCGAAGATACGCAGGAAGGTGCGCGTAACCACTATGGCGGTGAACATGCTTATGCCTACCCCGATGGCCAGCGTGAGCGCGAACCCCATCACCGGCGCGCTGGCCGCTATGTTGCTGCCCAGCCCGTATAGTATGCCGCAGATGATGAAGGTGGTTATGTTGCTATCCCTTATGGCCGGCCAGGCGCGGCTGAAGCCCGCGTCCACGGCGGCCTCCAGTGTCCTGCCCATCCTCAGTTCCTCTTTCATACGTTCAAATATAAGTATGTTGGCGTCCACCGCCATACCTATGGAAAGCACAAACCCGCCGATGCCGGCCAGGCTGAGCGTCACCGGCACAAGCTTGAAGATGGCCAGCACGAAGGCTACGTAGAAGGCAAGCGCCGCGCAGGCCAGGCCGCCGGGTGCGCGGTAGTAGGCTCCCATGAAAACCATCACCAGCACTATGCCAATAAGCCCCGCCGTTATGGACATATTTATGAAGTCCGCCCCCAGTGTGGCGGATACCTTTTCCTGATATAGAGGCGGCTTCTCCAAGGGCATAGGTAGGGCGCCGGACTGGAGAAGGATGGCCAGCTCTGTTACCTCGTCAGCGCTGAACTGTCCTGTTATAGCCCCCTCGCCGCCGTAGGACGGCTGTTTTATCCAGGGGTGCGATATGAGGGAGTTATCCAGGAATATGCCCAGGTTCTGGGTGGGTGAGATGTAGTTCGGGCCCTGGTAGAGCCTCCCCGCGATGTCGTCGAATATCTCCGTGCCCTCCTTGTCCCACCTGATGCCCACCCCCGTCTGGGGCAGGCCGCTGCCGGTGACGAAGTACGGCACGGCCTCATCCAGGTAGTCGCCCGTGAGCTGGGTGCCTTCCTCGCTGCGGGCCGGCATCCAGGAGAGGAGCGCCGGGGAGTAGGGCGTGAAGCCCTCCACTATCGCCTCCATGGCGGCGGTGAGGTCGGCGCTCGTCAGGGGGTTCCCTCCCTTATCTATATATACGAGGCCGCCCTGGTCGTCGGTGGTGAGTATGGCGATGGTGGCCCCCTCGTTATCCACGAATATGCGGCTGCCCCCCTCCTCACCGTCCATGAAGCCGTCGGCGTCGGCCGTTAGGTATTGGGTCAGGTAAATGGGGTTTCCGTCCGCGTCGCGCTCCACCTCCCTGAACTCCAGGAAGCCGGTGCGTTCCACCAATCCCTTGGCTTCCTCTATATTGGTGAAGCCGGGGAGCTGAACCAGTATACGGTCTTCACCCTGCTTCTGGATTATAGGCTCGGTGACGCCATACTCGTCTATGCGGAAGCGTATGGTCTCCAGGGCGCGGGCCATATCGCCCGCCTGGTCCTGGCTTTCGGCCAGGTCGGCCTGGTACACCAGATGTACCCCTCCCACCAGGTCCAGCCCCAGCTGTATGCCGCGCTTTCCGATGACGCCTTTATCTGCGGGGAATACCACCAGCAGGGCAATGGCGAACAGGGTGCTTATTACAGCGAGGGTTATCTTGTTTCCTCTGCTCATGTCCTGCCTTGTCTAGCGAGCATCTGCTCGGCGTAGGAGAGAGCCTGTCCCTTGTTGGTCACGCTACCATCGGCCTGCGCCTCGCGCACCGCCTCCAATATGCGGCCCAGCTCGGGTCCGGGCTTCAGGCCGAAGGCCTTTATAAGATCGTGGCCGCTTATGAGCTTGGTTGGCGCGATCACGCTTTCTTCGGCGAAGCGCCGAGTTAGCACATAGTCTACCATATTTGTGTGCTCTCGCCAATGGGCAAGGTCCAGCGTGGGTCCCCTGGTGGCCAGGTGGTCGGCCAGGTTCAGGAACAGGGTATCCACGCCGCTTTCACCGGTATCGCGGAAGTATCTGTAGATGGCGCGGCGGGTGGGCAGTGCCTCGTGGCTCATCTGGGTCGGCCTCATGTGATAGCGCACCATAGTCTCCACCGCCTTTATCTCCTTGGTGGAGAAGCGAAGCCTCTCCAGCACGGCAGCTGCTGTAACTGCCCCCTCCATGTCGTGCCCCAGGAAGCGCATTCGTCCTGTATGGTCTAATGCCTTGGTCTGAGGCTTGGCGATGTCATGAAGGAGGGCCGCCAGCTTGGTGAGCACCCTCCTAGTGCTGCCGGGGCTAACTTTGCTTTGGAAGTGCTCCGTGAGTGTATCCGACCATGGGACGGTGGCTAGTATCTCCTCGTCCGGGCCGTGCCCCCACCTCCCTCGCTGCAGCAGGAAGTCCACTGCGGCTACCACCTTTAGCGAGTGCTTTAGCACGTCCCAGTGGTGCTCCTTGGGCTGGGTGATTCCCCGGGACTGTTCCAGCTCCGGTATCACGGTGGTGAGCAGGCCCAGGCTGTCCAGGTAGGCCGCGCCTCCCGCTTCCTCGGGGGCGGCCAGTATGCGCAGCAGCTCCTCGCGCACCCGCTCGCTGGCCACGGTGGAGATGAGACGGTAGTGCTCCCTAACCTGTGCCTTTGTTTGGGGGGTCAGGGTAAAGCCCAGTTCTGCAGCCAGCCGCACGGCTCTCATAAGACGCAGAGGGTCCTGGGGGAGGGCGGAGGGGGACACTATGCGTATGCTCTGCTTCTTAAGGTCGGCAAGCCCTCCCAAGGGGTCTATGACTGCCTCCGGGGCGATAGTAGACTTAACGGCCTTTATATCCACTGCCATGGCGTTTATAGTGAAGTCGCGTCGGGCCAAGTCCTCCTCTAAGCTGTCCTGAAGAGTGGCGAGGTCAATCTCCCACTGCCCCGCATCACCTGCGGCCTCAGTATCGTCAATGACCACTCGGGCCATTCCGTTCTCTTCGTCCAGGGGAAAGCTGCTGCCCTTTAGGGCATTGGCCAGGGCGGGAGCCGCCTTCAGGGCGTCCGCTGCTATGACCAGGTCTATGTTGGCGGTTCGTCTCCCCAGCAGGGTGTCGCGGACGAAGCCTCCCACGATGTAGCAAACGACGTCGTTCTGGCACATCATGCCGCCTATCTTGGTGAGCAGCCTTTGGATATCCATATCTATACGGGGCTAAACTATACTACCAAAGGGCTGCTGGCATCAAGGTGTGGCCGTTGTGTAAAAAAACTGTAAAAATTGGTGATATGGCCGTTTTTTATCTTGACAGTAGGCAAAATTATGCCTATAATATCGCCAACTGTCAGGGGGGTAACAGCCTATGATTATTGGGACCAGGGTGTTTGAGCTTTATAGTGAGCGTTACCGTAACATTGCAGAACTGGCCGAGGCCATGAGCATATCGGTGAGCCAGGTCTACAGGGTATGTGACGGCAAGCGCCTTATCAATCAGAAGTTCATTGTGGGAGCTATGCGTGCCTTCCCTGAATACCATCTTGATGAACTATTCTTCTTGGAGTCCGATAATGGCAGTAGTGTGGCGGAGGATTCCAGAGATGACGATTATGGTCAGGCTATGCCGATAGGGTCAACGTCTATTAGCCACCCTTGAGGTAAGGGTATAGCCTGGAGTAACGCTGAAAGATCGTCCCCACGCAGAATGATCTGCCATCGGTATCGTCCCCGTAGGCGGTGAACAAAGGCTGGCGCTGGGCCGATGATATCTACCCTGTTAATCCCCCGGGTGTCCGTGTTCTGTTTTATCCTGCGTGCTAGTCTATCTACCTCTCGCTGACAGTGGGCATCGTTTGTGTGACTGTAGAGCATACGGGCCAGCTGGGAGAACGGCGGGTTACCGAGGCTGCCGCGGTGCTCTATCTCTTTCTTAAAGAACGAGGCGTAGTCATGTGCGGCGGCTGTTTTTATGGCGTAGTGTTCGGGCGAGTATGTCTGTATTATAACCCTGCCCTTGGGGCCGCCCCGCCCTGCCCTCCCCAATACCTGGGACAGCAGCTGGAAGGTCCTCTCGCCGGCGCGGAAGTCGGGCAGGTTCAGAGCGGTGTCCGCGCTCACCACCCCTACCAGTGTTACCAGGGGCAGGTCAAGCCCCTTGGCCACCATCTGCGTGCCGATTAGTATATCGGCCTTATGGCCGCGGAAGCGGTCCAGTATCTCCTTATGCGCTCCCTTTGTGCGGGTGGCGTCACTATCCCATCTTAGCAGCCTGGCTTGGGGCAATATGCAGGCGGCCTCCGCTGCCAGCTTCTGGGTGCCTATGCCGAGGAACTTTATGCGCCGACCCATGCACTGCGGACAGGCTTGGGGAACGGCGGCGCGGTAGTTACATTGGTGGCATCTGATGGCGTCCTCGGTGGGGTGGTAGGAGAGGGGGGTGTCGCATCGCTTACACTTGAGCACGAACCCACAGGTGCGGCACTGTATAAAGTTTGCGCCGCCGCGGCGGTTCAGAAACAGTATAGCCTGCTTGCCATTAACTACGGTATCGGAGAGCGCTTCCATGAGGGGGCGGCTGAATATGCTGCGGTTGCCCGCCTTAAGCTCTCGCCTCATATCCACTACTTCCACCTCTGGCAGCGGCGCTCCCTGGTGGGGGGCGACCCGGTAGGGCATCTCCAGCAGTTGGTAGCGCCCGTTTAGGGTTTTATAATATGTCTCCACGTCTGGGGTGGCGCTACCCATAACCACCACAGCTCCGCACCGCCTCGCAAGCTCAACGGCCGTGCGGCGGGCATGGTAACGGGGGGACTTATCCTGCTGTTTGTAGGTCCACTCGTGCTCTTCGTCTATCACTATAAGCCCCAGGTTGGGTTGAGGGGCGAATATGGCGCTTCTGGGGCCGATGGCGACGTCGCACTCCCCGTTCCTTATACGGTGCCACTCGTCGTGTTGCTCTCCCAGGGAGAGTCCGCTGTGAAGCACTGCTACCCTGCCGGGGAAGCGCGCCTCAAAGCGCTCTATGGTCTGTGGGGTGAGGGCTATCTCCGGAACAAGTACTATGCCCTTCTGTCCCCGCCGTATCGTCTCGGCCAGGGCACGAAGGTAGACCTCGGTCTTGCCGCTTGCGGTTACGCCATGTAGTAAGAATACGTCCGGCTCCCCCGATATGATGTTGTCCAGCCCCTTTGTTATAGCCTTAAGAGCAGCGTGCTGGTCGGCGCTAATCTTGGGGGGGGTGGAGGGAGTGCTGGGGCAGGTGGGGAGGGGGCGGCGCTTCATCTCCACCTTGGTATAGCTTATAAGTCCCTTGGCCTTAAGGGCGTCGGCGGTGCCCTTGTTTACCGCCGCCTCGGTGCGGGCCTGTGGCCAGGGCACCGGCCCCGCCCTCTCTAGGAGCAGCTTTAAAAGCGCTGCCTGTTTGTTGGCCCCTCTTCTGGTTAGTCCGGCCTGTTCTTGGGCGGCCTCATGGGGTGTAACCGCAAGCTCCAGGTGCGGTATAATCCTGGGCCTTACCCTGGGCTTTTCCATCTCGTAGTCGCGGATGAAGAAACCCCTTCTTACTAATTTGTTCAGCGCGGGCCCGGCCTTGCTTTTGCCCAGGTGTTTCTCAATCACCCCGGCGCTCAGTCTGCCTTTCTCCTGGACGAGCTTGAGGCATTTAAGCTCGTTTGGGGTGAGGGTCGACGTGTCCTCTTCAGGATAGGGGTTGGGGCTTTGATAATAGGCGATTGCGCGGCGCTGGAAGCCCGGCGGCAGGAAAAGCTGCACCGCGTCAAAGAGGGGAGACAGGTAGTAACGGCTTATCCAGCGGGCTGTATCTATCTGGGGTGGAGTGAGCAAAGGGCGGGGGTCCATTATCCCCTCTATATCTCTAGTCTCCTCCACGGCGGGGTGGTCGGTAAGCTCCAGAACTACTCCCTGGAGCACTCTGTTGCCGAAGGGGACTCGGACAGCATGCCCCACTGCGATGTCCATGTGGGGGGGGATTTTATAGCTGAAGGTGCTACCTTTGGCGATAGGCGAATTGACGCTGACCTCGGCATAACCCACCGGCTGAACCTGCCTTAAACAAGGCTTCCTATCTATATATAATACACTGCGGCGTATTTTGCCGGGCTGGTTTAGGCTTTCTCGGCCTTGTCTTCCTCCGCCTCGGGTTCGGCGGCGGCCTTTTCAGTGGCCGCGGATTCGGCCTCTGCTGCCGTCTCGGCGGAGACCTCAGCGGTGGTCTCTTCAGCCGTCTCCTCTGTGGTTTCGGCTGCGGCAGGGGCCTCTATGGCCAGCTCCTGCTCCTCCACCTTCTTTTCCTTTATGCGTGCCGCCTTGGTGCTGAGACCGCGGAGGTAATACAGCTTGGCGCGGCGCACCCTGCCGTGGCGCACTAATTCTACCTTCTCTATAAGCGGCGACTGGAAGAGGAACGTCCTTTCCACGCCGATGCCGTATGCCACGCGCCTGACGGTGAAGTTGCCGCCGTCGGCGCTGTTCCTTATCCTGATAACAATGCCCTGAAAAGCCTGGACGCGCTCCTTGTCGCCTTCCTTGATCTTGACCTTAACCTTTACCGTATCGCCGGGGGCCAATGCGGGTATGTTGGGATTTGTCTTGACCTCCGTCGTTATAGATGCCATGTCCATTGAGATGTATCTCCTCCCCGTATCCGTAACGTAAACTATAACCTAAAATGGCTGTCTTAATCAAGCCTGGGCTGGCGGCTCTTGCCGAAGTCTCTCTATCAGGGCCTTTTCCTCAGCGCTTAAACACGCTTTTTTAAGCAGGTCCGGGCGGCGTTCTAATGTGCGTCTTATGGCCTGCTCGCGGCGCCACGCCTCTATTTGGGCATGGTTCCCTGAGAGTAGCACCGCTGGCACCTCCCAGCCGCGGTACTCACTGGGGCGTGTGTAGTGGGGGTATTCCAGGAGGCCCTCGGAGTGGGAGTCTTCCCTGGCCGAATCCTCGGAGCCGAGTACACCTGGCACCAGCCGGGCTACGGCCTCTACCACCACCATCGCCGCCACTTCCCCTCCGCTCAAGACGTAGTCCCCGATGCTTATCTCGTCGGTTACCAGGTGTTGGCGTACCCTTTCGTCCACGCCCTCGTAGTGACCGCAGATTATGACGATTTGGGGTTTTCGAGCCAGATCCTCGGCGATATTCTGGGCGAAGGGGCGTCCCTGGGGGCTCATCAGTATCACGGGGGTGTCATTATCGGGTGGGGCCGCCGTCTCTACTGCCTCAAAAATAGGCTCGGCTTTAAGCACCATGCCGGCCCCCCCGCCGTAGGGGTAGTCATCGGTTACATGGTGCTTGTCGTGGGTATAATCGCGGATGTTGTGTATAGCTATATCTATCAGCCCTCCCTCCACTGCCCTCTTTATGATGCTGGTATGGAAGGGGCCTTGGAAGGTCTCCGGGAACAGGGTGAAGATATCTACGCGCACCAGCCTCAGCCTCCCTTGGGGGGGGTATGTTTTGTCCCTTCCCCCTTGATAATCTCCACGGCGTGGGGGATGACAGGCAGTACCACCTCTAGGCACTCCCTTACCCCCTTGGGGCTGCCGGGTAGGTTTATGATGAGGCATCTTCCCCTGACGCCGGCAGCGGCGCGACTCAAGATGGCGTATGGGGTTATGGCGAATGTTTTGGCGCGCATGGCCTCGGTGAGCCCCGGCGCTGCCTTCTCCACCACGGCTAGTGTAGCCTCGGGGGTGTTGTCGCGCTCGCTTAAGCCCGTGCCGCCGCTGGTGAGTATCAAATCTATATCACCACTGTCGGCCCAGGTGGCTAATTTCAGGGATATGGCCTCGCGGTCGTCAGGGACTAACTCGTATCTATCTACTGTAGCCTCCAGCTTGGCGACCATTTCCCTTATTGCTGGCCCGCTTTTATCCTGGCGCTCACCCTTAAAACCCTTATCGCTAATGGTGAGTATAGCTATTCTTATCATAGTATCTTCCTTTCAGGGTATGTATTGTATCACAAGCCCTTGGCGGAGCAAAACGCGAATTCAAGCTAAAAACCAGGTTGTAGGGGTTGACAAAAGGGGGAGTTCGTGGTGTAAAATGGATGGAAGTGGTTGGTTGTGGTTTTAAGTGGAAGGCTCGGTGAGGAATTAAAAATGTTTTTCGGCGAGTTTGAGTACAAGATAGACGAGAAGGGCAGGACATCGGTTCCCCCCAAGTTCCGTGGCCCTCTCAGGGAAGGGGTGGTGCTGGCGCCAGGGCTGGAGAAGTGTATCGCCGCCTACCCCATATCGGAGTGGAAGCGTCTGGCGGAGACTATGGCTTCAGCCTCCATGAGCCCTGCCAAGCTCCGGCGGCTGAGCAGGGCAATGTTCGGCACGGCCTTTAGTCAAGAGATTGATCGGCAAGGCAGAATAGCCTTGCCTGTTTCTTTAAGGGGGTATGCCGGTATCGGCGACGAGGTGGTTGTGGCCGGGGTTAACAACTACTTTGAGTTGTGGGATAAGCAGCAGTGGGAAGCGGAGAAGGCGCTTAGCCAGCAGCAGGCGGCGCATCTTATAGAGAGTATGGAAAGGCATCGAGAGGCTTAAAGAGATGTCAATCCATATTCCGGTTATGGTTCGGGAGACAGTAGCCGCCCTGAATGTCCAGCACGGGGGGCGCTACATAGATTGCACCCTTGGCGCTGGCGGCCATGCCGCCGCTATATTGGAGCGCAGCATGCCCGGTGGACAGCTTATGGGTATAGACGCTGACCCCGACGCCATAGATAGAGCCTGGAAGAGGCTGAAGGCCCACAGCGACTCCATATTGCTATTAAATGATAACTTTGTGAACCTTGGGAAGATATGCCGCGAATACGACTTCTATCCCGTCCACGGTATCCTGTTTGACCTGGGGCTGTCCTCCATGCAGTTGGGCGGTGGGCGCGGTTTCAGCTTCCAGAGCAACACCCCTTTGGACATGCGCTTTGACCCCCGGCAGAGGATCACCGCTGCCGATATAGTGAACGGATACTCCTACGACGAGTTGGCTCATATCATAAGGACTTACGGTGAGGATACCAACTACCGCCGTATCGCTCGCAGTATAGTGGCCGAACGCCCTGTATATACCACGCTGGAGCTTGCCCAGGTGATAGCAGGGGCTGTGGGGGGCAGGAGGGGTGGGCGTATCCACCCTGCTACCAAGACCTTCCAGGCCCTGCGCATAGCGGTCAACCAGGAGCTTGAGCACCTGGAGAGCGCACTTACTCAGGCCATAGAGGTGTTGGGTGTGGGGGGGCGGCTGGTGGTGCTGAGCTACAACTCCCTGGAGGACCGCATAGTTAAGCAGATATTACAAAGAGAGTCCCGTGACTGTATCTGCCCTCCGGGCACGCCGGCGTGTATCTGCGGGCATACTGCTAGCTTAAGGCTGGTCAACAAAAAGATTATTACCCCCTCTGATGAAGAGGTCAATCTAAACCCGCGCAGCCGCAGCGCTAAGCTTAGGGCCGCGGAGCGGGTAGGCGTTCAGTACGGTGCCTTTACGGCCGGGACGGCGGAACCATGTTTCCAGAGTGGTTCCCATAGCTGGGGGGAGCCTCAGCTTATATCCTCCCTGCCATGATTGACATAAAGTTTCATAAGCCCTTAAGAGGAGGTTTGGAGATGTGAGGTTAACACGTTTTATTGCTTTTAAGAATAACTATAAGAAAGGAGGGGGGGAATGAAAAAGCCTAATATCATAACCTCAATAGATGTCGGTACTACCAAGGTCTGCACCATCATAGCCGAGATCTACGAAGGCGGTGCCATCCAGGTTGCTGGCGTGGGCATCAGCCCCTCCAAGGGCTTGCACAAGGGCCTGGTGGTCAACATCAATGAGGCTCGACGTTCCATTCGCGACTCGGTGAGGAAGGCCGAACAGACCAGCGGCTACCGAGTGGAATCGGCGTTCGTAGGGGTGACAGGTCGTCATGTCCAGTCGGTGAACAACCGCGGCGTGGTGGCCATAACCCGCAATGATCGTCTGGTTCGTCCCGACGATCTCCGTCGGGTATTGTCCAATGCCCAAAATGTCCGCGTTCCCGGGGACAGGAAGCTTTTACATGTCATATCTCGGGGCTACGCTGTAGACGGCCAGGCTGGGGTGAAGAACCCGGTGGGCATGCATGGCTTCAGGTTGGATGTGGAGACCCATGTCATTACGGCGGGTGTGGCCTCTATCCAGAACCTTATGAAGTGTATCCGCAGCATTGGCATAGACGTGGAGGACCTTGTGCTGGAGCCTCTGGCCAGCAGTGAGGCTGTACTGACTGAGGACGAGAAGCAGGCGGGTGTGGTGCTGGCCGATATCGGCGGTGGCACTACAGATGTGGCCATCTTCAAGGACGGCAGCATCTGGCACACCTCCATCTTGCCCGTGGCTGGCTATCAGCTCACTAGGGATGTGGCCATTGGCTTAGGGTTACCCTTTGACGTGGCCGAAGAGATGAAGAAGAAGTACGGTAGTGTTATGCCTGTCTACGAGGGCAAGGACGACGATGGAAGTTCCATGTCCACCAACGGGCACGGCATCTCCTATAAGGACCTGTGCGACATAGTCAAGGCCAGGATAGAGGAGGTGCTGAGGCTGATACTGCTGGAGCTTCCGCGCAATGAGTACGAGAAGTTGGCCCCGGCGGGGTTGGTCCTCACCGGTGGCAGCTCTAACCTGTCCGGCATAGATGTGCTGGGGCGGGATATCCTGCGCTTCCCCGTTAGGGTAGGTGCCCCCACCGAGATGTACGGCATCACCGACACCCTGCGCGACCCGTCATATGCTACCAGCGTTGGCCTCCTACTTTGGGGCGTTAAGAATCAGGGTAAGCAGAATTGGAAGACTCAAGGATTCATGTCGAGGTTTATCTCCAAAATGAGGAGCCTATTCAAGTAAGCGGAATGGCTGAGTAGTTAGCAATATTAATTCGCTTATAGAGAGAAAGGAGGGGGGAGATGGCAAAGAGCAGTTTTGTTCCTAATCCCGCCACTATCAAGGTTATCGGTCTGGGTGGAGGCGGTTGTAATGCCATAAGCCGCATGGTTCAGGAGGGCATTCAGGGTGTAGAGCTTATCGCCATGAATACCGATGCTCAGGCCCTGGCTATTACCGAGGCTCCCACCCGTGTTCAGTTAGGGGAAAGGGCTTCCAGGGGATTGGGCGTCGGTGGCGACCACAACCTGGGGCAGAAGGCGGCTGAGGAAAGTCGCGAGGATATAGCGGAACTGGTTAAAGGGGCCGATATGGTCTTTGTAACCGCCGGCATGGGCGGCGGCACCGGCACCGGCTCCGCACCAGTGGTATCCGAGATAGCCAAGAAGAGCGGCGCGCTTACCATAGCGGTTGTCACCAGGCCGTTCGGCTTTGAGGGCGCGCATCGTGCTGATGTAGCTCAGGATGGCATAACTCGACTGTTGGGTAAGGTGGATACCTTGATTATCATTCCCAATGACCGCCTTTTAGAGATATGCGACCAGAAGGCCGGCGTGGATAACGCCTTTAAGATGGCCGACGATGTGCTGAGGCACGGTGTACAGGCCATAGCCGAGGTAATCACCGTTCCCGGCATGATAAACCTGGACTATGCTGATGTGAAAGCGATTATGAAGGACGCCGGTCCTGCTTGGATGTCCGTCGGCCTGGGTTCGGGTAAGAACCGCGCCGTGGACGCCGCCAAAGAGGCTTTGGCCAGCCCGCTACTGGATGTCCGTCTGGACGGCTCCAAAGGTGTGCTGTTCAATGTGGTTGGCGGCAACAACCTCTCTCTCTTCGAGGTCAACGAGGCGGCTGAGGTGGTCAAGGACGCAGTGGACCGCGACGCCAACATCATCTTCGGTGTGGCCCATGACCAAGAGATGGAGGACAACGTGCGGATAACCCTCGTGGCCACTGGCTTCAACGCCAACGGAGGTCTGGACGAGGGCGACGACGAGCTTACAGAGATACTGAAGGGCATGAAGAGCGAGGACGAACTGGATGTGCCCTCTTTCCTGCGCCGCCCGATGTTAAACCAGCGCCGACAGAGCAATGCCCCGCAGACCACCAAGCAAGTTGAGGCGCCGGTTCAGAGGAACTTTAACTCTTTGGGTAGCTACCAATAATCTTAAAAGCAGTAAACGTATAGGAATAAGTTAGGGGCTTGGTTGCCGGGTTGGGGCGGTACCTTCACCGCCCCGGCCTACCCGCCATAAGGTCACCTCGCCCCTTTACCCTTCGCGCAGCGTATGGGAATACGCCCGTAGGGGGGTGTTTAGGTGAATAGACCCCTTCACTAATCTGTGAGGGGGTCTTTTTAGGTGGACCTTATCTCTTCGCGCATGAAGCGGGTGTAGGATATGGCGAACATGGATGCGGTAAGCCCCCCGATGATGGCCAGGTGCGGCCAGATGGTCAGCAGGCTTTGCCCCAGGGATAGGGGGCCGGGCAGGAATCTGGATGTGGAGGTGGCTATTCTTAGGAACTCCGTTAGCGTCCTTGCACCGGGGACCAGGATAACCCCCATGGACTCCTGGAATAGGAATATGGGCGATACCCTCATAGCGGTTATGGTTGCCTCTGCGGTCTCGGCCTGTCCGGCGATGAAGCCGGTGAAGGTGTAGAAGAAGAAGAATATCCATATAACTATCGCCGCTACAGCAGATGCGGCCACGGAGCGGAAGTAGACCGAGAATACCATCGCCATGCCCAGCCAGAAGGCCCCGTAGAGTATGCTGCTGCCCCAGAACAGGAGCAGTCTGGCAGCCTCCTCGGAGGTGGGGGGTATGCCCAGCTGTATCATGCCGATGCCCGTTATCACCAGTATGGTAGTAGTGGTCATTATGATCATGGTGGTAAGTCCGGCGAGGAACTTGCCGTTTATCACCGAGTCGCGGTAGATGGGCTGGGAAAGCAGACGGCTAAGAGTGCCGCTGTTCTTTTCCCTGTTTATGGCATCCAGCCCTAGGACTATGCCCATTATGGGGATTAGGATCATGCTAAGTCGCCAGGTTACGGGGTATGAGCCCTGTGAGAACAGCTCCAGGAAGGCGAACTGTGACGGTGCGGCCGTATCTGCCCTCATCGCCTCTATGGCACCTGAGGGGCCTATTACGGCTATGGCGCTTACCACCAGTACCATCACGAACAGTATTATGCCTCGCCAACTGGTGAAGTAGTCGGCCAGCTCTTTATGGAAGATGGTCATCAGTCCCTGCATGTTAACCCTCTTTGACGTAATTCATATAGATGTCCTCCAGGGCATAACTCTGGAGGCGCATCTCTACCACTATGCCGTCGGCGCCCACGATGGCCTTTGATATCTGGGGCCTCAGGTCCTTGATGCTGCTAACCGTAAGGGAGTCGTCCGAGGTCTTGTCCACGTTCACCACTCCCTTTATCTTCCCTATGGCGGCGGTTATCTTGGTGGTGAGCTGGGTGAGCTTGATATATATTTTGTATTTACCGCTGTCCATCTTGTCCCTGCCCATTTGGTCTATCAGACCCTCTGTTACCAGCTTGCCGCCCGCTATTATACCTACCCGGTTGCATATCCTCTGCACCTGATTGAGCTGGTGCGAGGACATGATTACAGTCATATTCCTCTCTTTAGCTATCCTGGCGATTAGGTCCAGCATGCGCACGATGCCCTCCGGGTCTATGCCCGACGTGGGCTCGTCCAGTATGGCTACCTTGGGCATCTTCACCAGGACGTCGGCTATGGCCAGGCGCTGCTTCATGCCCCTGGAGAACTCACCCACCAGCTTTTCGGACTCTTGTGCCAGCCCCACCGTGTCCAGGGCCTCTATGACCCTCTTGGCCACCTCGTCTTCGGGTATGCCGTTTAAGCGGCCGGTGTAGGCCAGGTTGTGGCTCGCTGTCAGGTCTTCATAGAAGCCAACCTTCTCCGGTATGTAACCGCTCAAGCGCTTTACCTTGAGCGGCTCGCGGGTGGAGTTTTGGCCGCAGATGCGCGCCATGCCGGCGGTTGGCTCGGTGAGGCCTAAGAGCATCAGTATCGTCGTCGTCTTGCCTGCCCCGTTGGGCCCCAGGAAGCCGAATATATCACCTTCATCTATGGACAGGTTCAGATTGTCCACTACGGTGACGCCGTCGTACTGCTTAGTGAGGCCTATGGCCTCTACCACCTTAGGCTTGGCCAATGCCTTTACCTCCTGCCCCAGCGGCGGAACATTACTACTAGGCCGGCGATAACGCCAGCCGCTATGCCGATGCCGGCCCACCCCCATATTGTGGATGTCATTACCGTCACGCGTATATCTATGCTGTCGGCGGCGTTCTCGCTGTCGGCGTTTAGGCTGACCACGTAGTCTCCGGCTATAGCGTTCTTGGGCGGTGTGATAACCAGGTCCAACGTCTGTGTGAGCCCTGCCTCCAGTGTGTCCACGCTTGCGGGGTCGAAGACCACTGCCCACTCTTCCGGCGCCTCTGCTTCAAGGGTTATGTCCTCTATATTGCCCGTGCCCGTGCTCCGCAGCAGTACCGATACGTGGTTCTCCTTGCCGGCGTTCACGTCCGCGTTCAGCCGCCCCGATTCAGGGCTCATATTTAAGCTGTAGTTCTCCGTAACCACGGCGGTTAGGTCTATGGTGGACATGAAGTCGGGGTTGTCGGCCTTGCTAATCTCCAGGGTGAGCACATACTCGCCCGGGTTGGGGGCCTTCCCCGGTGTGGCGAAGGCGTGGACCTCTACGGTCTCACTGTGTATATTCTCGCCGGTGAAGTCTATTGACGTGACCAGCTTCTTTGGGTAGGAGCCATATACTCCGGCCTGCCATCCGGAGGGTTTCACCACGTTGAAATCGTATTTACCCATGTGCTCTTCGGAGGAGGGTTTTATATATACCTCAAATTCAAAGACTTCGTTGGTGCTGCCCTCCAGGCTGGGGAATTTGGCGGAGAACTCTATGGGTCCCGTATCCGTCCCCTGTGCCGGCGGCAGGGTGGCAACGCCGCCCCCGTCGGGTTGCGCGGCCAGGGCCGCCGCCCCTCCCCACAGTCCGCCCAGAACGGCCGGTATCATAGCCAAAGCGATGTATCTAGCTGCTCTCCTTTTCATGTACTGTCCCTCCTCCTTATTGACACAGCCTGTCTACTAAGCAAGGCCGATTTTAATTCTATTTCTTCTTAATTAGGTAGCTAAGGCTCAGGTGGCGGAAAAGGAATACCAGCCCTGCGATTACGGCTGCCGTGATGGCTATGCCGCCGGCGCTCCATTTTAAGGGGGTAGCGGCAGAGAGCCTTAGCTCCATGTCGTCAGTGGCGTTGGGGCTATCTGCGCTCACGGATATGGTGTAGTCGCGAGCTATCAGCCGCTCCGTGGGTCTCATCAGGACGTCTATCTGCTCTGCCTCCCCGGCCTCAAGGGCCTTTATGTTGGCGGGGGTGAAGGTTATGCTCCAGCCATCGGGCTTGGTGGAGGTTAGGGCGATGTTCTCCAGGGTCTTCGTTCCGGTGTTGTCCACCAGCATGGTCATGTGCTTATCCCCATCGCTTGCGATCTCGTCGTTGAGCCTACCGCTTGAGGTGCGTAGTTCCAGGGAGTACTTGGCTGTTATAATAACGGTGAGGTCTATGCTGGAATGGTGCTCTCCCCAGTTGGCGTTGAAGGTTGTGACGTATTCGCCGGGCTCAGGAGCCTTGCCGGGCGCTGGTTCCACTATAACCTCTACCAGGTCGCTGGTAACACGTCTGCCGTTGAAGTCTATGGCGGCTAGCCTCTGGCTGGGGTGGGGACGCCACACGCTGGCAGTCCATCCCGGAGGCGTTTCCAGGTCGAACTCGTATCTGCCGGCCAACTCGTTGCTGGTGGGGATTAGCAGTATGTCAAAGTCGAATCTTTCTCCAGATATGCCCTCGACGATGGGGAACTTACAGTCCATCGCCAGGGGGGTGGCCTCCTCAGCAGCGGCGGGTGAGGGAGTGCCTGTCAGTAGGCCACCGAGAACTGCGCCCAAGAGGGCGAAGCGGGTTATGTAACGGGTCTTTACGGGCCCAACCATGCTTGGTGATTTATCTCCTTAAGAGTATCTTGCCATGAGCCGAATTGGTTTAGTATAGTCGCAGCAGATGTGTAAAAGCAAGCCTCCCTTCTCTGCCTGCTTAAAAAGGCATTATACGGGCCAATTTTTAAGTAAATGTTAAGAAAGGAGGCGATTTACTTTGCCGCGAAATGGGCTATAATTATGCATAAGATGCACTGTATAGGTGTGGATATAGTTGAGGTTGAACGTATAGAGCGAGCTATCGCTCGGTGGGGGGAGCTATTCCTGGGGCGCGTATACACCCCGGGTGAGCTTGACTTGTGTCGGAGGGACGGCTCTTCCCTGGCGCTGCGCTTCGCCGCCAAGGAGGCGGTGATAAAGGCGCTGGGTGGCAGAAGCCCCGGATTTAGCTGGCGGGAGATAGAGATACTCTCCGAGCCCGGGGGAAAGCCCCTGGTTACGCTTCACGGCGGCATGAAGGCCAGGGCCGCATCCATGGGGCTTAATGATATCGCCGTTAGCCTCTCCGACAGCAGGGAATACGCCGTTGCCTTCGTGGTGGCGGATGCGAGTCCATAACCCCCCGCCCCCTGCGGCCCATAGGGGATGAAAGGAGATATGTAATATGGTTAGGAAGGCAGGTATAGCGTTCCTGAGCTTCGTTCTGTTCTGCTCCCTTGCTGTTTGGGGTTCCGTTTATGGCTTGAACCGCACCGTGCTAAATCCGGAGTTTGCTATCGCCCAGGTGGACAGGTTGAATGTGCCCGCGCTTGCGGCGGACATGGTGGAGGGGCAGTTGGCGGCGGGAGGGCTTCCCGATGAGCTCGGCTTTGTAGACGACGCCTTAAGGGATGTCGTGGCCGACCTGGGGCCCTGGATTGAGGATCAGGTTCACACTGTGGTCTATTCTGGCTATGACTATCTTCTGGGCAGGAGCCAGAGTTTGAGCATAGTTTTTGACCTGGCGCCGGCCAAAACCGTCCTGGGCGACACTGTGCGGCAGGCCATGATGGACAACCTGCCCCCGGAGGCGCAGATGCTCAGCCAGGCGGAGCTGGAGGCGGAGCTCGACAGGTTCTCCGGCGAGATTGAGGCCATGATACCCGATAGCTACGAGATAAACGAGGCTGTTATAGCCCAGGCCTCCCCTGAGGTGATGGATATGCTGCGCCAGTCGCGGTACTACATCGGCCTTACTCAGATGGCGTATCGTATCTCCATAGGGGTTACTATTGGCGTTATCGTGGGGCTTGTGTTCCTGAACCGTCGTCGTGTGCGTGGGGCGACTCGCTCCATAGGCATACCCTGTCTTATCTGCGGTATAGGCTTCCTCGTATGCTCGCTGCTGGCGGGTAAAGCGGTTCCCCAGATGACGAATATACAGGGCATACCAGAGCAGGTGCAGACAGCCATCCCGCAGATTATCACGGACTCAGTGGCGCCGTTTAAGAACTACGGCATAGGCCTTATGGCGGCCGGCATCACCCTGCTGGTGGTCTCTGTGGCCTATAAGAGGGGGTGGGAGGAGGATAGCTAAAGCGGCCTTTTGACCGTGCAGTGGGTGGATGCTAGAATTAGTGCGGAGGGAATAGAGCATGTCGGGTCATTCTAAATGGTCTACCATAAAGCATCAGAAGGGCGTCGCCGATGCCAGGCGGGGACAGCTTTTTACCAAATTGGCTAAGGAGATTATAGTGGCGGCGCGGGAGGGGGGCGGCGACCCCGACCTCAACCCGCGGCTGCGCCTGGCTGTCCAGAAGGCCAAGGACAACAGTATGCCCGCGGACAACATAGAGCGGGCTATAAAGAAGGGCACCGGTGATCTGGAGGGTGTAACCCTGGAGGAGCTAGTGCTGGAGGGCTATGGGGTAGGGGGCGCAGCTGTTTTAGTTAAGGCTCTTACCGATAACCGCAACCGCACCATACAGGAGGTGCGCCATCTTTTCTCCAAGCACGGTGGCAACCTGGGAGAGAACGGCAGCGTGTCCTGGATATTCGACTCCAAGGGCGTTATCGTGGTGCGGGCCGAGGGCTTGGACACCGAGGAACTGGCGCTGGAGGCCATAGATGCCGGCGCCGACGATGTCCAGGTGGAGGGCGCGGTTGTGGAGATATATACCATGCCTGAGGACATGGAGGCGGTTAGAAAGGTGCTGGAGGCTAAGAAGGTGCACATAGCCTCTGCTGAGCTGTGCCTGATACCCAAGAACCAGGTGGCCCTTGATGATAAGGCCGCGGCGCAGGTGCTCAGGCTTTTAGAGAAGCTTGAGGAGATGGACGAGATACAGCAGGTGGCCAGCAATGCGGACTTTACCGATTCTGCCCTGGAGAAGTATAAAAGCGAAGCTAAGGCATGATAATCCTAGGCGTTGACCCGGGCACGGTAGCGATGGGCTATGGGGTGATACGGGGTGGAGACGACGAGGCGGCCTTCGTGGACTGTGGTGTGTTGAACTGCAATCGGCGCTCACCGATAGGTGAGCGTCTCGCTTTTTTATACCGAGAGCTTACGGGTATTATCTCCCGCCACCACCCCCGGGTTGTGGCGGTGGAGCAGCCCTTCGTGGCCAAGAACGTGCAATCCGCTCTGGCCATTGGCAAGGCGCAGGCGGTGGCCATGCTGGCGGCGGCTAATCATGAACTGCCCTGCTACGAGTATACCCCCGCCCAGGTTAAGCAGAGGGTGGCCGACTACGGCGCAAGCTCCAAGGAGCAGGTGCGGGAGATGGTCAGGCTGCAGCTGGGCATGGACACTGCGCCTTCTTCCACAGATGCCTCAGACGCCCTGGCCGTGGCCCTGTGCCACTGGTGTCAGGAGCACCTGGAACATATACTGTCCCAGGGGGATAAAGCGTGATAGCGGGTTTGAAGGGCAGGCTGGAGGCTATTAGCGGCGAGTGGGCTGTTATAGACGTCAACGGCTTACACTTCCAGGTATATGCTCCCACCTCCACCCTGGGTGCGTTGGGCGAGGTGGGTGGGGAGGTTAGGGTCTATACCCACCTCCACGTGAGGGAGGACAACATCGCCCTATATGGCTTTGCCACCCCTGAGGAATTGGGTCTTTTCCAGACCGTGCTCGGCGTATCAGGGTTGGGTCCCAGGCTGGCGCTGGCCATGCTTTCGGCATTAAGCGCCGATAAGCTGGTAGCGGCCATAGCCGGCGGCAACGCCGCCCTGCTCACTGCCGTCCCCGGCATAGGCAAGAAGGTGGCCGAGCGCATTATACTGGAGCTTAAGGACAAGATAGCGATGGGCTGGGTATCTGCTGCCGCCCCGCCCCAGGATAGCGCCGACGTGCTGGCCGCCCTTATATCCCTGGGCTACTCCGCCGCTGAGGCCGGGCATGCCGCGGCGGCCTCTGCGCCTGATGCGGAGGCGAGCCTGGAGGAGAGGGTTAAGCTGGCCTTACAATACCTGGGAGGTAACAAATGAAGGCATCTGAGGGCCGCCTGGGGCGCGTGTTCGTCCTCCGCCTGGAGGAGGGGGACATCGTGCCGGAGTGCATAGAGCGCTTCGCCCTGGAGAAGGGTGTAAAGACGGGTCATGTGGTGCTGGTGGGCGGCATAGGTGGGGGGGAGATAGTGGTGGGGCCGCGAGTATCTGATGAGATGCCCCCCGACCCCGTGCTCCACCCCGTAGAGGGCGCCCACGAGGTGGTGGGGGTGGGGGTGCTGGCCCCCGACGAGGCCGGCAAGCCTGTTCTGCACATACACGGGGCATTGGGGAGGGACGGCAAAACGATAACGGGCTGCCTCAGGCCCGGGGTTAAGACGTGGCTGGTGGCCGAGGCCGTGCTGTATGAGATAGTGGGGGTGGATGCCAAACGCGTTCACGATGACGAGAGCAACTTTGGGCTGTTGGAGGTGTGAGGGGGGCAGGGGATAGGTGGCTTATCCCCTGCCCTAAAAGTGCTCGGTACTAGCGGCTTATCTTAAGGGTTGGAGTGAGCCGACTTTCTGTACGCGTACACCATGTCTGTGGTTTCATCACCACCACCTGGGCCACCATCTGTGTTTCGTGCGTAGACGAAATGCCTTTCAACCTCTCTAGCTACTTCCGAAGAGGTAACTTGATTGTAGATCCAGCAATCGCCTTCTTCTCGTACACCGTGGTCATTGAAGAGTCTATTCCTCGCATCGGCGGCAATACCCACGTACCATGTGCTGTATTCCCCCCCGCATTTTTGGATGTAACTCTCAATGGCGTTGATGCTGTCTTGTTTGCCTGCAGCCATTATTTCCTCCTTTCGTCTTGCTAGCCCTGTTAGGAGGTAATCGACCGTCCCTTCTTGACAATCGGGACGCAAACATGTTACTATCCCGAAACTTCAGCAAGGCCCCAACAGGGCTGCGTATGTGAAACCCCTCGCTACCCGAGGGGTTTTGCTTTTCTATTCATCAACCATAATCATGGTAGCGCTAGATGTTGTGCTTGTCAAACCTTGTCAGGCACAGAGAGCACAATATATTGTGTTTTGGCGTTTTCAACAAACGGGGGCTAACCCCGTCTCCCCCCAGGGTGTCTTTCCCTCCCAAGCCCGCCCTCGCGCCGTCCAGCTTTTATGGGGTGGGTGGTCCCTCCCCAAAATCCTAACCCTTGCCCCAGCCCGCCCTCGGGGCGCGTGTGTCTTATGCTGTTGTCTTCCACCCCACCCAAGCCCACCCTCGCGCCGTCTAGCTTTTAGGGGTGGGTTGCCCCCCATCCCCCCAAAACGGAGAGTCCAAGAGAGGCGAAGCCTCTCTTTTTTTTATTCCCTCCCCCTCTCCTTTGAAGGAGAGGGGGATAAAGGGGGTGAGGTAGAGGGAAGAACTAGAAACCCCTTCTTTTTGCGGCTATACTGTGCTTGAAGGAGCTTATGGTGGCGCAGTTTGAGCTAGTGTCCGACTTCGGCATGACCGGCGACCAGCCCCAGGCGGTGGAGGGGTTGGTGGGGGGCATCAACCAGGGCCACAAGCACCAGACCCTGCTGGGGGTCACCGGCAGCGGCAAGACCTTCACCATGGCCAACGTCATCGCGCGCCTGGGGCGCCCCACGCTGGTCATCAGCCACAACAAGACCCTGGCGGCGCAGCTGGCCGCCGAGTTCAGGGAGTTCTTCCCCCATAACGCGGTGGAGTACTTCGTCAGCTATTATGATTACTATCAGCCCGAGGCCTACCTCCCACGCACAGATACCTACATAGAGAAGGAGGCCGACATCAACGATGAGATAGACAAGCTGCGCCACTCCGCCACCCGTTCCCTGTTCCAGCGCCGCGACGTGCTTATAGTGGCCTCGGTGTCGTGCATATATGGTCTGGGCGAGCCGGAGGAATATCGCAGCTTCGTGCTGGAGCTTGAAAGGGGTGGGGAATATCCCAGGGCGAAGCTCCTGCGCAGCCTGGTGGACATGCAGTACGAGCGCAACGATACCGACTTCACCAGGGGCAAGTTTCGCGTCCGCGGCGATACGCTGGAGATTCAGCCCGCCTACGAGACGATGGCGCTTCGTGTGGGCTTCTTCGGCGACGAGGTGGAGCGCATCGTGGAGATTGACCCCCTCACCGGCGAGATACTGCGCGAGATGGATTCCGTGGAGATATACCCCGCCAAGCATTTCGTAACCTCCCCTGAGAGGCTGGAGCTCGCTATGGAAGGCATACAGAAAGAGCTTGACGAGAGGCTTAAACAGCTTCAAGGTCAGGGCAAGGTGCTGGAGGCGGCAAGGCTTGAGGCTCGCACCAAGTATGACCTGGAGATGCTGGCCGAGACCGGCTACTGCCAGGGGGTGGAGAACTACTCCCGCCATTTGTCAGGCAGGGCGCCTGGCAGTCCCCCGTGGACGCTTCTGGATTACTTCCCCCAGGACTTCCTCATGTTTATAGACGAGTCCCATATGAGCCTGCCCCAGATAAGGGGCATGTATCGCGGCGACCGCTCGCGTAAGGAGACACTGGTGGAGCACGGTTTCCGCCTCCCCTCCGCCCTGGACAACCGCCCCCTCAACTTCACCGAGTTCCAGAAGCGGGTGAACCAGGTGGTTTATACCTCGGCCACCCCCGGCCCTTACGAGGATGCCCACAGCGCACAGGTGGTGGAGCAGTTGGTGCGCCCCACCGGTCTCGTTGAGCCTACGGTGGAGGTGAAGCCCACCAAGGGCCAGATAGACGACTTGCTGGAGCAGATAGGTAAAAGGGTCAAGAAGGGGGGGCGCTGCCTGGTGACAACGCTCACCAAGCGCATGGCGGAGGAGATGGCTGATTACCTGGTGGAGATGGGCGTGAAGACGCACTACCTCCACTCCGAGGTGGATACCCTGGAGCGGGTGGAGATACTGCGTCAACTGCGCCTGGGCATCTACGACGTAGTGGTGGGCATCAACCTGCTGCGGGAGGGCCTGGACCTGCCCGAGGTCAGCCTGGTGGCCATACTGGACGCCGACAAGGAGGGGTACTTAAGGTCGGAGCAGGCACTCGTACAGACGATGGGCCGCGCCGCCCGACACATAGACGGCAGCGTGATAATGTACGCCGATTCCATCACCGGCTCCATGAAGCGCGCCATGGACGAGATAGGCCGCCGCAGGGCTATACAGGAGACGTATAATAAAGAGCATAACATCACCCCGCAGGGGATAAAGAAGGCCATACGCGACATAACAGAGCGGGTGAAGGCGGTGGCCGAGCCGCGCGAAGGCTACGAGGCCCCCGCCACCCGTGAGGACGTGGCCCGCCTGATTAAGGAACTGGAGGCGCAGATGAAGGCCGCCGCCAGGGGGCTTGAGTTCGAGAAGGCGGCGCTACTGCGAGACCGCATAATAGAGCTTAGGCGGGAGTTTGACGGGCTGGAGATAAGCAAATGACCGAGGAGCATGAGGAGACACGCCAGGAGCGCCGCGCCGAGAGGCGCCGCAAGAAGAAGGAGCGCATAGCCAAGCATGGCAAGAACCTGGCCAGGGTGTATATGGATGTTATCTTGAAGAGGTTGAGGGGGTGAGGGGTGGCGGGATAGTTACTTGGATAAGTTTATCCTGGTAAATGCCTTGGTATTATTTATCTTGTAATAAGCCAAGGTTTCTACCCAATATTCCATATATCCGCTGTGAGTTTTAGATTCACCCATGGCTATTGTGATTCCCTTGTTAGCTTCCGTATCTGACTTTAAATACCAAGTGCCTGCCCTTGAATCTAATATTACGAAGCTTCTTAGTTCAGCATATTTGGTTGACCAAATGGCTCTAAGTTGGCAATCCTCTATATTTAGAATTCGGTCTTTACCGCTTGACCAATCTAGCACTGGGGAAAAATGTTTAATGAAAGCAACAGTTATTTGGACTGGGTATATAATCGTGTTAGGGACGATGCCGTTACTACGCATTTCACGTATTTGCTCGTTTATAATTTCAAAATTCGGCCTTCGCCTAGAGATGGTTTCTCCGCATCCCCTTACATAATTACCTAATCTGGAGAAAAAGTACCTTTGCTCTCCTGAAGCTATTGCTCTACCGACATCTGAGAAATACGGGCCCCAATGGTAATCTTTGGCGTTAAATTCACTCTTTCTGATGCGATGATGTAAGCCGATGCTTCTAAAGCTGTAGTGCTCAATAGATTTCTCTAATTTGACGTTTGCGAAGTTCTTTGTTGATGATGCCTCTTTATATGCGTTTAATAAGCTCTCTTTACATTCATTGAGTCTGTCTAAATCTATTCCCTCAGTAGATGAGGTTAGGTCTTTTAGAGTGGCATCACGCTTGGACAGATAGAGGGTTCTATTTTCTTTCGTACTACGGCTCTTTTTCTTCATTTATATTGACCTTATTGAAGCCCTTAGGTCCCTATCAAGCCTCATATATGTATCCAAAATCCCCTTCAAGTCTTTAGCAATATTTTCAAATTCCTCTTCAAAGTTTCTGCTGACTAAACTGTGGTTGTAGCTGAAGACATCAATTTTTTTAGGAACTCTAGCGTGGTCTATTGGAATAGCTAGTAGAAGCAACTTAGGCCATTCCTGAAGCCCCTGAGCTATTTCCCATCTTTGGCCGCTACTATTTCTACTGGCATCGGTACATAAATACAGGGATGTATCAGCCCATTCACGTATACGGTAAGTCAGCTCATCCCAATACAAATATCCTAAGGTTCTGTTGCCAGCGAAATACCAAGGATTATGGCCGTGTTTCTGCAATACAGCAGATGCTGCTTCTGCCAAATTTTGTCCGTCTGAGGCTGGATAGCTAATGAAGACTTTCATCTCCCAGCCCCCCTCACTCCTCCCCCCGCCTGAACCCCTCCTCCTCCAGCTGCTCCATTATGCGCGCCGCGCGGGGGTAGCCGATGTGAAGCTTCCTCTGCAGGAATGACGTTGAGATGTGTTTGTGCGCGCGCGCCAGCTCCTTGGCACTCTCCAGCAGGGGGTCGCGGGGGTATTCGTCCTCGCTGGCGCCGCCGGCGGCGGCGGGCGCGGCGAGGGCTTCCACCTTGATGGGGACCGATTTTTGAAGGCGCTGCTTCTCCCAGAAGGAGACAAGACGCTCCATCTCTATCTCGGAAACGTAGCAGCCCTGCAAGCGCTTGGGCTTGGCGGCGTCGGTGGGCATATACAGCATGTCGCCCCGCCCCAGGAGCTTTTCCGCCCCGGCGCCGTCCAAGATGGTGCGCGAGTCCACCTGAGAGGTCACGGCGAAGCTGATGCGGGAGGGGAAGTTGGCCTTGATTAGGCCGGTTACCACGTCCACGGAGGGGCGCTGGGTGGCCACCACCAGGTGTATGCCGGTGGCGCGGGCAAGCTGCGCCAGGCGGCACAGTATGTGCTCCACCTCGTCGGAGGAGCCGGTCATCATCAGGTCGGCCAGTTCGTCTATCACCAGCACCAGGTAGGGCAGTTTGTCGTCGCCCTGTTTATTCTTGTTGTAGGCCTCTATGTTGCGCGCCCCGGAGGCGGCCATCTGCTTGTAGCGGCCGTCCATCTCCTGGTTAAGCCAGCGCAGGGTGGCCAGGGCCTTGTTGGTATCCACTATAACGGGTGTGGATAGGTGCGGTATGCTGTTGTATGGCGTCAGCTCCACGCGCTTGGGGTCTATCATAATAAACTGGGCCAGGGTGGGGGGGTTATACATCATAAGGCAGCAGATTACGGCATTAAGGCACACCGTCTTGCCGCTGCCGGTGGCCCCGGCGATGAGCAGGTGGGGCATCTTGCCCAGGTCACCGGATACCGCCTCCCCGCCGGCTCCCTTGCCCAGGGCCAGCGCCAGGTTAGACTTGGCCTTGAGCTTCTGGAAGGAGGTGCTCTCTATGACGCCGCGCAGGCTGACCATGCTCAGGTTGGTATTGGGCACCTCCACACCCACTATGGACTTGCCCGGCACTGGCGCCTCTATCCTTATGCTGGGGGCTGCCAGGGCCAGTGCGAGGTCGTTGGCCAGGGAGGTTATCCTGTCTACCTTGACCCGGGTGCGTGATATCTCCTCCTGCCTTATGCTTATATTGCCGTTCTTGTCCTTCTCCTTGATATCCTTAACCTTGCGGTCCCACCCCGGCTCTATGCCGAACTGGGTGACGGTGGGGCCGGTGTTTATCTGCACTACCTTGGCCTCCACGCCGTAGCTACCCAGTGCGTCCTCTATTATCTTGGCGCGCTGCATGTTGTCTGCCTGGCTGAACTCCACCTCCGGGGTCCTGTCCAGTATGTCTATCGGCGGCAGCATCCAGCCGTCTATGGTCTCCAGGTTGGACGACTCCCCGTATTTCTTCCAAACGTCTTCAGTCACCTGCTTCAGGTCTGGCTTGGCAGCCGCTGTAGGTGTAGGAGTGACGGGAGTTGGGGTGGGGGTGGTAGGTAGGGTGAGCTGCATAGGCGGCGGAGCTGGCTCAGGAGGCTCCATTGTGGTTTGGGGTGGAGTGTGTTGTGGGGGGGTGGGATACGCCGCTGGGGGTGGGGGTGCAGGCCGAGCCTTGAGCTTCTCCTGCGCCCAGGCTACAGCCGACTTGGCTGCCTTGAGGCACTGTATAGGCGCCATGGCTATTACGGCGAGGAAGAAGAACCCCGCCAGGCGGAGTATGCTCAGGGTTATGGGGTAGCCGCTTGCGTTCTGCCCCGTTATGGCCAGACCGATGGTGCCGCCCTGCTCCTGGAGGCTGAAGATGCCCCATATGGCTATCATCAGGGTTATGCCGGCCACCCAGGTACGGAAATAGAATAGCGCTGAGCGCTGTTTATACCTTAGGGTTATCCCGCTCAATATAAGGACGGTGATGATGACCATGATGAGTCCCCAACCGAACATATTAAGCGTCTCGTTGGTTACACCGTTGGCCCAGGCCACCAGGTTGCCCCACTGCCAGTAGATAAGCCCTACTGCCAGGGCGGCTAGTATGACCCTGCCCGCCAGCACCCAGCCGCCTGGTAACAGCGAAGGTCTGTTTTTCTTCTTTCTCCTGGGGGGGGAAGACCTTCGGCGTGGTGTTCTGGTGCTGCTACTTCTCCTCACCATGTCCTTTAGTTTATCATAAGTTCGGAGTGATTATACCTTCACCATGAAGGGCAGAATCATGGGGCGGCGCTTAACCTGCTGATAGTAGAACTTGTTTAAGATATCCTTGACCTTGGTGCTTATGAAGCCCCAGTCGGCGGGGCGGTTGCGCCCGTGGTCAAGGGCCTTGGCGATAAGGTCGCGGCTCTGCTCCAGCAATTCCTTAGACTCCCTGGCGTCCACGAAGCCCCGCGAGATGATGTCGGGTTGTCCTATCAGCTTGCCGGTCTGCTGGTTGATGGCGATTATCACCATGACGATGCCGTCGCGGGACAGCATCTTGCGGTCGCGGAGGACGACGTCGCCGAGACCTCCCTCGCTCAGGCCGTCCACATAGACGTTGCCGGAGGTCACCTTGCCCGCTATCCTGCCCGAGTTGGGCGTAAGCTCCAGTATTCCCCCGTCCTCCAGGACGAAGGTGTTCTCTTTGGCGATACCCACCATCTGGGCCAGTTCCGCGTGGATGGAGAGGTGGCGGTATTCGCCGTGTATGGGCATGAAGAACTTTGGCTTGATGAGGTTGAACATCAGCTTCAGCTCTTCCTGGCTGGCGTGGCCATGGACGTGCACCTGAGCTACCTTGCCGTAGAACACCTTGGCCCCCTGCTTGAACAGGTTGTCCACCGTCCTGTTCACTAGCGCCTCGTTGCCGGGTATAGGGGAGGCGGACAGTATGACGGTGTCTCCTTCCGTGATGTGCACCTTGGGATGGTCGCGGTTGGCCATGCGTACCAATGCTGAGGTCGGCTCGCCCTGGCTGCCGGTGGCCATGAACACTATCTTGTTGCGGGGCATACCCTTCAGGCGTTCCATGGGGGGCAGCACCCCCTCCGGGGCCTTGAGGTAGCCCAGTTCTAGCGCCATGCGTACAGTATCGCGCATGCTGCGCCCGATGACGAAGACATGGCGGCCGTGCTTGGCCGCCGAGTCTATAACCTGCTGGACGCGGGATACCAGCGAGGAGAAGGTGGCGATAATCACCCTGCCAGGCGCCTCTGCGATGACCCTATCTAGATTCTCTCCCACCACCCTCTCTGAGGGCGTGTATCCGGGCATCTCGGCGTAGGTGGAGTCGGACATCATCAGCAGCACCCCCTGCGCACCCAACTGCGCCAGGCGTGCCAGGTCGGTGGGCTTGCCGTCCACCGGTGTATGGTCCAGCTTGAAGTCTCCGCTGTGGACTATTGTGCCCACCGGCGTGCGGATAATAAGACCCACCGCGTCCGGTATGCTGTGGCACACGTGGAAAGGCTCTATCCTGAACCTGCCTATGTTTATCTCGCTTCCTGGGGAGAGCGTCTTGAGCTTGATATTGGATCCCAGCTTGCGCTGCTTCAGCTTTACCGATATGAGTCCCTGGGTGAGCTTGGTGGAGTATATAGGCACGTTAAGCTGTGCCATCAGGTATGGCAGAGCGCCGGTGTGGTCCTCGTGGCCGTGGGTGATGATTATCGCCCTTACCTTGTCCTTCTTCTCCAGGAGATAGCTCATGTCGGGAAGCACCAGGTCTACGCCCAGCATCTCCTCGTCGGGGAACATGAGGCCGGCGTCTATTACCACGATGTCGTTGCCGTATTCCAGCAACATCATGTTCTTGCCTATCTCGCAAAGCCCCCCTAGGGGGATTATTCTAAGTTTGGGTTTTGTCATATTTCTTTATCAATCCTCAAACATGCTCATCTGTTTGGGTTCTGGCTTCTCTTGGGCTGCTTCCTCCTCACGGGCCAGCAGCCGGGGTATCTTGAGCATGTCTTCTTTTATGGTTTGCTTCAGGCGCTGTTGATGTAGGGCGGCGGCGGGGTGGTACATAGCGAAGTATATGGTGCCGTCTCGCTCCACCGCCGTGCCGTGTATCTTGCCGATGGCCTTGCCGGGGAAGAACATGGCCATGGAGTAACGGCCTAACGTTACTATCATCTTGGGGCGGATAATTTCCACCTGGCGGTCCAACCAGGGGCGGCAGTTTATTATCTCCGTAGGCAGGGGGTCGCGGTTTCCGTGGGGGCGGCACTTGATTACGTTGGCTATGTATACCTTGCTGCGGTTAAGGTTCACCGATTCTAATAGTTCGTCCAGGAACTTGCCTGCCGACCCTACGAAGGGACGCCCCTGCTGGTCCTCATTCCAGCCCGGCGCCTCTCCGATAAACATTACCTCGGAGTCCTCGGGGCCTTCACCAGGCACTACGCGGGTGCGGTGTTTGGCTATCTCGCACTTCTGGCAGCGTGCTATTTCCTCGTAAAGCTCGTTTAGCGCTGACATACTAACACTACATTGCCGTATAGGGGGATGATATCACGGCGGCCATATCCCGTCAATCAAATAATTGACAGCTTGGAAGCACCATTGTAGACTTTTGGAGTCAGAGGAGGTAGATATGGTTTCTTGGAACCAGTTTGACCCTGGGATAAGGGAGATTGTTCAGCGGGAGGGAGAGCGGCAGAGGGACACTGTGAATATGATAGCTTCTGAAAACTACGTCAGCCCTGCTGTGCTTGCCGCTCAAGGCTCTTTTCTCACCAATAAGTATGCCGAGGGTTATCCAAGGCAGCGCTACTACGGAAGCTGTGAGAACATGGACCTCATAGAGCGGCTGGCCTGCACACGCGCTAAGGAGTTGTTCCATGCCCAGCATGCCAACGTTCAGCCCCATAGCGGCGCTCAGGCGAATATGGCGACCTATTATGCCCTGCTGAAGTTCGGTGATACCGCCCTGGGCATGAGACTGGCGCACGGTGGGCACCTCACCCACGGTGACCAGGTGAGTTTCTCCGGCAAGCTGTATAACTTCGTTCACTACGGGGTTAACCGCGATACGGAGAGGATAGACTACAACGAGGTGGAACGGCTGGCCGGGGAGCACAAGCCCAAGCTCATCGTGGCTGGTGCCAGTTCCTATCCCCGTATTATAGACTTTGAGCGCTTTAAGGCCATCGCCGACGGCGTGGGGGCCAGGCTGATGGTGGATATGGCGCATATCGCTGGTATGGTGGCGGCGGGGCTGCACCCCAGCCCGGTGCCCTATGCCGATGTAGTGACATCCACGACGCATAAGACGCTTCGTGGCCCCCGGAGCGGATTCATATTGTGCACTGAAGAGTGGGCTGAGGTCATAGACAACGCTGTCTTTCCCCAGATGCAGGGCGGGCCTCTTATGCATGTCATCACTGCCAAGGCGGTGGCCTTCGGCGAGGCCGCCCGCCCCGAGTTTGTCGAATATCAGCGCGCCGTTCTTGATAACGCCCAGGTTTTGGCCGAGGAGCTGGATAGGGCGGGACTGCGCCTGATTTCAGGCGGCACTGACAATCATATAGTGCTGGTGGATCTCACCGATACCGGGGTAAACGGCAGGGATGCCGAGGACGCATTGGTGGCGTCGGGCATCGCCGTGAACCGCAATCCGATACCCTTTGATCCCTTGCCTCCGCGCGTCACCAGCGGCGTTCGCCTGGGTACACCGGCGGTGACCACGCGCGGCTTCGGTGGTGAAGAGATGCGCCGCATCGCTCGCTGGGTGGTGGACGTTATAGGCGCCGTGGACGACGAGTCCGTGAAGGGTAGGGTTAGGGACGAGGTGCGGGAGATGTGTCGGCGCTTCCCCGCTCCCGGTATAGACCTCTAAAGTTAGGAGGTGGGGTGGTGAGCTTGGCTGCCGATGGTGCTATAATGATTTATGAAAACTAACCCTGGGGGGCCTTTAGATGGATGAGATAAAGGTATTCAGCGGCAATGCCAACCCAGCCTTGGCCCAAGCCGTAGTCAGCTATCTTAACGTGCCGTTAGGGCGGTGCGAGGTGTTTGAGTTCAGCAACGAGAACACCTTCGTTCGCATTCTGGATAACGTGCGTCAGCGGGATGTCTTCGTGGTTCAGCCAATTTGTTCCCCGGTGAACAAGAGCCTGGTGGAGCTTCTTATTATGCTGGACGCCTTTAAGCGGGCATCGGCGGGGCGCATAACCGCTGTTTTGCCTTACTACGGCTATGGCCGCACCGATAAGAAGGACCAGCCTCGTGTGCCTATCACAGCGCGTCTGGTAGCGGACATCTTAACCGTGGCTGGTGCCGGTCGTGTGCTTACCGTAGACCTGCACGCGGGGCAGATTCAGGGATTCTTCAATATCCCTGTGGACGAGCTGACCGCTATGTTTACCCTGTGCGATTATTTCAAAGGCAAGAAGATTGATGGCTTGGTTGTGGTGGCCACGGATATAGGCATATCCAAGCGGGCGCGCGACCTCGCCGCCCTGCTGGATGCCCCCCTGGCCATAGTGGAGAAGAGGCGGGTGGGCAACGAGGACAAGACGGAGACCTTGAATATCATCGGCGATGTGAAGGGCAGGGTGGCCCTTACCGTGGATGACGAGATAGACACCGCCGGCTCTTTGCTGAATGTGGTGGCCGCATTGAAGGAGAAGGGGGTCAAGGATATATACTCCTGTTGTACCCATGCCGTGTTCTCCGGGCCGGCCTTGGAGCGCCTGAACGCCGCTCCCATAAGGGAGGTGGTGGTTACGGATACCATTCCACAGCGCGGCAAGAAGCTGGATAACGTCACCGTGCTTTCGGTGGCACCACTCTTGGGGGAGGCCATACACCGCATACACACCGGGCTCTCCATAGGGGCTATGTTCGCGCAGAAGAGGGGCGATGATTGAGGTCTATCGGGCGGTGGGGGAGGAGGAGGCGCGGGTAATCCAGTCGTTGTTGGATAGTTACGGCATACCCAGTGTATTGAAATCGCATGCGGCTCCTTCCGTGCACGTTTTCGCTGTGGACGGTATGGGCGAGGTGAGGGTTATGGTTCCCACTGCGGCGGCCGAAAGGGCCAAGAAGCTGATTGAGGATAGAGAAGATGTTTAAGAAGCTGCTCGGCGGCATAGCCGATTCCAATGAGAAACAGATAAAGCGCCTTCTGCCCCTGGTTGAGAGCGTGAATGCCCTCGAAGGGGAGATGAAGGAGTTGGGCGACGCCGCGCTTATGGCCAAGACCGATGAGTTTCGGGTGCGGCTTAAAGACGGCTGCTCGCTAGATGATATCCTGCCCGAGGCCTTTGCCACCGTGCGCGAGGCGGCTAGGCGTGCCATCGGCCTCAGGCACTTCGACGTGCAGCTTATGGGCGGAGCCGCGCTTCATCAGGGACGGATAGCCGAGATGAGGACCGGCGAGGGCAAGACGCTGGTGGCTACCCTGCCCCTCTACTTGAACGCCATTGAGGGCAAAGGTGCCCACCTGGTGACGGTGAACGATTACCTGGCGAGGCGCGACCCATACTGGATGGGGCCGGTATATCATGCCCTGGGTCTGAGCGTGGCCAGCATCTATCCGCAACAGAACCCCGATGAGAGGACACCAGCTCGCCTATACGACCCTGAATATGACTCCGGTGTGGATGACGACCCCTGGAGGCATTTCAAGCCTGTTTCGCGTCGTGAGGCGTATCAGGCGGATATAACCTATGGCACCTGTGCCGAGTTCGGCTTTGACTACCTGCGTGACAACATGGTCCCTGACCTTCCTCGCTGCGTCCAGCGCGAGCTTAATTACGCCATCGTGGACGAGGTAGATAACCTGCTCATAGACGAGGCCCGCACCCCCCTCATCATCAGCGCCCCCGATACTGAGGCCACCAAGCGCTACCAGACCTTCGCCCGCCTGGCGGCGAGGCTCAAGGCGGGCGTGGATTATGACATAGAGGAGAAGGATCGCCGCGCCAACCTTACTGAGGAGGGCTGGCCCAAGCTTGAGGGCATGCTTACGAGCGAGGGCGAGATTAAGGAGGGCAACCTCTACGAGAATCCGGACCTGATGCGACACGTGCGTAACGCCCTTCAGGCCAAGGAGTTCTACAAGCGCGACCAGCAATATGTGGTCAAGGATGGCCAGGTTATCATCGTGGACGAGTTCACCGGCCGCATGATGATAGGCCGCCGCTACTCCGAGGGCCTGCACCAGGCCATAGAGGCCAAGGAGCGAGTCCCCGTTCAGCAGGAGAGCCGTACCTTTGCTACCATAACCATTCAGAACTACTTCCGTATGTATGACAAGCTGGCGGGTATGACAGGCACGGCGCTCACCGAGGCCGAGGAGTTCCACAAGATATACGATCTGGATGTGTTGGTGATACCTACCCATCGCCCAATGGTAAGGCAGGACTCCCCGGACGTGGTGTATAAGGACAAGGAGTCCAAGTTCAAAGCGGTAATTAATGAGATTGAGCAGTTCCATAAAGAGGGACGCCCTGTGCTGGTGGGCACCGTATCCATAGAGACGTCGGAATACCTGGGCGGCTTGCTTAAAAAGCGGGGCGTACCATATAAGGTCTTGAATGCCAAACAGCACGAGAGCGAGGCGCAGATAATCGCCCAGGCAGGGCGCCCCGGCGCCGTCACCGTGGCTACGAATATGGCCGGCAGGGGGGTGGACATCGTACTGGGCGGCAGCCCAGATTCCCAGGGCGAGGGGAAGTGGGAAAAGGCGCACGACAACGTTCTTAATCTAGGCGGGCTTCACGTGGTTGGCACGGAGCGCCACGAGGCGCGTCGTATAGATAACCAGCTCAGGGGCAGGGCGGGGCGGCAGGGTGACCCCGGTAGCTCCCGCTTCTTCGTCTCTTTGGAGGACGACGTGGTGCGCCGCTTCGGTGGAGACCGCTTCAAGGGTCTTATGGAGTGGGCCGGCATGGACGAGGATACCCCCATCGAGAGCAAGATGGTGAACAAGGCCATAGACGACTCGGCCAAGCGCGTGGAGGGGTATCATTTTGATATCCGCAAGCACCTGGTGGAATATGACGACGTGGTCAACCAGCACCGTGAGGTCATCTACTCCGAGCGCAGGAAGATACTAGGCGGCGCCGACCTGAAGCAGAATATACTGGATATGGTGCGCCAGGAGATAGCTGATATAGTGGCCTCCCATACCCAGGGAAGCTATGACTGGAACCTGGAGGGGCTTCTTAAAGAGATGGCAACCGTGTTCCCCCCTCCCTCCGACATTACTGCCGAAGCGCTGGCTCAGATGAGGCCCAAGGATATGGAGGCCAAGCTTGCTCAGGCCGCTGAGGCCCTCTACGAGGCGCGGGAGCAGGAGTTCGGCGCCAAGGCCATGAGGGTGCTGGAGCGCTGGCTTATGCTCAAGGTGATAGATAACCTTTGGGTGGAGCACCTGACCATGATGGAGCATATGCGTCAGGGCATAGGGCTGATGGGAGTGGCCCAGCGCGATCCCCTGGTGGCCTATAAACAGCAGGGACACGCACAGTTCCAGACGCTTCTGGACACCATTCGCCACGACGTGGCGCGCCTGGTGTTCCATGCCCGCATAGAGAAGAAGGCGTCCCCCCGCCCCGCGCAGACGCAGATGGCCCAGATAGCTTCCCAGGGGAACCTGCAGCCCACGAAGGCCGCCAGGGTGAAGGGTAAGAAGGTGGGCCGCAACGACCCCTGCCCCTGCGGCTCCGGCAAGAAGTACAAGCACTGCTGCGGGAGGTGAGA
>CAZVIZ010000007.1:0-35208 GCA_964627215.1 uncultured Dehalococcoidales bacterium
GGTATGCCCTTCTCCACCTTGCCCACCAGGTCGGCGCCGACGTCGGCGCTCTTGGTAAAGATGCCTCCACCAACCCTGAGGAACAGGGCCACAGCGGAGGCGCCGAAGGCGAAGCCCAGCCATATGTGGGGGTCGTCAAAGACCAGCGATATGCCTCCCAGCCCCAGCAGCCCTATACCCACCACCGAGAAGCCCATAACCGCACCACTGGAAAAGGCGGTCTTTAAGGCCTTGGCCCAGCTACTGCCGGCGGCGTTGGCCGTCCTAACGTTGGCTTTGGTGGCGATGTTCAAGCCTAAGAATCCGGCGAGTGCTGAGGTGACGGTGCCGATGAGATAGGCGATGCCCACCCACGGCTTGGGTTCTATGAGCAGGCACAGCACCGTTACCAGCACGGCGGTGAAGATGCCCAGCGTCCTGAACTCCCGTTTTAGGAAGGCCATAGCGCCCTGCCGTATGGCATTGGCGATGTCCCGCATCTTGGCGGTACCTTCGTCTTCGCGCAGTATGGAGCGCATAAGGTATGCCACGAAACCCAGCGCCCCGGCGCCGGCTATCATTGCCCATATCTTTAGGTCCATATAAGCTCCTCTCCTTTAAAAAGTATTTACCTGTAATTAATCAGGGGGGTTTAGGCCCCTTTATCCAGTCTTTCCAGCTTGGTCGCTATGTCCCTCTGCCTTATTAGCAGGGTGAGGTCGCTGCGGGTTCTCTCCAGTATTCCCCGCACCATGTCGGTAGCGCGGCGCAGGCCGAAGGTGACAGCATCGGGGAAGTCCATGGTGACCAGCACGTTGTAGATGTCGTCCATGGCGGCCAGTATATTCTCGCCTTGTGAGAAGTCGTCCCTCCTCATGCTGTCCAGCAGGTAGCGTCTTAGCTCGCCCACTGCGTCGGCCAGGCCGTGAAGATAGGCGGTGGGGTCCACGGCCAGCTCCTGGGGGGTGGGCAGGGGGTTGCCCTGTATAAGCGCCAGGGTGATGTTGGCCTCGCTGAACTCCTTTTGGGCGTCCCTCACGAAGCCGGTGAAGCGCAGCTCGGCCTGGGCCGTGGTGGCCTGGGTTATCTCTAATATGAGGCTGGCGGCCTTGTCCAGGTGCTTGCCCGCCTGAGCGGCCTCGCGGCGGTGCAGGGCGCGTATAGTTAGAGAGCACTGACGGATGGTATCGCGGCACAGCGGCAGCACCCTCTCCCGGGCCTCGTCCAGGGTGGAGAGACGGCCCCGTATCTCGTCGGCTATCTCGTCCAGGGTGCGGTCAGGCTTGCTCATCGGTTTCCTCCAGACGGTGTGCGATGTCGCGGGCGGCGTCCCGCGGCGAGTCGGCGCCCAAGACGGCGCTTATGACCGCCACGGCGTCGGCGCCCGCCTCCACCGTGGCGGCGGCGTTTTCAGCCGTTATGCCGCCTATGGCCACCAGGGGCAGGCCTACGGCGCGCCGTATCTTCTTAAGCCCCTCAATGCCTATAACCGGTGCGTCTGTTTTAGTAGGGGAGGGGTATATCGCGCCCGAGGCTATGTAGTCTGCTCCGTCGTGAGCGGCCGCCTCGGCCGCCTCAGGAGTCCTCGCCGAGCAGCCCAGTATACTATCTAGGGGTAAAAGCCTCCGTGCCGTCTTAAGCGGCAAGTCGTCCTGGCCTAGGTGTAAGCCGTCGGCTTCCACCGCCAGCGCTATGTCCAGGTGGTCGTTAACTATAAATATGGCGTCGTGCTTCTTACAGATATCCTTAAGCACAAGTGCCGTGGGTAGTAACTTATTCTTGGCAGTCCTCTTGTCCCTAAACTGTATTATCCTGGCACCGCCCTGAATTACCTGGTCGACGGTTTCGGCGCAGTCTCTCCCTTTTAGCGCTTCGCTGTCCACTATGGCGTAGAGGCCGGATATAGCCTTTACCTTCTCCTGACGCAGCAGCCTTAAGGTGAGTTCGCGCTCCATAGTGTATAGCTGGAAGCGCGCCCGGCGGCAGGTGTCTCGGTCTATATGGGGGGTGGGTGGGTGGGTGGTGACGACTTCCTCTATGCTGCGGAGCGCCTGCTCAACCCGCCGCGAGTTGGCCACCGCCGTGAGCGCCAGGTCGCGGTGGCACTTTTGTGTCTCGGTCTCTATATCGGCGCCGACGTCTCCCTTGGCGTCTCTGGCTTGTAAGAGGTCTCGGCTCCGTTCCAGGTCACCTGTGATAAGGCGGTGGCGCATATCCTTGAGCCTGTTGCTGAGGACTGCGTCGTCCAGGATAAATCTGGATATGTCCTCCAGCACGCGCAACCCCTCGCCGATGCGGTTAAGGTTGGCGTCTATGATGCGTAGTGTATGCCGACTAGCTTTGGATGAGACCATGTTCTCAAGTGATAATTCTAGCATAGTCGGGTGTGGGGGTAAAGCAGGCGTATCAGACCTCGTCCACGGCGCCTTTTAGGAGGTCTATCCGCGATGGGGTGCCGCTTTCGTCCATCTCCACGGCCACGAAGTCTATGCGCCAGTCGTCCGCCAGTCCCTCGTGCGCCTGGAGGTAGTGGTACGTTGACTCCACCAGCCTCTCCTTCTTCACGCGGGTCACCGATTCTTCGGGGCTGCCGAAGCGGAAGCTGGTCCTGGTTCTGACCTCCACGAAGGCCAAACAATCGCCGTCCTGGGCTATTATATCTATCTCACCATGGGGGCAGCGATAGTTGGTCTCCACGATGTTGTAGCCGTGTTCGCGCAGGAAATCCTGCGCCAGCATCTCGCCCCGTATGCCGATTTCCCGTGGTCTCACAGGTTTATCATCTCCCGCATTGGCTTGAAGGAGCGGCGGTGTATGGGTGATGGCCCCAGGGTGGATATGCAACTTAGGTGAGCGTGGGTGCCATAGCCCTTGTGGCGGCGCATGCCGTAGCCGGGGTAGTCGCCGTCTAGCCGGGCCATGAGACGATCCCGTGTTACCTTGGCGATGATGGAGGCGCAGGCGATGGAGAGACAAAGTCGGTCGCCGAAGGTGATTGCCTTCTGCGGCAGAGGGACATCAGGGAGGTAGAGGTAATCTATGAGCAGGGAGTGGGGTTTGGGTTGCAGATGCTCCACCGCAACCCTCATGGCAAGCCGCGTAGCCTGGGCTATGCCTAAGGCGTCTATATCCTGCGGCGGCACCTCGCCAACGGCGGTGGACAGGGCTACATCCCGGATTACATTAAACAGCGCCTCTCGCTTAGCGGCGCTCAGGAGCTTGCTGTCCCTAATCTCCCCCAGCCCCTCCCCGTTGCTTTCCGGAGGCAGTATAACGGCGGCGGCTACTACCGGACCTGCCAGCGCCCCGCGCCCTGCCTCGTCCACTCCGGCCACGAGACGGTAGCCCTCCTGGATAAGCCCCCTCTCCTCTTTGAGGGTGGGTCTAGCCGACATCCTGTATTGTCCCCCCTCCTAAAAGCTGATCGCCGTGGTAGAATACCACCGCCTGCCCCGGCGCTATCGCCCTCTGTGGCGTGGCGAAGCTCACCTCGGCGCGCTCGCCCTTAAGCTTGAGCGCGGCCTGGGCCGGTGTTGCCTGATAGCGTATCTTAGCGGTAATGCCGTCTGTATTGTGAGGCGGTCTCCCGCCAACCCAGTTGATGCTGTCGGCTATCAGTCTGGTCTTTAGTAGGCCCTCCTCCCCACCCACCATCACTTCGTTACGGGCGGCGTCCAGTTGCAATACATACAGGCGCTTCGTTGAGGCTATTCCCAGCCCCTGCCTCTGCCCTATGGTGTAGTGAGCCAGCCCCTGATGTTTTCCCAGCACCCTGCCTTTCGTGTCCACGATATCGCCGGGAGGTTGAGGGAGGTGTCGTGTCATGAATGAGCTGATGCCGCCCGAGGGTATGAAGCAGATGTCTGTGCTCTCGCGGCCATCTTTAGGTAAAAGGCCCCGCATTGCGGCGAGCTTCTTTACCTCCGCTTTGGTGAGGCCCCCGACGGGGAACATTATGTGCTTGAGCCTGGGCTGGGTGAGGGTGTAGAGAAAATAACTCTGGTCCTTTGAGGTATCAGAGCCCCTTAAGAGGCGGTGGCTGTGGGGGGCGCTCTCTATGCGGGCGTAGTGGCCGGTGGCCATATGCTTAAAGCCCATCTTCAGCGCCGTATCCAAAAGCTGACCGAACTTTATGTGTTGGTTGCAGGTGACGCAGGGATTGGGCGTCAGCCCACGGGCGTATTGGCTGAGAAACGGCTCTACCACCAGCTCCTTGAACTCGCTTTTGAGGTCCAATATATGTAGGGGTATGTCCAGGCGGCGGCAGGCATCTTCCGGGAGGGCGGTGTTGGGGTCGCCCCAGAGCGTCAGGTGGATGCCCTCTACTCCCCACCCCTCCTCCTTCAGAAGCGCCGCCGCAACGGTGGAGTCCACCCCGCCGCTCATGGCAACGGCAACGCGTCTTTCATTCATAGGTTCAAGCCTGCGTGAGGAGTTGGCTCACCTTCTGCCAGACGATGTCGGCCACCTGCTTCTTGTCCGTAGCGGCGTCTATTATGAGCCAGCGCTGGGGGTCTTTGTGGTAAAGCTCCAGGTAGCCCTGTCTCACCCTGTTATGGAAGGCGATGTCCTGGCGCTCAAAGCGGTCCTCCCTATCCTTATAGCTGAGGCCCCGCTCTGCCTCCGTGTCCAGGAGTATGGTGAGGTCGGGCTTTAAGCCCCCCGTGGCGGCCTCGTTGGCCTGCTCCACTGACTTCAGGGCGAGCCCTCGTCCGTAGCTCTGGTAGGCGATGGTGGAGTCGGCGTAGCGGTCACAGACGACCACCTTCCCCGCCGCAAGCGCGGGGCGGATTACTTCCTCCAGAAGCTGGGCGCGGGCGGCATTGAACAGCAGCAGCTCGACGAGGGGTGATATCTGGGTATCGTTATCATGCTTTAAGACCTGGCGGATTTTGTCGCCCAGGTGGGTGCCCCCCGGCTCGTGGGTGAGCACGGTGGGTATTCCGGCCTCGGCGAGCCGCTCATAAAGGAGCTTGGACTGGGTGCTCTTGCCGCAGCCCTCACCTCCCTCAAAGGTTATGAATAAAGCCATAAATCCTTCACCATTCGTTATCTGTATATCCTAACACGCCGTTGCGGCTCTTTGCCCGTGCTCTGGGAGAGCAGGCTGTGGCGCTCCGCTATCAGGTGCTGTAAGCGGCGGATATAGGCGCTCTGGGGGCTTAAGTCCACCGCTTCCTCTCCGCCCGCCACCTTGGAAGCGGCCTCCTCGGCCTCGCCCAGGGCGCGCTGCATGGGGCCTGTCGGCCCTACCGTCTCACGGGGGGCGATGTCCTGTAAAAGACGCCTTATCTGAGGCGGGGTGTTGGAGCGCAGAACGTATATGGGGAGCCCCGTCTTTTCGGCCTCCTTTATCGTGGTCATACGGCGGCGGTAGTAGCTCTTGGAGGTCACGAACAGGTCGGCTTTTTTCAGGCTGTCCGTAACGTCCAGCTTGAGGCGGCTCTCCTCGGCTATCTGCTCCAGTCGTCCCCTGTTCACCCCGAAGAGATATAGCTTAGGCGGGCGTTTCCCGTCCACAGGGGGCTTGCTCTTGGCGGTCCTCTTAACCTCCGGCGGCGTCTCCATTTCGTGCTGCACACAGCCTTCCTCGTCCAGCCAGCGTATCTCCGCCGGCGCCGGCTGGCCGCGCAGCAGGGCGTCCACCATCTCGGCAACGTCGCTGTGGACGGCCACCCTGTCGCGGGACTGGATCTCCACCAGGACGTCAAAGGTGGGGGGCGACTTGCGCTCCAGTATGGACTTCTGCGTCCCTCGGCGCTTGGCCTCCTCGTCGCCCAGGGTGACGCTTTGTATGCCCCCTACGAGGTCGCACAAGGTGGGGTTCATCATCAGGTTCTCCAGAGTGTTGCCGTGGGCGGTGGCGATGAGCTGCACGCCGCGCTCTGCTATGGTGCGCGCTGCCTGGGCCTCCAACTCTGTGCCCATCTCATCTATAACTATCACCTGGGGCATGTGATTCTCCACCGCCTCTATCATCACGGTGTGCTGTGCCGAGGGCGTGGATACCTGCATCCTCCTGGCGCGCCCGATGGCAGGGTGGGGTATGTCGCCATCTCCTGCTATCTCGTTGGAGGTATCCACTATTACTACCCGCTTGCGGTGCTCGTCGGCCAGCACCCTGGCTGCCTCGCGGAGCATGGTGGTCTTGCCTATGCCGGGGCGGCCCAGGAGCAGTATGCTGTCCCCGCTTTTAAGGAGGTCTTCTATAATCTGTATGGTGCCGAAAACTGCCCTGCCCACGCGGCAGGTAAGCCCCACAATGCGCCCCATGCGGTTGCGTATGGCCGAGATGCGGTGTAGGGTGCGCTCTATGCCGGCTCGGTTGTCATCGCCGAAGGAGCCGATGCGTGAGGCGACGTATTCTGTGTCCTCATCGCTTATCTCCTTGGGGCTTAAGACCAGTTCGCGGTTGGAGTAACGGGCCTCCGGCAGGCGGCCCAGGTCCAAGACCACCTCCACCAGCTCCGCATTGTCCTTCTCTTTTTGCAGGGGCTGGCGGATGTGGGGGGGCAGGATATCCAGGAATGCGTCCAGGTCATCGCTTATTACCTTCTGCAATGCCCATCCTCCGCTCAAGCATTTCATGCCTTTTAGTGGCTATTTCTACAAAATAGCGGTGAAATCTAAGATCTTCGGTGAGTTCCGGGTGGAAAGCGCAGACAAGCAGGTTCCCCTGTCGGGCGGCAACCCCGCCGCCCTCCATAGCGGCCAGCACCTCCACTCCTTCGCCCGCCTCTTCTATTATGGGGGCGCGTATGAACACCGCCGGGAAGGGGGCTTCGCCAAGCGCTTTTATGGGCAGCATGGTCTCAAAGCTGTTGCGCTGCCTGCCGAAGGCATTGCGCCTTACCGTTATATCCATAAGCCCTAAGGGGGCCACGTCGCCGTCGCTTACATGCTTGGCCAGCAGTATCATGCCGGCGCAGGTGCCCATCAGGGGTACGCCATCGCGGGCCATGGCGGAGATTTCATCTGAGAGGTTATAGGCACGCGTGAGCTTATCTATGGTTGTGCTCTCGCCGCCGGGGATTATAAGCCCGTCCAGGCTGTTAAGCTCGTGTGGTAGCCGCACGGGGACTGCCTCCACTCCCAGGCGCCCCAATGCCGATATGTGTTCAGCGAAGGCTCCTTGCACCGCAAGGACACCTATTCTCATATCACCACCCTCTGGATGCCAGTAGCTCCTCGGTGGGTATCTGCTTGATATCCATGCCTGGCATAGCCTCGCCCAGCTTCTTGGAGACCTCGGCTATTATGGCCGGGTCCTGGTAGTGCGTAGTTGCCTTGACGATGGCCTTGGCTGTCACCTCGGGGTTGCTGGCCTTGAAGATTCCGGAGCCAACGAAGACCCCCTCCGCCCCCAGCTGCATCATAAGTGCGGCGTCGGCCGGTGTGGCTATGCCACCGGCGGCGAAATTCACCACTGGCAGCCTCCCCGTCTTATGGACCTCTATCACCAGCTCCAGGGGGGCGCCCAGCTCCTTGGAGTGCTTGGTTAGCTCGTCCTGGGGAGTGTTTTTGAGGCTGCGGATGGAGTCCATAACGGTGCGCATGTGCCGCACCGCCTCCACTATGTTGCCCGTGCCCGCCTCTCCTTTGGTTCGTATCATAGCGGCCCCCTCGCCTATGCGGCGCAGGGCCTCGCCCAGGTCGCGGCAGCCGCAGACGAATGGGACATTGAAATCGTGCTTCCAGATGTGGTGTGATTCGTCTGCGGGGGTCAGCACCTCGGACTCGTCTAAATAGTCCACACCCAGGGACTGAAGCGCCTGGGCCTCCACGAAGTGCCCGATGCGGCACTTGGCCATCACTGGTATACTGACCACCTTCATAATGGCCTCTATTATGGCGGGGTCTGCCATGCGTGCCACGCCTCCGGCGGCGCGGATATCGGCGGGCACCCTCTCCAGAGCCATTACGGCGCAAGCACCGGCCTCCTGAGCTATCTTGGCGTGCTCCGGGGTTACCACGTCCATAATTACCCCGCCCTTAAGCATCTGGGCCAGCCCAGCCTTCACCTTAAAGGTGCCTTTTTGTGCGTTTTTCTGCTTCATGCCTCGCTCCTCGTCTCTCACAGCTATATTCTACTCTGGCGGGGGGTGTTTATCAACTTGCCTTAAAGCGGCCTCTTTCTGGGCATGCCGGGGCGGCGGGGGTAGCGGGGTGGGGTGGGGGATACCTTGTCTATTATCACCAGCGAGCGCTTGTCGCCGAACTCTGCCAGGTCTATGCCTTTGACCTCTTGCAGCTCTCCACCCATAAGCCCGATGGCCCTCTCCGCCTGGGCGACCTCCTGCTGTATGTCCCCCTTCTTCTGGGCGATGAAGCTGCCACCCTGCTTACAGAAGGGCAGTGCCAGCTCCACCCCTGTGGCCAGTGTGGCCACTCCTCTGGCCAACGCTGCTTGGAAAACCTCCCTATACTGGGGCTTATGTGCCGCTTCCTCCGCTCGCTCTGCCACCACCTCTGTGCCCTCCAGACCCAGCAGGTCTATTATGTGGTCTATGAAGCCCGCCTTCTTGGCGGCGGATTCTAATAGCACCAGTTCTATGGATGGGAAGGCTATCTTTAAGGGAAGCCCTGGTATGCCGGCGCCGCTACCGATGTCTATGAGATGCGTCCCTGGGGGTGGGGCGGCGTTGGGCCAGGCCAGGGCTACGGTGAGCGAGTCCAGGAAGTGCTTTATCTGCACGTCTTCATAGTCTGTTATGCGGGTGAGGTTTATGTGCCTGTTCCAGCGCGTAAGCTCCTCATAGTAGGTCTGGAACTTGTCCATTTGGGTGGGGTTTAGGGATAGCCCCAGTTTACTTGCTCCGATAGCCAGTTTTTCCATATTTATCGCCCTTGAAGGCTGCTTTGTATTATACGTTGCCCTATGCTATATTAGAAGGGCAAAGAAAACTGAATATGACCGCTAGGGGTGCTTAATAGGCTGAGAGGCAGTTTACAGTGCCAACCCTGGAGACCTGATCTCGATAATGCGAGCGTAGGGAAGCGGACGCTGAAGAGCCAAGGGTTTTTAGAGTTAAGTCTTAAAGATGCCCTTGGTTTTGTCTTTTTGGGGGAGGGAAGAAGATGACACAGATGGAGATGGCCAGGAAGGGTATTCTATCTCCCCAGATGGAAGCGGTGGCTGCAGCGGAGGGTGTGAGCGCCGATTTGGTGATGAAGGGGCTTGCGGCGGGGACTATAGTTATTCCGTCAAACCCCCTTCACTTGAACCTTAAGCCATGCGGCATCGGGGAGGGCTTGAAGACGAAGGTGAATGCCAACATCGGCACGTCTTCGGACCTCGCTGATTTAGACGTAGAGCTTGATAAGCTAGATGTGGCCGTGCGTTTTGGGGCGGATGTGGTAATGGACTTGAGCACCGGCGGTGATATCGCCGCCATAAGGCGGGAGGTGATAGCCCGGAGCCCGCTTCCGGTGGGCACCGTGCCCATCTACGAGGCCGCCATTGGGGCCATAAATGCTCACAGCGCCATCGTCAAGATGGGTGTGGAGGATCTGTTTGAGGCCATAACCGCTCATGCTCGTGACGGCGTAGACTTCATCACGGTGCACTGCGGTGTGACCCTCTCCGCAATTGCCAGGCTTAAAGCACAGGGCAGGGTGGCTGACGTCGTCTCCCGCGGCGGTGCCTTCCTCGTTGGCTGGATGCTCCACAACGGGCAAGAGAACCCGCTCTATGAGCACTACGACCGCCTGTTAGACATCGCTAGGGAGTATGATGTCACCCTGAGCCTGGGTGATGGTATGCGCCCCGGTTGCCTGGCCGATGCCACCGATAGGGCGCAGGTGGAGGAGTTGCTGGTCATAGGTGAGCTTGTAGAGAGGGCCAGGAAGGCTGGAGTGCAGGCGATGGTGGAAGGGCCGGGGCACGTGCCCCTGGACCAGGTGGAGACCAACGTTCGTCTGGAGAAGGCGGTGTGCAAGGGGGCACCGTTCTATGTGCTGGGGCCGTTGGTGACCGATGTGGCTGCGGGTTATGACCATATAACCTCGGCTATAGGCGGCGCCGTGGCCGCTGCGGCTGGGGCCGATTTCCTGTGCTATGTAACCCCTGCCGAGCACCTATCTCTGCCCGACCCCGAGGACGTCAGGCTGGGTGTTATCGCCTCGCGCATCGCGGCGCATTCCGGCGATATCGTCAAGGGGGTGGGTGGGGCGCGCCAATGGGACAGGGAGATGTCCGAGGCGCGCAAACGTCTGGACTGGGAGGCTCAGTCCCGCCTCTCACTGGACCCTGATATGTCCCGCGGAGTGCATAAGAAGCATGCTTCCCAGGGGGATGCATGCAGTATGTGCGGCCATTTCTGCGCTATGGAGCTGGTGGCTAAATATCTGGGCGCTGCGGCGCCTGATGGCTCTAATATAAATATAAAGGGAGGTTTTTGAATGAGTATTTTCCATCCTACGAGTGAGACGGCTATCACCAAGGCGATAGTGGACAGTTTTCATGAACACCTGAACGCTTGCATAGATAGCGACGTGATTATTATAGGCGGTGGCCCCAGTGGTCTAATCGCCGCTAGGGACCTGGCCCGTAGCGGCGTCAAGACGCTGGTGGTGGAGAGGAACAACTTCCTGGGCGGCGGCTTCTGGATAGGTGGCTACTTTATGAACAAGACCACCTTCAGGGCGCCGTCTCAAGATGTGTTGGACGAGCTGGGCATACCATATGTCCCCGCCGGCGAGGGGCTTTATGTGGCCGATTCCGCTCGTGCCTGCTCGGGCCTTATTGCGGCCTGCCTGGACGCCGGGGCCAAGGCACTGCAGCTGACCTTGATGGAGGATGTGGTGGTGCGGGAGGGAAGGGTTCATGGGGTGGTTCTTAACTGGAGCCCCGTGAGCCATATGCCTCGGGAACTGAGCTGCCTGGACCCCATACCGCTGGAGGCAAGGGTGGTCATAGATGCCACCGGCCACGAGGCATGCGTGGCCCGCAAGCTGGAGAAGCGGGGCATGCTGGATATGAAGGGGGAGGGGGCGCTGTGGATAGAAGCCTCTGAGGAGGGGGTGGTGGAGAAGACTGCGGAGGTCTACCCTGGCCTAGTGGTCACCGGCATGGCTGTGGCTGCCGTTCATGGGTTGGCTCGTATGGGGCCCACCTTTGGCAGCATGGTTCTCTCTGGCAAACGCGCCGCTGACATAGTGCTGGAAAAATTGGGTTGATTTAGGGTATCCTTAAGACGGACTGCGTTTTCAATCCGTGCTGAGCGGTTTTTTTAAAGCTGTGTATAATTATAAGATTGAGGCAGCCGTTTATGCTTAAACGACCGCAGCGAGCTTGGGGTACCGAGCTCGCTGCTTATCTGGGCGCCATTGTCGCCGCCGAGCTGGTTACAGTCTTTAAAGACCCGCTGGGCGGTATCCTGGCGCACATTGCCATACTAGCGGTGACAATAATACGCGCTTCTCGCGCCGAGGAGACGTATCATCGGCATCTTATTCTGTCCCTGGCTCTGGTGCCTTTGGTGCGCATAATAAGCCTCAGTATGCCTCTGACCAACCTGCCGCAGATATACTGGTATCCTATAATGTATATTCCCCTGGTGGTGGGGGGTGTGCTAGTGATGAAGACACTGGGCTTCTCCAAGGAGGATGTGGGGATAAGGCTCAATACCAATTTGCGGTCCATACCCCTACAGATTGCGGTGGCCATTAGCGGGTTTGGGTTGGGGATGGCGGAGTATATAATACTGCGCCCGGAGCCGATAGTCTTTACGCTGCCCATGGCTTTGGTGCTGGGGATATCCACAGGGTTCGTAGAGGAGTTCATCTTCCGCGGCGTGCTGCAGCACAGTGCTTGGGGGAGGGGCGGTTGGTGGGGGATAGCCTATGTGAGCGTCATATTCGCCATCCTGCACATAGGATTTCTGTCCTGGGTAGATGTAATCTTCGTCTTTGGCGTGGCGATGTACTTCGCCTGGGTGGTTAAGAAAACAGGATCGCTTTTAGCGGCGTCCTTGGCGCATGCGATAACTAACATAACTCTTTTCTTCCTGGCGCCTTTCGTGCTTTAGGCTAAGAGTTCAAAGACCTTGACGGCGACCAGCACACCGAGCACTATACCCAGCGGCCAGATGCCTGCGTTGGCAAACTTTGATATGCGGAGTGAGGGGACGGAGGTGCGTGCGACAGCCCTGGCGCATGCAATAACTAACGTAACTCTTTTCTTGCTGGCGTCTTTCGTGCTTTAGGCTAAGAGTTCAAAGACCTTGACGGCGACCAGCACACCGAGCACTATACCCAGCGGCCAGATGCCTGCGTTGGCAAACTTTGATATGCGGAGTGAGGGGACGGAGGTGCGTGCGACAGCCCTGGCGCATGCAATAACTAACGTAACTCTTTTCTTGCTGGCGTCTTTCGTGCTTTAGGCTAAGAGTTCAAAGACCTTGACGGCGGCCAGCACACCGAGCACTATACTCAGCGGCCAGATGCCTACGTTGGCGAACTTTGACATGCGGAGTGAGGGGCCGGAGGTGCGTGCGGCAGCCAGTTCCTTAACTACCAGGAAGGCGATTAGGCTGCCAATGGCGATTATACCAAATGTGGCTGCCATGCCCATTGCGGCTACACTGGTCGCTGTTGTTACTGTTGTAGTCGTTACTGTTGTTACCATTAGCCATCCACCTTTAGTATTTCTACCATAATAGGGAATAATCTGACAGCTGTCAACCCCCTAGGGCATTAATATTTTGTTACATTTCTCCCGATTTTGCTGTCCATGGTGGTATGATTAAGCTCTTTATGCGAGCGATAAGGCGTGTATAAGGCTGCCTTAGCGGCTTGTCCGCCGCCGGAGCGCCAAGGGGATGGCCACGGCGGTGGCTATGCCGGCGATGGTAACTATAAGTTGCCAGTTGACAGGATTGGCTGTATCCCTTTCACTGCGGTCCTCTGGTTGGGTCGGGGTTGTGGGTGGGGTGCTTCCGGGCTCGGTGGGGGTGGGGGATGAAGCCGCCTCTTTGATGGAGAATGTACCCGTTAGGCCGTTTACCTCCACCGCGTAGGTGCCGGGGGAGTCCTTGGTTATGGTGAAGGCGGCCTGGCCCTCCGAGTTGCCGCCTATGGTTATCTCCTTAGTCTGAACCACCTGGCCGTCTATTATGAGGCTAAGTCGGTAGGTGCCGCTGGCGCTGCCCGTGTTGACCGCGTTTACTATCACGGCCACCGTCTCCCCGGGGCCTGCCTGGGCAGGGTGTATAGCTATCGTCGTTGGATTGATGTCGGCGGGTGTTGGAGTGGTACCCATCACGGCGAAGGTGGTGAAGTGCTCTATGGATACGGTTATGGTGTTGTCAGCGGTGTTCACAGTGCCATTCAGCATCACCCATGCTGCTTCGTCCTCGTCCCAAATGGCTATTTGTAGGTCGGCCTCAGCTATGTCGTCGGGGATCAGGGAGGGTTCGTAGCTTATGATTAGGCTTATGGGCGGGTTGAACTCCGTCCCGTCGGGCTCGAGGTCATACGATACGCCGATTATATGTGAGCCCTGTGGTGGAGATGGAGGTGTGTCCAGGGCTTCTATGGTCAACTCGTCTATAGGATCTCCGTTGGGGTCCAGGGCTGTGGTGCCCTCAGCTATCAGTATCTGGCAGCCGTTGCCCTCTAAGGTGAACAGGAAGTCGTCTATGAAGGCACCTTCCTCGTCCATATATGCTTGTATATCTGTGGTGTCCTCAAGCTCAACATCTTCGTCTAATGGTATATAGCTTACCGAGCCCATCTCCTCCCTGGAGGGGAGGTACTTGGTGACGGGTATCTCGCCTAGCAAGAGGGTGTTGGCCCTGGCTTTTATTAGCTTGGCGGCCACGTCGTATTCACCGGCGGGGCTTCCTTCCTGGAAGGTCAGGGATACGGTGGCGCTAGCCGAGGTTGACTCCCCCTCGTCGTTGGGGAAGGGGTCTATATCCAGGGTGAAGCTCTCATTGAGCATGTATTCATCACCTGTGTCCTGGTTCTTGGCCACAACGCGAAACTTGACGTAACCGTCTGTTATGGTGAGGGGCAGGTCCTGGGTGCATGTAGCTATGCCGGTTATATCGGCGTAGAAGGTATCGCTGCCGCGGACGCTGGACGTGCTCAGCTCTATGTCGTAGTTCAGGTCGAAGTAGTCGTCTATGAACAGGGCGGTGGTGGGGCTGGGGGCGGCGGTCATTGCGACCGCGAGGGTGATAAAAGATGCCGCAAGCACTCGGATTACACCACGCTTGGGTAATAGTTTCATTCCGGATATCCCTGCCTTAGGCATTATGACAGCAGGCGTCGCCGTCTGATATAAAGCGGGACGGATATGGCCACGCTTACCGAGGCGGCGATAACGGCTATCTGCCATATCTCAAGCCTGAACGGTTGCGGCTCCTCCACCGGGGACAGGATATCGAATGTCCCCGAAAGCCCGTCCAGGGTGATGGAATAAGTGCCGGGCTCGTCCCTGGTTATGAGGAAGGTAACCGTTGCGCTTGCGCCGGGTTCCAGTGTTACCTGTGTGGTCTCCACCACTGCGGCGTTAACCCTTAGGTCTACCTGGTGGGTGCCGGCGCTGCCGCCGGTGTTGGTCACGGTTGCGGCTACGGTGACTGTGTCTCCGGGGTCAACCTCGGTGGGACTTATGCTCAGGTTGGTGATCGTGAAGGCCGCCGGCGGCACCTCAATCTCAGCTATCTGGAAGCTGGAGAAGAGGCGGTCTATGCGCACCTCATGGCTGCCCTCGACCTCACTGGACACGGTGAACAGGGCCGACTTGGTCTCGTTGCCCAGCAAGTCTATCTGCTCCACCGCCTCCAGAGTGCCGTCTATCCACAGGGTTACCACATTACTCTTCGGGCCGGGGGCGAGGTTGGTTACGTCGGCGCTGATGTTTATATCCTGCCCTGCGTCGGCGGTGACGGGGTTGACGGCCAGGTTGCTTATCTCTACTATATTAGCGGGCACGTCTTCGCTGGCGGCTATGGCGAAGGCGGCGTTAGACACGGCGTAGGTCATGGAGAAGTACCCTATGGGGCTTGAGTAGTAGATGTAGGAGTCGTCCTCGTCTATCCTCTTGGTGGCCAGCGCCGTCCAGTTATTCTCATCGCGGTCGTACTGGTACGTCAGCACGGACCACTTGTGGAAGCTGTTGTCCTCCAGCCACTCCTTGTCCACCTTGAAGGTGAGGTGGCCTATATCTATGTCCTGCGGGGTGATGTTAGCGAGGGCGATAGTGAAGTAGGTGAAGGGGGTCATCTCCGACGGCAGCCTCTGGGTCACGCCCGCCGGCGGGTTGCTCATTACCTCCACCTCGGTCTCTATGTTCTCCAACGCCGAGTTGGTCTTTATCAGCAGCTGTTCCAGCGGATACGGGGTGGCCATTATCGTCACCCATTCGCCGGCCCAGGTCCGGATGGCCAGGTATCTGGCGCCGCTGGGGGTGCTGTAGAGGGTCACCGGGTCGGCGGCCTCGGCGGGCGGCAGTGGCGGCGCCTCGGTGAGCAGCTGCTCGGTGGGGGCGTTGGGCAGAGAGTCGAACAGCACCTGCGGGTCTAGGGTATACAGTGTGTCGGTGGAGAGGCCGGGCAGCACGTCGGTCAGCGTGCCCTCGTCTATGTTGGGTATTATACCCTCCAGCGTCCCCGTGCCCATCTCCTCCATGGTGCCGGCGGCATCGTCGGTGCCCATCTCCGTCAGCACGTCGGCGGCGTCCACGATTGGCATCTCCTCCAATACATCGGCGGCGTCGACGGTCGGCATCTCCTCCAATATATCGGCGGCGTCGTCGGGGTTCATGTCCTCCAGTATATCGGCGGCGTCGTCGGCCGGCATGTCCTCCAGTATATCGGCGGCGTTATCGGGCCGCATGACCTCCAATATATCGGCGGCGGCGTCGGGGTCCATCTCGGCATAGGTTGCCCCGTCTTCATCGACGGGGGCGGGGGCGCCGGCGGCCCCGTCCGCCTCTACCAGGGTATAGGCGTAGCCCAGGGACAGGTTGGTCCCGTCCAGTATATCCAGCAGGTTGCCCGTGGTGAGGTCATCTATGCCCTGGGTGAACCACATCTCATAGCTGCCGTTGTCCTCGACCACCGCCGGGGCGAAGACGCTGCTCCACAGGCCGTCGCTATCGCCGGTTACGTCGTCGGCGTCCTGCTCCGTCCAGTTTATGCCGTCGGTGGAGGTGGCATACCCGATGACGGTGGAGGTGTTGTCCAGCTCGGCCTTGAGGGCGTCGGTATTCATCTCCGTGAGTTCGTCTATGAACGCGTCCAGGTCGCCGGCGGCCACGTCGTCCAGGAAGCTGGATATATTGAGGTCGTATATCTCCTGCAGCACGTCCTGGAGGCCGGAGCGCTCATCTATGTCCGTCGCTCCATTGGTGTACCACATCTCGTAGCTGGAGTTTTCCTGTATTACACTGGGGTTAGCCGCGGTATTCCAGAGGTCGTTACCGCCGCCGGTGAGGACCTCGTCGTCCTGCACCGTCCAGTTTATGCCGTCGGTGGAGGTGGCGTACCCGATGACGCCCCCGATGCCGTCTATGAGATCCATGAGGTCATCTATATTGAAGGCATCGCTCGCCACGTCGTCCAGCTTGTCCTCCAGGTTCGCGGCCGAGACGTCGCTCTTGAGGTTGGTGTACCACATCTTATAGGTGGAGCCGTCCTTGATTACGCAGGGGTCCAGGACGCTGTCCAGCAGGTCTCCACTGCCGCTCAGGACGTCGTTGTCCACCACGGTCCAGTTTATGCAGTCGGTGGAGGTGGCATATCCGATGACTAATTCAGAGCTGTCGGAGAGGTCCTCCAGGGCAGCCCGTCTCTGGGACGAAGTGCCGTCCAGGCCGTTCAGTATGCTTTGGAGACCGGTGCTGCTCAGGTCCGTCTGGTGGTTGGTGTACCACATCTTATAGGTGGAGCCGTCCTTGATGACGCTGCAGGCCAGGACGGCGTCCCACAGGGCGTCCGAATCCCCGGCCAGGACCTCGTCGTCCTGCACCGTCCAGTCCTTGCCGTTGGTGGAGGTGGCGTATCCTATGACGCTAGTGGTGCCGTCCAAGAGGGCCTTTATGTCGTCCGAGTCCAGGCTCTCCAAGTCGTCCAGAAACTTGTCTATATCCGGGCTGGCCAGGTCGTCCAGTATCTCGTCTATGTTCATGGCGCCCAGGTCGCTCTTCAGGCTCTCAATGGTAAAGTCCGTGTTAAGGTGGGTATACCACATGCGGTAGGTTGAGCCATCCTTGAGCACCCAGCAATCCAGAACGTACTTCTGATTATCCAGGGTTACGTCGCCGCCGTACTTGGTCCAGGTTACATCGGCAAGGACAGGTGATATGGGAAAAGCCTTGGGGATTACGGCAAAGACAAGGCTACAAATAGTGGCTGCGGCTATAACCAGTAGCTTCCTTCGTTTTGACACGGCACATCCTCTTTTGAAACAAAGCAACTTAATTGCTACACTATAACATTCTTGTCAATCTGTCAATCGGTTAAGAACATGTCATTTGTCAGGTCAGGTATCCCCTGAAGGCTTAACTGCGGCGCTCGTAGCGTTTAATCCGTTTCGTCTTATACTATATAATGTAGATAATGTAGGCGGTTGAGGCTTAATGAAGCTGAGGAGGTTATAGAGCGGTTTGTTTGACGTAGCCGTTGTAGGTGGAGGGCCGGTGGGGAGCCGTATAGCCGGCGAGTTGGCCGGCAGGGGATACGGTGTGAAGGTGCTGGAGCGCAAGGAGTGGGTGGGGAAGGGTGTGTGTTGCACCGGAATAGTAGGGCGGGAGTGTGTGGATGCCTTTGCCATTGACGAGCGCCTGGTGCAGCGCTGGGTGAATGGTGCCAGGCTGTTCTCCCCGGGGGGGAAGGTTCTTGATCTCAAGCGCGACGAGCCGCAGGCCGCCGTGCTGGACCGTCCTGCCTTCGACGCCGCCATGGCGCGCCGCGCCGAAGAGGCGGGGGCGGAGTATATGCTGGCCAGTTCGGTACGGAGTATAGATATAGGCGATGATAGGGTGAGGTTGGGGGTGCGGTGTAGTAGCGGTGATATTACTTTAGAGTCTCGCTTCGTTGTGGTGGCCGCCGGTTCGGCCTCAGGGCTGATGGGTAGTTTGGGGCTGGGCAAACCCGGGCCCTTCTTTGGTGGGGCCCAGGTGGAGGTGGAGGTGCGGGGGGTGGAGGATATGGAGCTATATTTTGGGAGGGAGGTGGCACCCGGGTTCTTTGCCTGGCTGGTGCCCATCTCTGGAACGAGGGCGCTTGCGGGGCTTCTGGCGGAGCACAGCCCTCGCCTTTATCTGAATAGGCTGCTCTCCCGCCTTTCCTCCGAGGGCAAGATGGAATCCGTAGCAGGCGAGATAACCTACGGACGGGTATTGCTCAAGCCGCTTAATAAGACATATGCTGCCAGGATGGTGGTGGTGGGTGGTGCGGCGGGGCAGGTGAAGCCCACCACCGGTGGCGGCATCTACTACGGCCTGCTGTGCGCCGATATGGCCACCACCGTGTTGGATAGGGCGTTGAGTCAGGGCTGCCTCTCGGCGCGGGCACTGGCTGCCTATGAGAGGGACTGGAAGCAGCGCCTGGGGGGAGAGCTTAAGCGCGGCCGCTGGGTGCGGGGGATCTATCAGCGTCTGGGAGACGGCCAGGTGGACAGGTTGTTTGACATAATGAAATCACGCCACCTAGATGCCGCCTTTATGCAGTCGGAGGGTCTGGCCTTCGACTGGCACACCAGAGCATTGGTGGGTCTGCTGGGCCGTGGCATTATAGCTAAGATGATGGGGCTTATAAAGCCGCCCCCTTCCTTATTCCGCTAAGGTGCGGTTATAATAGGGTAGCGTGTTTAAAAAATAACAGGGAGGTTTAAGGGAAGTGGGTTGTGATAGCGATAACCTGAGCTTGGGAGAGGTGGCGAGTCGCTATCTGGCCGCACTCTCCGACAAGCGGAGGGAGAATAGCCAACAGGAGGTTTACCATTTCGTCCGCTGGTACGGTTCGGAGCGTTCCTTCACCAAACTCAGCGCTCACGAGGTGGCATGTTATGCCAAGGCTGTGTCGGCTTCTGATGCCGACCCTGCTGCTAGGATGAAGCCGGTTAAGGCGTTTTTTGCCCAGGCCCAGAAAGAGGGTTGGTGCAATGCCAACCTCGGCGTCCATCTGAAGGCCAGGAAGGCCAAGACTGCCGTCCGTTCCGTCCCCAGCCGCGCCGCGCCGGAGCCTGTTCATCTCACCCGCGAGGGCTATGACAGGTTGGAGATCGAACTGGATGCCCTAAAAGACAAACGTCCTGAGATTATAGAGGCGATACAGCTGGCGGCGGCGGATAAGGACTTCCGCGAGAACGCCCCTCTGGATGCGGCCAAGGAGGAGCATGAGCACTTGGTAGGCCGCATTATGGAGCTTGAAGATACGTTGAAGCGGGCCGTGATTATAGAAGAAGGTGGCGATGGGGACGCTCGGGGCGATTCCGGTGAAGTGGCCGTTGGCGATAGGGTTCTCCTGCGTGATGTGGCCAGCGGCAGGGAGCTTAGCTGTATGCTGGTGGGGGCCAGGGAGGCGGACCCGGCACAGGGGAAGATATCCAGTGTATCGCCAATCGGCAAGGCCGTCGTGGGCCGCTGTCAGGGGGATGAGGTGGAGGTGCAGGCCCCCGTGGGCAAGCTGCGTTATCGTATTGAGAGCGTGGAAAGATAATTATTACGGCCTGATTCGGGCCTTGGCTCATTCTTGGTTGTTCCACTATCTCTCATAACCTCTAACCTCTTTTCCTTTCGTTTATTGTCCTTTTAATTTCACCAGTATCATCTGGTGTTCTCCTATCTCTCCGTATGAAATACAAGGCGAAAACAAGCACTGCCATAAGTATTGCCATAAGCAATGGATAAGCCGTAAATGTTCCTCCCATAGTTTGCAACGCCGTGTGCCAATTAATAGTCTATTCAGAAAGGCTGTTATTGAAGATAGTCTGAGCTTTGGGATAGAGAGAGGTAAGAGAAAAAGCAGAAGGAAAAGGAAAAGGGCATCCTTTGCGAGGGTGTCTTCTGCCGACCTAGCCCCCCCTCCTCAGCCTTTTAATGAGGCTTATATTGGCCACTATGAGTAAGCAAAACTACCCTGGTATCGTGCTTGACAAGGCAAAATGCGTTTGCCATAATAGCCTACACAAAAGACAAAAGGTCTTTCTTCCCAGGAGGTGAAAAGGTGCTTCTCCAACTTAAGGATGTCAGTGTTCATTACCATAAGGTTGCTGCCGTCAATGATATCAACATGGAGGTGGATGAGGGTTCCATCATAACCCTTATTGGCGCGAACGGGGCTGGTAAGACTACCACCCTGAGAGCGATCACGGGTCTTAAGCATCCTAGCGGGGGTGAGGTCTGGTTTGACGGCAAGCGGATAGATAAGTATTCCCCTGAGAAGGTAAACGAAGCGGGAATTGCCATGGTGCCCGAGGGGCGGAGAGTTTTCCCCCAGATGACGGTTATGGAGAACCTAAACATGGGTGCCTTCCTGCGTAAGGACAAAGCTGGCGTAAAGTCAGACCTGGAAAACTGCTTTGCGCATTTCCCTGTTCTTAAGGAAAGAGGAAAGCAGATGGCTGGAACCCTATCCGGCGGGGAGCAGCAGATGTTGGCTATGGGGCGCGCCCTTATGTCCCACCCCAAGGTGCTGTTGCTGGATGAGCCGTCGCTGGGGCTCTCGCCGATTCTTGTTATGGAGATAGCCAAGATTATCAAGGACATCCATAGGGAGGGCAGGACTATCGTGCTGGTGGAGCAGAACGCTCGTCTGGCCTTGAGCCTAGCAGACCATGGCTATGTGCTGGAGACTGGCCGCATCGTCCTCTCCGGGCTCGCGGCTGACCTGCAGAAGAACGCTGACGTTAAGAAGGCCTATCTGGGCGGTTGACGCCTTATCTCCTCGGCCTTTTAGTTGATAGAGTAATAAAGAAAGCCTGAGCGGCATTCCGCCGCCCAGGCTTTTGTTTTCTGTGCGCCTCTTTAAGGCGAGGATTTCAGTAGCTTATACCCGGTTCAAAAGGCTCCAGTGTCCCGTTAACCTGGGAGAAGCCGGGGTCAGCGTCGTCGGGGTGGGCTATCTTTATCATTATGTGGGCCTGCTCTCCTCCCACCTCGGCGTCAGCGGGAGCCATTATAAGTCACTGGTTCATGTTCCTCCTGGTTACGCTTACTATCCTGCCGGCGCCGCTTACGGCCAGCGCTGTTATAAGGAGCCAGGGAAGCGCCCTTTTTCTGGCTTTATTCTTAGTCTTAAGCAGGTTATCCATATTTACCCCCGTTCGGTTGCACATGGCCGGTTGCCTGTTGCGAGGCTTCTAGTCCAGGCTATAAGGTTTATTTGGGTAAATATTAATGTAAGCTCCTTAAATCTTAACAGTTAGTTTCGTCCAGGGGGGATGTCCAGGGAAATTGTCCAGGTCTTTTATACAGGCCTTTGGCACATAAACGTATCAAAAAAAGGCGCCGTCCCTTTTTTGAAAGGCCGGCGCCGTGTATATCTGGTGGAGACGGGGGAGAGTTGAACTCCCCGTCCAGAGGAGGCTACCCAGGGTATACTACAAGCTTAGTCAGCTCTTATATCTCGCCGGACCCGCCCCTGCTGACCGGGGTAGGATCAGGCCAGCCGATGATTCTTACACCGCCCTTATCGGCATGGGGGAGATGGCACCCCAGCATTTCTTCACCCAGCCTCAACCCGCCGGGGTGGGGTTGGGGTGGATGCGCTACCTTAGTTAGGCAGCGAGAGCGAATTCACGTTCGCCAATTATACGTTGCCGCCGGTTTTATGAGGTAGCGGCACCTCAGCTTGCGACCCTGTAGCATTCCGCCCCTGTCGAAACCACGCGTCCCCTTATGCTACCTTGCGTTTTAAGACTGCCTCCTTCTTGTCTTCATAGCCCGGTCTATCTCACGGTCCATCTCGCGGCGGGCGATGGCGCGGCGCTTGTCGTAGAGCTTCTTCCCTCGCCCCAGCGCTACCTGGACCTTAGCCCGGCTACCTTTAATATAAATCTTTAATGGGACTAAAGTAAAGCCGCGCTCGGCTACCTTGGCCGTCAGGTCGTCTATCTCCCCGCGGTGGAGTAGCAGCTTTCGCGGCCGCTTCGGCTCGTGGCTCATATAGCTGCTGGCCTCGTAGCGGGCGATGTGGGCGCCCAGAAGCCACAGCTCGCCCCCCTCCGGCTTTACGTAGGCGTCGCTCAGGTTTGCCCTGCCTGCTCGTATAGACTTTATCTCGGTGCCGGTCAGAGCGATGCCGGCCTCGCAGCTGTCCTCTATATGGTAATTATGGAGGGCCTTGCGGTTAGTAGCTACTATTTTTATGGCCATGGTGTCATCATTTCGTAAGCACTATGTGTCGTTGCCACTTGGTGGAGGTTTGGGGGAAGTCGGCGCGGTAGTGTGCTCCTCGGCTCTCCTGGCGTATTAGCGCTGCCTCGGTTACCAGCCTGGCTGTCAGCACCAGATTCCTGAGCTCGTGTGAGGGGCGATCGCTGGGACGGGGGAGCCTCCGCTGCCAGCCCGCCAGTATGCCGGCGGTTTCGGAAAGGCCGTCCTCATGGCGGATTATGCCCACATTATCCCACATAAGTTCCTGGAGGGTGGTGCGGTCGGGTGGGGGCATAATCCTCGGCGTCCGTCTCTGGGGTAGAGTTTGGTGGATATACCTGCGAGATGGTTTGACGGGTGTGGTGTCGGCATCCTGGGTAGTGCGTTCTATTATCCTCTTGCCGAAGATCATGGCCTCTAAGAGGGAGTTGGAGGCCAGGCGGTTGGCGCCGTGAACGCCGGTGCAGGCGACCTCCCCTACGGCAAACAGCCCCGCTATGTTGGTTTCGGCCCAGCTGTTGGTCTTAACGCCGCCTATCATATAGTGCGCCGCTGGCGCCACCGGTATAGTGGATTTAGTGATGTCCAGGCCATGGTCCAGGCAGAAGCGGTATATGTGGGGGAATCTGGTAGTGATGGCGTGCGGCGACAGGTGGCTTATATTGAGGAACACGTTATCCGCCCCTGTCTTTTTCATCTCGCTTACAATGCTGCGGGTTACTACGTCCCGTGGGGCCAGCTCTGCCTCCGGGGCGTAGTTGGGCATGAAGCGCTCGCCGTCGCTGTTCTCCAGCGTGCCCCCCTCTCCCCGCACTGCCTCCGAGATGAGGAAGGGCGTTACACCGGCGAGGCGCAGGGCGGTGGGGTGGAACTGGAAGAACTCCATATCGGCTATCTCGGCGCCGGCGGCGAAGGCCAAGGCGACCCCGTCCCCGGTGGCCACGTCTGAGTTGGTATTGAACTTATAGAGCTGTCCCACGCCGCCGGTGGCCAGTATGAGGTGGCGGCAGTTGTAGCTCTCCACGGAGCCGGTGCGGCAGTTGAGCGCCCTGACTCCTGTCACCCGCACCTCGTCGGCTATAATCTCGGTGGCCAGGCAGTCCTCCAGCACCTGTATCTTGGTGCATTGCGCTTGTTTGCTCAAGGTGTTTTCCACGTGTTCGCCAGTGGCGTCTCCGCCGGCGTGGAGTATGCGGGGGGTGCTGTGGGCGGCCTCCAAAGAGAGGGCTATCTTGCCGTTTACGGTGTCAAAGGGCACGCCGAACTGAACCAGGTCGGCTATGCGTGCCGGGGCCTCGTCGGCAAGTATTCGCACTGTATCCTCATCGCTTAGGCCGTCTCCGGCGGCCAAGGTGTCCTCAAAGTGTATCTTGGGGGAATCGTCCTTGCCGATGGCGGCGGCTATGCCGCCCTGGGCGTAGCGGGTGTTACAGTCCTCTATGCTGCCCTTGGTGATGATGAGCACGCTGCCGTGCTTCCTGGCTAGCAACGCGGTGTAGAGGCCGGCAATTCCGCTGCCCACTATTACGTAGTCGTAGCGTTTCATCACGCCTTCCTGTAGGCGGCCCTGCCCTGCTTATAGAGGTCACCGCCGTGGGCGTCGTTTACCACTATCACGGGCATGTCCTCTACCTCCAAGTGCCTGAGTGCCTCCGCCCCCAGCTCCTCATAGGCTATCACCTGAGACGTCTTTATAGCCTTGGCTATAAGCGCACCCCCACCGCCCAGCGCCCCGAAGTATACCGCCTTTTCGTCCTGAAGTGCCCGTACAACCTCTTCGGAGCGCATACCCTTGCCTATCATGCCCTTAAGCCCCTCTTTTAAGAGGCGAGGCGTGTAGGCGTCCATGCGCCCGCTGGTAGTGGGGCCGGCGGCTCCTGTGGGTTGGCCAGGGGGTGTGGGGCTGGGGCCGCAGTAGTATATGGTTTGCCCCTTGATGTCTATGGGTAGGGGACGGCCTTGATCCAGGGACTCCACCATTCTCCTGTGGGTGGCGTCGCGGCCTGTATATATGGGGCCGTTTAGGAGCACCTCGTCTCCGGCACGAAGTCCGTCTATGATATCTTCAGTAAGCGGGAGCGTAATTCTCTTGGTCATTCGCATGCCCTTTCAGATGACGGCGCTTTTATGCCTGGCGCACCAGCACTGGAGGTTCACCGCCGCGGCCATGCTGGCTATGTGAGATGGGAATACCTCGGCATGGACCGCCAGGGCGGTGGTGCTACCGCCGTATCCCATAGGGCCGATGCCCAGGCGGTTTACTTTTACGAATATCTCCTTCTCAAGTGCAGCCACCTCGGGGTCGGGGTGGGGCTTGCCCACGGGGCGCATCAGCGCCTTCTTGGCGATGAGAAGCGCCTTCTCCGCCGTGCCTCCAATCCCCAAGCCGACTATAACGGGTGGGCAGGGGTTGCCGCCCGCCTCGTTCACGGCCTTTACAGCCAGGTCCATCACTCCCTGCCTCCCCTGGGAGGGAGTGAGCATGGCCAGGCGGGACATGTTCTCGGCGCCGCCCCCTTTGGGCATAACGGCTATCTCTATCCTGTCGCAGGGGACTATTTCGGTGTAGACGATTGCTGGGGTGTTGTCGCCGGTGTTTATCCGTTCTGAAAAGGGCCGTTCCACCATGGAGCAGCGCAGGTAGCCTTGCTTCTGGCCTCGTCGCACGCCCTCATTTATGGCCTCGGCTAGCCCACCCTCTATGTGGACATCCTGCCCTATTTTAAGGAACACCACTGCCGCCCCCGTGTCCTGACATAGTGGCAGGGTGCCCTCGGCGGCTATGGCGGCGTTGGCCACTATGCTGTCCAGTGTTTTCCTGCCGATTGGAGACTCCTCCTGCTCCCGCGCCGCCTTTATGGCAGCGAGCACGTCCGGAGGTAGGTGGTAGCAGGCTTCCTGGAATAAGCGGGCCGTCGTTACGGCTATATCCTCGGCTTTTACTGTCCTCATGGCTTTTGTTGTTATTCCTCAGGGAAGGGCGGTATCAGCCCTTCCTCCATGAGTAGGGCGGTGGTCTCTCTGGACTCCTTTATTATCCGCTCCGCGTTCTTGGTGAGCTCTTCGGGCTTAAAATTCTCCCGGGCCACCCCCTGCTCTATAGCTTTCATGCCTACTGCCACCGCCTCCCGCACGAAGACCTCCCACTCACCCATCGTCGGTATTATGTGGTTGTCGTTTATGCCCCTGTCCTCGGCGCAGCGTGCCAGCTCGTGGGCGGCGGCTATGCACATCTCGTCGGTTATTGTCTTGGCCTTCACATCCAGGGTGCCGCGGAAGATGCCGGGGAAGCCTATGGAGTTGTTCACCTGGTTGGGGAAGTCGGAGCGACCGGTGGCGACTATCCTCACTCCGGCCTCCTTGGCCTCCCAGGGCCATATCTCCGGTATGGGGTTGGCGCAAAGGAAGGCGATGGCGTCCGGAGCCATTTCTTTAAGCCACTCCGCCTTGATTACCCCTGGGCCCGATTTGGCCAGGGAGATGCACACGTCTGCCCCCTTAAGGGCCTCGGCTATGCCGCCCTTTATACCTCTTGCATTGGTGCGTTGGCAGAGTTCCCACTTATAGGGGTTATTCTCCTGGCTTCCCTCCAGGTCGGTTCTTTCTTTATTGAGTATGCCACGGCTGTCCACGCAGACGGTGCTTTCGGGGTTGAAGCCGTCGGCGAACAGCACCCTGGCTATGGCGACGTTGGCGCCCCCCACCCCGATGATGCATACGTTAACGTCCTCCTTGCGCTTGCCGACTACTTTTAGGGCGTTTACCAGCCCTGCTAGCGTAACAGCCGCCGTGCCCTGCTGGTCGTCGTGCCACACGGGGATATCCAGCTCCTTGCGCAGCCTGTCCAGTATATAGAAGCACTTGGGGCTGGCTATGTCCTCCAGGTTTATGCCCCCGAAGCTGGGTTTGAGCCACTTTACTGCCTGGATAATCTCGTCGGGGTCCTTGGTGTCCAGACAGATGGGCACAGCGTCCACGCCGCCCAGGTATTTAAACAAAAGTGCCTTGCCTTCCATCACCGGCATGCTGGCCTCGGGGCCAATGTCTCCCAGCCCCAGCACGCGGCTTCCGTCTGAAACAATGGCGATGGTGTTCCACTTGTTGGTGTATTGGAACACCTTGTCCCTGTCCTTCTGTATGGCGCGGCAGGGCTCGGCAACGCCTGGCGTGTACCAGATAGCGAAGTCGCCGAAGTGGCGCACGGCGCACCTGGGCACGGTTTGCATCTTGCCTTTGTAGAATGGGTGGAGCCTCATGGCGTCCTGCGCCGGCTTCTTGGCCTTAGCCAGCAATGCTTCTTTGTCTATCCTGTCTGCCACCGTATATCTCCTTAGAGGGGCAGGTATGCCCTCTAGTAGATTATTATACTTTAAATAGGTTGCTTAAGGAAAACTGCTCTGTTAAAGGAGATAGAGAGCAGGGGCTATTTTACGGTGGGTATGGTGAAGGTGAAGGTGCTTCCCCGTCCGGGCTTGCTTTGGGCCTTTATGGTGCCGCCGTGGGCCTCCACCAGCCGTTTGGCTATGGTGAGGCCCAGGCCGCTACCGCCGGTGGCCCTGGAGCGGGACTTGTCTGTCCTGTAGAAGCGCTGGAATATATTGGGCAGGTCTTTAGTGGGTATGCCCGCGCCGCTGTCGGCGACTGCTATCTCCACCCAGGGTTCTTGGCTTATGGCGCTTATCGTGATGCTGTCTCCCTGGGTGGTGTGGATTACGGCGTTTTCCACTATGTTGCGCAGAACCTGGCCTATGCGGTGCGGATCTATGTCTACCTGGGGGAGGTTGGAGGGGAGATTTAAGGACAGCGATACCCCTTTGGCCTCCGCCTTGGCGCGGACGGCGTCGGTTACCTTATTTATGACGGTGATGATATCCTGGGGGCCGCGGTTGAGCTTCAGCTTGCCGGCCTCGGCCAGGCTGAGCTCCTGAAGCTCGTTCACCAGCCGCGACAGCAGCGCGGTCTCTTCGCTTAGAGAGCGTATGGTGCCCGCATCGGGTTGTATTACCCCGTCGCCGATGGCCTCCAGATATCCCTGGAGGTTGGACAGGGGTGTTCTCAGTTCGTGGGCCACGTCTGCCACCATGCTGCGCCGCAGATCCTCGGCGCGCTCTATGTCGTCGGCCATAGAGTTGAAGGCCTGGGCCATCTCGCCCAGCTCGCTCTTGTCCTTTAGCCTGAGCCTTTGGGAGAAGTCTCCCTTGCCTAGCCGTCTTACCGCTCTGGTGAGGGCCCTTATGGGCGTAAGTATGCGTCTGGACAGGCCGAAGGTAAGTCCCAGCGCCACCCCGCTCCCGATCAGGCAGCCGCTCAATACGGCCCAGCGTATGGGGCCATAGAGGCGCCAGGCCGAGATGGGGTCCAGTGTGGGACTGGGGCCCAGATACAGCGTTCCCAATGGGGGGCCTCCCCATGGAGGCGATACAGTCTCGCCCGACGCGTCGGGGGTATACTCACTGGCCGCCATCGTCTCCATATGGGCTCTGGCGCCGTGCGCCCGCCCCGGCGGTTCGCTCTCGGGCGCCGCGGCGTAGGTTTTCCCCAGCCGTTTCTCCTCGGAGTCGGCCACTACCACCCCGCTGTTGTCCACCAGGACTATCTCTCGCTCGTAGAGGTCGCTCATCTGCTCCACGAAGGGCTGGATGTTATCCCACCCCGGGTTCTGGTAGTAGTAGAAGGCCAGGGCTTCTTCCATCCTGGAGATGCGCGCCTGGTCGGCGGCAGCCTCGAAGCGGCTTATCTCAGGGGATATCCTCTGGTAGAAGATGAAGAAGGTAGTGCCGGCCGCCGCCACTATTACTATGATGAAGGATATTATAAGGCGGAAGCCCAGTTTGTGTATCATTTCTCGCCTGTTATCAGCTTGTAGCCGGTGCCGTAGACTGCCTTTATCTTTACGGAGGAACCGTTACAGGCCAGCTTTCGGCGCAGGTTGAAGATATGCACGTCTATGGTGCGGTCAAAGCCCTCAAAGTCGTAGCCCATGGCCTTCTCTATGAGCTGTGCTCGGCTGAATACCCGGCCTGGCTCCTTGGCCAGTATGCCCAAAAGCTTGAACTCGGTGGGGGTTATGTCCAATCCCTTCCCGTTTACAGAGGCCTCGTGGAGGTGGTAGTTCAGCGTGAGCGCTCCCAGGGTGGTCTCTTCCGGGCCGCGCTCTCCGGGGAGACGGCGCAGTACTGCCCTAACCCTGGCCGCAAGCTCGCGGGGGCTGAAGGGCTTGGTTACGTAGTCGTCGGCGCCCATATCCAGGCCGGCGAGCTTGTCCTCGTCGGTGGTGCGGGCGGTGAGCATTATTATGGGCACGTCGGACTCGCTCCTCAGAGTACGGCATATCTGAAAGCCGTCTATACCGGGCAGCATGAGGTCCAGCACGATGAGGTCGGGCTGCCCCTGCCGCGCTAGCCTCAGGGCATCCTTCCCTTCGTGGGCCAGGGTAACCTTGTAGCCGTCCCGTTTCAGGTAGAGCTTAACTAATTCCGCCGTCTTGACGTCGTCGTCAACTACCAGCACCTTCTTATTAGTCATCTTCTCTAAACCGGTGTAACATCTATCTATAGTGAGGTTATACCATAAATGTTAATAAATTGTTAAGGCGCGGTTAAGCGAATACAGAGAGGGGGCATGTCGCTCCCCTCTCTGTATTCAGGGTGGGGTATTTGGGTGTCGTGTTATTGCAGCGAGGGAGAATTGGAGCCTGGGAAGGTGGGCATATTCTGCATGCCCCTCATGCCCATGCCCGGGCAGGGCCCGTGTCCGCCGAAGCGGCCCTGATGCCCCTGGCCGAAGGGCACGTCAGGCTTGTCCTGCCACCATTCCTGGTATTGCTCCGCTTCCTCCTCGGTTATCTTCCCATTCTCCACCAGCCTGTCTAGATGGTTATCCATCCGCTCCGCGCGCTCCTCCTGCACGGCCTCCTGGAAGGCGATCTCCAGCTCCTCTTGGTCTATGCCCAGCTTGTCCGCCACACGGGATATAACTGACTCTATGGGGTTGGGTGGAGTGTCAAGGGGCTCGTCGGCGAAGACTGCGCCCGAAAGCATAAGCGCGGCGACGGTGGCTGCTGTAACCGTGATGATGATGAACTTCCTCTTCTTCCTCATGGGGCGTCCCCCTTCCTGGTTTTATTTCCCTCATCTTACAAGTGGAATATTAAAAACCGATTAAGGGGCAGGAGGTGCTCGTCTGAGGGCGAGCCGCCTCCGTGGCGATGTTATACTTGAGGTAGCATAAAGGAGGGAGAATGGATTTCCCTTTTAGCTGGGAGCCCCTGGTGGCAGCCGGCTTCGGTTTTGTGGGCGGATATGCTGGCATAGCGGGGGCGCCGTTTATCATCTTCGCCCTGGTTAATTTCCTAAATTACTCGCAGCATGTTGCGCAGGGCACGGTTCTGGCCATGATGTTGGGGCCTATGACCATACTGCCCGTGAGGCATGGCTGGGCTATTGTATGCCGCAGGAAGCGGGAGATCCTGACTGCCATATTAACCTATATGGGGTTCTCCTTCCTGGGGGGGCATCTCGCCTATCTGCTGGACTCTGTTGAGATGCGGTTGGCCTTCGGAGCGTTCGTAACCGCCCTGGGTGTCGTATATATAGTGGTCTCCTTAAGACACACCGCCGTGCCGCACTCCCCTCATGCTGCTGTCCCTCTTATAAAGATGGCCCTTATCGGGGCGGTTATCGGCACCGTGGGCGGTGTTACCGGCATAGGTGCCGGCATATTGCTGATGCCCATTCTGACCATGGGGTTTGGGGTGGAGTATCACGAGGCGCAGACGATGTCTCTGGCTATACTGTTGCCCCCGGTGAGTCTGGGGGCGGTGATGAAGTACGGCTATATGGAGGGCGATATCAACTGGCCCGCCGCCATGGCGATGCTGGGGGCTTATGTGGGCACCTCCGCCCTGGGCTATAGGTTCAGCTTCCGACACCGCTCCGGGGTCTTGAGGCTGGTGCTGGCGGCGCTGTTAATGGCGGCGGGCGGCATGCACCTCTACGGCTCTGGTGTTTGAGCCTGAGCGCCGCTTCTTAAGGTTGCTTGAATGGGGTTATAGTAGCATAATGTAAAGATGGAGATTGAAGAAACGGTTGGACGTTCTGATGCTGGGGTGGAGTGGACGAAGGGCCTTTGCGGCATATGCCCCTCCGGTTGCTGGGTGGAGGTGGCCCTCAAAGACGGCAGGATTCAAGGTATAAGGGCGGATGCTGCTCATACCCTGGGCGCCAGGTGTCGGCGGGGAGAGCATGCCGCTGAGATAGTGTATTCCGAGCATCGCCTGAAATACCCCTTAAAGCGTAGCGGGCCCAAGGGCTCCCATGAGTTCCGTCGCATTACCTGGGCACAGGCCTATGAAGACATAGTAAGCGCTCTTAATAACATCAAGGCCGAGTCTGGGCCGGAGGCGGTGGCCATCTACACCGGCCGCGGTGCCCAGGAGCTCTCGCTGTGCGATATGTTCCAGCCCAAGGGTGTGGCGGTGTCCTCAGCGTCCAATGTTCTGTTTCCCTTCGGCTCACCCAATACCATGGGGGTTGGGGCGCTGTGCTATGTGTCCCTGCATATGATAGCCCCTCACGTTACTATGGGGCGCATGCAGCCTGATATGTTCTCTGCGGTGGAGGATGCCGAGATGGTGCTGGTTTGGGGCGCCAACCCTGCTACCGATTCGCCGCCGATAGATATGCAGCGCCTGGAGGCGGCTGTGGGGCGGGGGGCGGACATCGTAGTGATAGATCCCAGGCGAACCGAGACGGTGGTTCGCACTGATGCCCAATGGGTCCCGATAAGACCTGGAAGCGACGGCGCCCTGGCCTTGAGCATGATACAGGTTATGCTTGAGGAGAATCTTTATGACGAAGACTTCGCTGAGAACTGGTGCCACGGTTTTAAAGAGCTTTCAACCTACGTCCAGCACTTTCGCCCCGAGGTTGTACAGGCCATCACGGGGGTTCCTGCGGACACTATAAGGGACCTCGCCCGCAGGATTTGCAAGGCCAATGGGGCGTGCCCGCTTATGTATACCGGCCTGGAGTATTCTAATACCGGTGTCCAGTCTGCCCGTGCGGTGCTTACACTGTTTGCCTTGGCCGGGCAGCTTGATGTCCCCGGCGGCATCGACCTTAGTATGCAGGGCAGCCGCTTTCCCATTAACCGCTTCGCCAATCAAGCTAACCCTGCTATTGACCTGGCGGTGGCTCGGGACCGCTTCCCCATCTACAGCGACTACCGCGGCGAGTCCCATGCCATCGGGTTGGTGGACTCCGTGCTTAAGGGTGACCCATACCGCATTCGTGCCTTGATCATCCATGGCTCCTCGCTGCTCACCTCCTGGCCGCAGACCACAGTTTGGCGTGAGACCCTGGCTGGCCTGGACTTCGTTGTCTGCGTTGACCGCCAGCTTACAGCTGACGCTGCTTATGCTGACATCGTGCTGCCGGCTACCACCATGTTCGAGAACCTCTCCTATATGACCTACGGGCCTATCTTCCGCATCAGAGAGAGGATGATACAACCCTTGGGGGAGGCTCGCAACGATTACCTGATCATGGCTGAGCTGGCGCGACACCTGGGTTACGGTGACCTGTTCCCCCAGAGCGAGGAGGATATGGTGCGGCTTGCCCTCAAAGGGTCAGGCTACACCCTGGAGGACGTGAGGGCGGCGGGGGGGTGGGTGCGGATACCAGCCCCTATGACGGAGTATAAGAAGTGGCAGAAGGGGGGGCTGCGGAAGGACGGCAAGCCTGGTTTTGAGACGCCCTCGGGCAAGTTTGAGATATGGTCCACTGTGCTGGAGGACTATGGCTACGAGCCCTTGCCTAAGTATACCGAGCCTAAGGAGGGGCCTATGGCCAGCCCGCAGGTGGCGCAGGATTTCCCCTTGGTGTTCAACTCCGGCGCCCGTCCCCAGGTGGACTTTCGCTCCCAGCATCATGGCATACCGGGGTTGGTAAAGGATAACCCTGAGCCAGTGGTGGAGATGAACGCCGATGATGCCCAAGAACGCGGCATAGAGAGCGGCGACCTGGTGGAGGTGCGTACCCCCAGGGGGGCAGCGCCTTTCCGTGCGAAGGTCAGCGATATATTGAAAGGGGCTGTGGAGTGCAATATGGGTGGCGGCACGCCAGTGGGGCCCAAGGCATGGCGGGAGTGGAATGCCAATCTGCTTACAGATTTGGATAACTATGACGAGATATCGGGATTTCCCGTTTATAAGGCGCTGCTCTGTGATGTGGTGAGGCTTAAGCGGGCCGCTGCTAAGGGGCGCCGTACCTCAAGTGGGAAAGGGGAGGGGTGCCCCGCCCCAGCCGCCCCGCCACCTCCCAAGAGACGGGTGGAAAGGCGCATCTACCTGGACAACAACGCCACCACTCGTGTGGCAGATGAGGTGCGTTGTGCCATGATGCCCTATCTAGAGGCGAAATACGGCAATCCCTCCAGCATCTACGGGGCGGGCAGGGATGCCAAGGAGGCCGTGGAGGTTGCCCGCCGCCAGGTGGCTGGGTTGATAAACGCTCAGCCGCGCAGAATCACCTTCACCGGCTGTGGTTCCGAGGCGGATAATCTGGCCTTGAAGGGTATAGCTTTTGCCCAGCGTGATAGGGGCGGCCATATTATCACCAGCAGTATAGAGCACCCCGCTGTTATGAACACGTGCCGTTTTCTAGAGAGGCAGGGCTTCCGGGTGACCTATCTTGAGGTGGACAGAGACGGCTTAATCTCCCCTGATAGGCTTAAGGAGGCTATCAGGGACGATACCATACTGGTCTCCATTATGATGGCCAATAACGAGGTGGGCACCATACTGCCGGTGGGCGAGCTATGTGCCGTGGCGCATGAACGGGGGGTGCGCTTTCACAGCGATGCCGTCCAGGCGGTGGGCAAGATAAGGGTGGATGTGGAGGATCTGGGGGTGGACATGCTCAGCATATCCGGGCATAAGATACACGGCCCGAAGGGTGTGGGTGCGCTTTATGTGAGAAAGGGGGTGGAGCTGGAGGCGGTGATACATGGGGGTAATCAAGAGGGTAGGCTTAGGGCAGGTACGGAGAACGTGGCCGCAATCGTGGGCCTGGGCAAGGTGACGGATATGGCTGAAAAGACTATCCGCGGCGCCGATAGTATAAGGAAACTGCGGGACAAGCTAGAGCGGGGCGTTAAGGAGTTGGTTCCGCGCGCCGTGCTGAACGGTTGCCCTGAGAAGCGGTTGCCCAATACGTTGAACTTGACCCTGCCCGGGATGCGTGGTGAGTCTATAGTGCTGGCGATGGACCACCATGGCGTCTTCCTTTCATCAGGGTCGGCGTGTAAATCGGGTTCGCCAGATCCCTCTCACGTGCTGCTCGCCATGGGTAGGAGCGAGGTTGAGGCGCACTGCTCGGTGCGGTTCTCTCTGTCTCACTACACGACTGAGGAAGACATAGAGGAGACACTTCATGCGCTGGCTCTCGTCCTGGAAGAGAGCTCCATCGTTCGCTTGATGGCGTGTAAGTGAGCGAGGCTTCCTTACACGCCGTCACGGTTCACCAGGTACTGCACGGAGAACCACCCCATATCGTCGGTCCAGACTCGCTTTACCTCGAACCCCGCCTGGGCGGCCGTCTTTTCAAAGCTCTCCAGAGTGAACTTATAGCAACTCTCTGTCAAGATGCTCTCGCCCTCGGCGAAGTGGACGGTGGTGTTATCCAGCCGCACAGCATGTGTTTTAAGGCTTACCAGGTGCATCTCCACCCTTTCCTGGTGCGGGTTGTAGAAGGCGTGGTGTGTGAAACACTTCGGATTGAAGTCAGCGCCCAACTCGCGGTTGATGTGCCTTAGAATATTCAGGTTAAAAGCGGCTGTAACGCCCTGGGAGTCATTGTAGGCTTGTTGAAGCACACTCGGGTCCTTTTCAAGGTCAACGCTGATGAGCAGCCCCCCGTTCTGCCCGCACAAAGATGCGATGTGCTTCAGGAGACGCTGAGCCATGGGGGGATCAAAGTTACCTATGTTGGAGCCAGCGATATATACGGTGGTACAGCTCGTGTCGCAGGCGGTTCGGGGCACCTTGAAGTCTGAAGTGAAGTCGGCGCAGAGAGGGATGACCTCCAGGTTGGGGTATTCCGCTTCAAGCTCGCGGGCCACCCGCATCAGCTGCTCGCGGCATATATCCACAGGGATATAGGCGGAGGGAGTGGCCAGATGGTCTAACAGCATGCGTGTCTTGGCGCAGTCCCCGCTGCCTAACTCAATCAGCAGGGCGTTTTTAGCCAGGGCCTCCGCCATGTCCTCGGCGTATCTAGCCATTATCTCAGACTCCACTCGGGGGATGTAATATTCGTCCAGGGTGCAGATACGCTTAAACAGAGATGCGCCGCGCTCATCGTAGAAGTACTTGGAAGGCAGCTCCTTGGCGGGCTTGGCGAGGCCGCTTAAGACTTCGGCGAGGAAGTGGCCTCGCCTCTCGCTTGTGTCCTGGTTTCCAATGGGTTTGCTGGCATCTAAGCCCATGCCGACCCTCGTTTCCCTCAAACGTTTGCGTGTGCTTCCCGTGTCTCCTTTGACAGTTCCATAGATAATAGCTAAACTCACTCGCAAACACAACCGCCTCTATACGGCAAGAGGGGGTGAGTTATGGGTAAAGCTGACGATAACAAAGCCTGTCGTAAGTGTTATATAGGCACCAGGTTGTCTCACAACCTCCAGCACAAGGCCCCAGTCTCTTGCTAGGGAAATCCAAAGCAACAATGTCATCATACCTGGATATGTACATGTGGCTGTCTGGGCACTGGCAACCTGCGCTCGTTCGTAAAACGAATGGAGGAGAACGGGAACGAGGTTGCTGTACGCTATAAGATTTCGCTGCCGCCAGAGGGGAAAACTAAGGAGAGAGTATCAGTTCTACCTATTGATACCTTTGGTGG
>CAZVIZ010000008.1:0-30843 GCA_964627215.1 uncultured Dehalococcoidales bacterium
TTGAACCACTGACCTCTGCGATGTCAACGCAGCGCTCTAACCAACTGAGCTAACCGCCCACAAGCGTCTTAAGTCTACAGAAGGGGGGCTCGTCTTACGTCAAGAAGGGGAAATGCCTCCCGGGGCACCCTTACCCTTATCCACCTCGTCGTTATAGGCCTGCTGAGGGGAGATGCCCCTGGCGATGGCAGCGGCCATGGCCACCTTAGCTACATCACCGGCTATAAATGGAATCGCTCCCATGGTAAGAAGGGTAGAGAAGGGCACGGCCTCTCCAGTGGCAGCCCTCATCCACATACCGAGGAGTAAAAGCCCGGGGCCGTATATAAGGACGAAATTGGCAAACATCATCAGCCCCAGCATGCTAAGGAAACGCCTGGAGCGAAGGTATTTATCCATGAAATGCCCCACGAAGAAGGAGGCCAGGATAAAACCGAGCAGATATCCGCCAGTCGGGCCGGCAAGAGGCGCCACCCCACCGGACCAGTTGCTGAACCAAGGTACGCCGGCTGCCCCCAACCCCACATAGATGGCCATGCTAATGCCACCCCACCGTCGCCCCAGGAGGACGGCCGCCAGCAGCACGGCGAAGGTCTGTCCGGTGATGGGCACAGGAGTGAAGGGAAGCGGTATCCTAATCTGGGCGCAGAGCCCCACTAGGCCGGCGACCCCGAAGGCCAGGGCAAGCTTCTTAGGAATGGCAAGCTCACAACGCCAGCGGAAGGCGTCGTATTTGGCTTGGTTCAGTCTAGCTGCGATCGCCTGCATGTCTCATCCCTCCTGATACCACATAGATAGATAATGCGATAATGCGCCGTTATTTGCCCGGTCTTTGGCTACCGATTATGGATACCTCTACGCTACCGCCGCAGTGAGGACAGGTGATGGCAAGAGTAACAGGCTGGCTCATGACTCGCTCAGCTACCGCTGAGACTATGGAATCTATATTATCCAAACGGTTATCAAACACGTCCAGCCGCTGTTTTATGCTCTCCGCATCCAGGGCCTGTGTCCCTATTCCCTGCTCAGGTTTCTTGTTATCCGCCAAGACTACTCCTTGACCAGCGTGAGGTCGTGAAATGCTGGGCTAATTATAGGTTATAGCCACCCCGATGTCAAAAGCGGCCCCAACCTGGTTTAAGGCATTGATTTAATGGGGTTTTATTCCTTATACTAAAAGTATACTGATGATTATGCCCTATACCCGCTTTTAAGCTCGCAGTATCCGAACACATAAAGGAGGAAAGCGATGGCTGAAAAAGAGGTGGGAAAGGTGATGGATTTCTTCGCAAGACCAGTGGTGGCAGGGGTAGAGCTTAGCGCACCTATTAAGGCCGGCGACAGGATACACATAAAGGGGCACACCACCGACCTAGAGTTCACCTTGGACTCCTTGCAGATTGACAACGCGGTCGTCAACGAGGCCAATCCCGGTGATGACGTCGGCATCAAGGTAAGCGAGAGGGTGAGGAGGGGGGATACCGTCTATAAAATCACTGACTGAAGACCCCTCTTAACCCTCCATACTCTTCATCAGGTTGGCCATCTCTATGGCCTTCTTGGCTGCCTCAAAGCCGGCATTGCCCATCTTGGTACCTGCCCGCTCTATAGCCTGTTCCAGGGTCTCCGTAGTTATTATGCCGTAGATAATCGGTAGTCCAGTCTCCATGCCTGCGTGGGCAATGCCCTTGGTCACCTCGCTTGAGATGTAGTCGAAGTGCGGCGTTCCGCCGCGAATAACTGCCCCTAGACAGATTACGGCATCGTAGTTATTAGTCTGGGCCAGCTTCTTGGCCACCAACGGAATCTCAAAGGCACCCGGGACCAGCGCGGTCTCTATATCTTTATCAGCCACTCCATGGCGTCGCAGGGCGTCCAGAGCCCCATCCAGCAGTCTCTTGGTAATAAGCTCGTTGAAGCGGGATATAACCAGGCTGAACTTAAGCCCCTTACCTACCAGCATGCCCTCAAAACACTTGTTTTTCTCCATTAAAGTCTCCTTGTTGCGGACTTTATTCACATAAATCTTCGCCAGATACCTCTAGCTGGTGGCCCATCTTCTTCTGCTTGGTCTCCAGATAGCGGCGGTTATAGGGGTTGGGCGAGGTCAATATGGGCACCGTCTCCACCACCTTCAACCCGTATGCCTCCAGGCCAATGACCTTCTTGGGGTTGTTTGTCAGCAGCCGTATCTGGGTAAGGCCCAGGTCGGCCAGTATTTGTGCGCCGATGCCGTAGTCACGAAGGTCCGCGGCGAAGCCTAGAGAAATGTTGGCTTCCACCGTATCCAGGCCCTCGTCCTGTAAGGCGTAGGCACGTAACTTATTATGGAAGCCTATGCCCCGCCCCTCCTGCCTCATATAGAGCAGGATACCTCGCCCCTCATGGGCAATAGATCGCATGGCCAGATCCACCTGCTCTCCGCAGTCACAACGCATGCTGCCGAAGACGTCTCCGGTGAGACACTCGCTGTGAACCCTTACCAGCACCGGCTCAGGAGTAGCAACATCTCCGTATATAAGTGCCACATGCTCATCAGTGTCTATATCACTCTTATAGGCCACTGCGGTGAACTCCCCGTACCTGGTGGGCAACTTGGCCTCGGCCCCCCGCTGCACCATTTTCTCGCAGCGCCGTCGATGGGTTATGAGGTCGGCCACGGTAATAATCTTGATGCCGAACTTCGCTCCTATCTCCTCCAACTGCGGCAGCCTAGCCATGGTGCCGTCGTCATTGAGTATCTCGCATATAACGCCAGCCGGGTAGAGGCTGGCCATTCGCGCTATGTCCACTACCGCCTCGGTGTGTCCGGCCCGCACCAGCACTCCCCCATCTCGGGCCCGTAAGGGGAACATGTGTCCCGGACGAGCCAGATCGCTAGACTTGGTATTTTTATCCAGTATGGCCTTTACCGTCTGCGCCCTATCCGCCGCCGATATGCCGGTGCTGACCTTATGCTTGGCCTCCACCGACACGGTGAAGGCGGTCGCGAACTTGGACGTATTATCCCCCACCATAAGGGGGACGCCCAACTCGTCCAGGCGGCTGGCCACGATGGGCATGCATATAAGCCCCCTGGCATGCTTAGCCATAAAATTGATGGCCTCCGAGGAAACCTTCTCCGCCGCTATGACCAGGTCGCCCTCGTTCTCTCTGTCCTCATCATCTACAATGATGAGGAATTTGCCCTGTTTTATGTCCTCTATCGCTTCAGGAATGGTTGCTATTGTCATATCACCTCAACTTTACCATAAAATTAGTCTTCTAGGAAACCGTGCTCTCCAAGAAGATCCAAGGTGACACCCCTACTACCACTCCCCAGACGTTCCACATACTTGGCCAGGATATCCACCTCTATATTCACCGTCTCGCCGCCCTTGATATGCCCCAGAGTGGTGTTCTCTTTAGTATAACCCACCACGGACACGGAGAACTCGTCGCCGGAGCAGCGCACCACAGTCAGGCTGACGCCGTCCACGGCTACGAAGCCTTTCTCCACCAGGTAGCGCATCACCCCCGGGGGGGCAGCGATGCTTACAAGGCTCGCCTCCCCCTCCCGCGCCACTCTCCTAACACGTCCGGTATCATCTATATGCCCCTGAACCAGGTGCCCCCCTATGCCCTTATCCAAGGTGAGCGCACGCTCCAGGTTCACCCTATCCCCAACTTTTAGCCCACCCAGGTTGCTCCTGCGCAGGGTCTCTAACATTATGTCAACACTAAAGGCGTCATTGCTTACATCTGTAACGGTAAGGCAAACCCCGTTCACGGACATGCTGTCACCCAACCCCACACCCTCAAGAACCTGCCCCGCCTCCACCATAAGGCCGTTGGGTCTCGCCTGCCGCACCCTGCCTATGCCCTCTACTATACCGGTGAACATATCTACCTCCGCGCCTCCACGTAGCCGTTTATCATAACGTCGTCGCCCAGCCTCTCCACCGAGACGCGCTTAAGTCTAAGCGCCTGGGAGAGGCTCTCTACCCCTCTGCCACCCACCGCCGTCTTAGCCTCTTCGCCCCCGATGACTACGGGCGCCACGAAGGCCACCACCTTATCCACCAAGCCGTCATCAAAGAGCGAACCCAGCAATGTGCCACCTCCCTCCACCAGGACACTTGCAACTCCGCGCTTCCCCAAAAGCACTAGTAACTCTTTAAGGTTCACTGCCCCCCCACGAGAGGCAACCTCTATAAGCTCAGCGTCAGCTACGGCGAAGGACTCCTTCTCCCCTGCCCGCAGCGGCCTGGCAAGCGCCAGGAGCGTCTTCCCCGCAGCGGCAAGCAGGCGCGCTGAGGGCGGGGTGCGGCCGTCGCTGTCCACCACCACCCTTAAGGGTTGCGCCCGCACAGTCCCCTCTTTACAATCACCAGTCCTGGCGGTGAGTTCAGGGTCGTCCTTAAGCACCGTGTTTATCCCCACCATCACGGCATCGTTTATATATCGCAGGTTATGCACCACTTCCCGCGCTGCCTCTCCGCTTATCCACTTAGAATCTCCACGTCTGGTAGCTATCTTGCCGTCCAGGCTCATGGCGAACTTGGCAGTTACAAAGGGCACGGCAGTGGTTATGAACTTGACATAGGCCTCCACGATAATGGCTGCCTCCTCGGCGCCTTCGCCCAGGTGTGTTACGACGCCCCCCACCTCCAGCCTCTCCCACCCCTTCCCCGCCACCTGAGGGTTGGGGTCCAGCATGGCCATATGCACCTCAGCGATGCCGGCATCGAGTATGGCGTCCACACAGGGCGGGGTACGGCCATGATGGCAGCAGGGCTCCAGGGTGACATACATCACGCCCCCCCTGGCCCTCTCTCCCGCTTGGCGTAGCGCCATTATCTCGGCATGAGACGAGCCTGGCGGCTGGGTATGGCCCTCCCCTACCACCTCCCCCCCATTCACTATCACCGCACCCACCGCCGGGTTAGGGCTTACCTGTCCCAAAGCCAGCCTGGCCAGGGACAAGGCCTGTTCCATATAGGTCATGTCAATCAATTCTAGCACCACGCCTGGAAGATGTGCAACCAGCCTGGACCAGATGGACTGGCAAAGTCGATTAGCAATAATATATAATCTATTAAACGATGAAGAAGACCGCCCGTGAAGTGGTTACCACCGTAATAATATCCATCGCGATATTCTTTACGTTGCAGAACACCATTCAGAACTTCTACGTCATCGGCTCCAGCATGGAGCCCAGCCTGGAGCCGGGTCAGCGGCTGTTGGTGAACCGGGTGTTCTACCGCTTCAACGAGCCCGAGCGCGGCGACATAATAGTATTCGTTCCCCCTCAAAACGGGAAGGCCGACTTTATAAAGCGCATCATAGGACTCCCCGGCGATAGCGTGGTAATAGCCAACGGCACGGTTTACATTAACGGTATGCCGCTTGAGGAACCCTATATAAAGGCTCCCCTGCGCTACGATATGGGAGCAAAGGTGATATCACAGGATAAATACTTCGTGCTGGGGGACAACCGCAACCACAGCAACGACTCCCATAACGGCTGGACAGTGGAAGAAGATGCCATAGTGGGCAAGGCCTGGATATCCATCTGGCCACTGGAACGGTGGGGCATGATAGAACACCACTCCTATTAGTGATGTCCTATCTCCTGCCGAATTCTCCCCTAAGCCTGTCCAGGCTCAGGTGAATTATGGTCGGCCTGCCATGGGGACAAGTATGCGGCAAGGACACCACCTCCAGCCCCCGAGTGAGGGCCTGCATCTCATCTAAGGATAGCACCTGCCCCGCCTTCACAGCGCCGTGGCAAGCAAGTGAAATAGCTGCCTTCTCCTCCCAGTCCCCACCCCCCGTGTCCATAAGCTCCGTTAGCGCCTCCATCCAACCGCACTTGGCTAACAGTGCGGGCACAGAACGAACCAGGAACGTCCTCTCCCCGAACGGGTCTACAGAAAAGCCGTACCGCGTGAGGGCTGAAGAGCGCACCACCATCTGCGCCGCCTGCCGGGGTGTTACCTCCACCGTAACAGGCTGTAAGAGCCCCTGCACCTCCACCCCGCCTCTGCCCCTTTGCTCGCTTATCTGCTCATAGAGGACGCGCTCATGGGCAGCATGCTGGTCTATAAGGTAGAGCCCCTCCGGCCCCTCGGCAGCGATAAAGCTAGCCGCCACCTGTCCCAGCACCCTCAACGCGGGCAGCACCCGGGCTGGGGTGGGAGGGACGGGGGCTGTGCCGGGAGCATATACCGCCTGCCTACCGGTAGGAGTCGACTCAGAAGACAGTTTAAATGGTGCGGTGGCATAGGCAGCCGATGCTTCTTTAAGCTCTGGAACAGGGGTATATCCCACCAGCGCCATCCGCACCACCCTTTGGACGGCGGAGAACACGGCGCGCTCCTGAACGAACTTGACCTCCGTCTTAGCTGGGTGAATGTTTACATCCAGGGCAGTGGGGTCTACGGATATATTTATAATGGCGATGGGGTGTTTTTGTTTCATAATCATACCGTGGTAGGCCTCTTCCACGGCCCAGGATAGGGCCCGGCTTACTATCCAGCGGCGATTGACGAACAGGTTCAAGTAGTGCCTGGTTGAGCGCGCCACCTCGGCGGCACCCACCATCCCACCCACCCCAATTGGCGCTCCGCCGTTAGCATCTTCAAGGGGAATCATGCGACGGGCGATGTCGGCACCATATATGCTTATTATGCTGTCTATGAGCCGTCCGCTGCCCGATGTCCTGAGGGTCTCCTTGCCATCTAGTAAAAGGCTGAAGCGGATCTCTGGGAAGGCTAAAGCATACCTGCCCACCACAGCGGCAATATGGGAATTCTCGGTGGCGGGAGTCTTGAGGAACTTGAGCCTGGCGGGCATCTTGGCGAAAAGCCCCCGCACCACTACCGTCGTGCCCCCGGAACGGGCCTCCGTGCCCCGCCCCACCACAACCCCACCCTCAAGGTCCAGCCGAGTAGCCCCATCAGCGCCCTCGGCAGCGGTTACTACGCTCATGGAGGACACGGCAGCTATGCTGGGCAGGGCCTCGCCACGAAAGCCCAGGGTATCTATTGAGGATATGTCCTCAAAGCGGCTTATCTTACTGGTGGCATGGCGCTTGAAGGCCGCCTCCACCTCGCCTGGGGGGATTCCCCACCCGTTATCAGACACCCTGATGAGCCCCCTGCCGGCATCGCTCGTCTCTACTGCTATCTGGGTGGCTCCGGCATCCAGTGAGTTCTCCAACAACTCCTTAACCACTGCGGCCGGCCTCTCCACCACCTCCCCCGCGGCGATGCGGGACACCACCTTGTCGTCCAGCACCCTTATAGGCATGTTAGTCAACCTGCTCTAAACGAGCATATCTCATAAGGAGCTTCTTAAGTCCCACCTCTCCAAAGGCCACCACCACCTCCACATCGTCCCCAGAGGGCTGTGACCGCACCACTACTCCCTCCCCAAAGGTGACATGGCGGACATGACTGCCGTCCTTAAGCGGCGCCAGCGGCGGCGCGGCGGGCTTACGCGGGGTGCTACTCTCTCTCTTGGCAGGCGTGACAGGAACGCCCGCAGACCTGCCCTTAAGATCCCTGGCAGCAGAGACAGGGCACAGCTTAGTGGGGATATCATCTAAAAATCGCGACGGCTTATTGACCACGGTGCTGCCCATAAGGCTTCTCCTGAAAGCGCGCACCAGATACACCCTGCGCTTGGCCCTGGTGATACCCACGTAGCACAGGCGGCGCTCCTCCTCCATCTGGACGGGCTCGTCAAAGGTCTTGAAGTGGGGCAGTATGCCGTCCTCCATGCCCACGATAAACACAACCGGAAACTCAAGACCCTTTGCCTGATGCAGCGTGATGAGGGTGACCCCCTCCGCGCTCTCGTCCAGGCCATCCACGTCGGACACCAGGGTTACTCCCTCCAGGAAGGCGGCCAGCCCCTCCGGCGGAGGCATATCATTATACTGCTGCGCCAGGGTGCGGAGCTCCAGCACGTTGTCCCACCTCTCCTCACCACCCACCTGAGCCAAGAGGTATTTCTTATAGCCGGAGGCATCCAAGACCTTGTCTAAAAGGGCCACCAGTCCCAGACGCCCCCCCTGCTCCACCAAATCCTTAATAAGCGCGGCGAAGTCCGTAAGCGCCCTTAAAATGCGGGGGTTGAAGGGGTGCTCCACATCCTCACCCCCCCCCAGCATGCCCAGGGCATCGTACTGGGAGACCCCCAGGGACTGCGCCCAGATAGACAGCTTGGCCATGCTCTGCTGCCCAATGCCGCGCTGAGGGACATTAATTATCCGCCCCAGGCTCACTAAATCGCTGGGGTTCTGTATAATACGCAGGTAAGCGATTATGTCCTTGACCTCACGCCTCTCATAGAAACGAGTGCCCGACACCAGCTTGTAGGACAGGCCGTAGCGTATAAAGGCCTCCTCCAGCACCCTGGACTGGGCATTGGTGCGGAACATCACGGCACAGTCGGCAAGAGAGACCTCACCCCGACGCACCAGGGACTCTATCTCCCCCACCACATACTGGGCCTCCTCCTGCTCGGTATAGGTCTCCACCACCTGAGGGGACTCCCCCTCGTCGTTATCGGTCCACAACCCCTTATGCTTGCGGCGCGAGTTGGCCTTGATGAGGCGGGAGGCAGTATCCAGTATCCTCTTGGTGGAGCGATAATTCTGCTCTAGAAGCACCACCCTGGCATCAGGGTAGTCCTTCTCAAAGTGCAATATATTGCGCAGGTCGGCAAAGCGCCAAGCGTATATGGACTGGTCGGGGTCGCCCACGACACATACATTATGGGACCCCGCCCCCAAGTGCCTTACCAGCTCATACTGGACCAGGTTGGTATCCTGGAACTCGTCTACCTGAACATACTGATAGCGTTTCTGGTAGCGCCCGGCCACATCGGGATGGCGGCGCATCAGGAGCACCGTCTTCATAAGCAGATCGTCGAAGTCCAGGGCGTTGCTGTCAGTGAGCAGGCGCTGGTAGCATTCGTAAACCCGCTGTACCACTTCCTCAAAGTAGCTGCGGCCATGATGGGTATACTCTTTGGGGGATATAACCCGCGCCTTGGCGGAGCGTATCGCCGCCGCTATGGAACGGGGGGCATACTGCTTGGGGTCAAAACCCGCCTCCTGGATACTGCGCTTCAAGACGTCTATCTGATCATCCTCATCGTAGATGACAAAGCGAGGGCTAACACCCACAGCCTCGCCGTCTATACGCAGGATACGGGCGCATATGGAGTGGAAAGTGCCTACCGTGAGCTCCTTGATATGAGAGCCGCACAGCTTGTTGAGCCTGTCCTTCATCTCCCTGGCGGCCTTGTTGGTGAAAGTCACCGCCAGAATATGGCGCGGACTGACGCCGCATACCTTGATAAGATATGCAACACGATGGGTGATAACCCTGGTTTTGCCGCTGCCGGGGCCGGCTAATATGAGTACCGGCCCGTCTATCGCCTCTACCGCTTCTCTTTGCGCAATGTTAAGCCCGGCCAGAATATCCATTTACTTATTATATTATAACACCTAGCCGCATCGGCCACAAAACCATTGAAAAATTATACCCCACATCGTATAATATATTCATATATGCGCATATAGGGGTATAGTTATGGATGACGCCATCAAGGTTTTCAAGGCCCTATCTGACGAAACCAGGCTTCGCATAATGCGGGTTTTACTCAAGAGAAGTTGCTGTGTCTGCGAGATAATGCAGGCCCTGGATATCTCACAATCCAGGGCCTCGCGCAACTTGCGCATCCTTAAGGACACCGGTTTTCTTAAAGCACAAAGTGAGGGGTTATGGACCGTCTATTCGGTAAACCGCGGCATGGAAAGCCCCTACATAAGGGACATCATAAAGCTGCTAAAAACGGCGCCGCTTTCAGACGAGGTGTTTCAGCAGGATATTGATAGGCTTGCCCGAGCCGTGAGGACAGGCCCCGGATGTGGCTTGAAGTAACGAGGAAGGGACAACTGGCATGGCCGAGGCTAAAGCGAGGCAAACGGACGAGAGGCATCTGGGTCTATGGGATAAATACCTTACTCTGTGGGTGGCACTCTGTATCGGTGCTGGCATAGGTTTAGGGCGGGCATTCCCCCACCTGTCCGCAACCGTGGGCAAGTTTACCTATGCCGGCGTATCCATACCGGTGGCTATCTGCCTGTTCCTGATGATATACCCCATAATGGTGCAGATACCCTTCGGGCAGGTGATAAAGGCAGGCAAGGCACCCAAACCCATCGCCATCACCCTCGTCGCCAACTGGGCTATAAAACCCTTCACCATGGCTCTGCTGGGCATGTTTTTCCTTACCGTTGTTTTCAAAGGGTACCTGCCCGCAGAGGCGGCACAGTCATACCAAGCAGGGTTGATACTGCTAGGCGTTGCCCCCTGCACCGCAATGGTACTTATGTGGAGCCACCTGGCACGAGGCAACATGGGGCACACCCTGGTGATGACTGCCATCAACTCGCTGGTTATGGTAGCCCTCTATGCTCCCTTAGCCCGTCTGCTGCTCGGTATCTCAGGCATAACAGTACCATGGAACACAATAGCCTTTACCGTGGGGATATACATCGGCACCCCCCTACTCTTGGGCTACCTCACCCGACGCTGGGCACTGACCCATCGCGGCAGCGAGTGGTTCGCCTCCAAGATGACCGGCAGGATGCGCATGATATCGATAATCGCGCTGCTTTGCACACTGGTGGTGCTGTTCATAATGCAGGGCAACGTAATCGTGGAGAGGCCAGCTGTGGTGGGCATGCTGGCGCTGCCCATCTTCCTTAACATCTTGCTCGTCTTCGGCATAACCTATGGCATAGCCAAATTCACGCGTCTCCCCTATGAGGACGCCGCCCCCACCGCAATAATCGCCGGCAGCAACCACTTTGAGGTGGCAGTTGCGGTGGCCACCACCGTCTTCGGTATCACCTCCGGGGCATCGCTAGCCACGGTTGTGGGCATTCTTACCGAGGTCCCTTTTATGCTCTTCCTGGTCTGGCTGTGCCGTCGCACACGGGGATACTTCAAGCATAATCTATAGACCCTTCCCGATGTCGGGTTATGCCTTAGGCTTGGCAGTATATTGCCTGAGCCGCCGTTCGTGCTCCTCCTTGCCAATGGGGCAGACATCGTGGCAGATTAAGCATTCCGTAAAGCCGCGCTTAGTATACTTCTTAGCATACTTCTGCCAGCCATCGCTGGGCTCGGCCACCATCTCCTGCGGGACTATGCACTTCCAGAAGTCCACCTTCTTCCCCGGCTCCACCCCCTGGGAAGGGCCGGGTATTACGGCCTTGGTGGGGCAGGACTCCACGCACAGCTCACAGTCGCCGCAGAGGTCCTCGGTGAAGGGCTCGTCAGCGGGCAACACCGCGTCTGTTACTATGGAGCAGAACCGCACCCTGGGGCCAAGGAGGGGGGTGATGCAAAGCGTCTGTTTGCCTATCCAGCCCAGGCCGGCCAGATGCGCCGCCACCTTGGCATGGACGAAGTGGGTCACCACTGCTTTATACCCCTCATCACGCAGCGCCTGCGCCACGCGGTGCGCCCGCGCCTCGGTAAGCTCGTAGTAGAGGTTGTAATACTGAGAGCCAGGGACGTCGTCGAAGGGTATGTCTTTATCAGATATCACCGAGGTCACAACAGCGTTAAACAGCGGGTCCCAGACATGCATACCGTAGACCAGGACGCTCTTGGCCTGAGGCAGGAAGTCCCTGGGCGTCTCCAGGCAACGGTGGGGGGGAAAGGGCACCTGGCCCAACTCGTCGGCGTCCACCACCCCAAAGAACTCAAACCCCTCGTCAGCACCCACCTGCCTCATCTTTTGCTTCAATTCTTTAGACAACGGACTATCCTCCTTCACTTGTGCTTAAACATCTATATAATCCAAAAGGCCCCTTTAGTCAATACCTGCAAAGGGCAACCAACCCCAAATCAGAGCTTGTCACAGCATACGGTAATGTGGTATCATATATGCTTAGTAAGCGACCTTTAAGCTGGTCCCGAGAGACCGGCAAGGAATGGGAAACAGCGTAACCAGACCCCTTGCCGGTAGAAGGTAAGGGGTTTTTTAGTGGCCAAAAAGGTGATAATGGCGCCGGAGGACATCAGACGCACCCTGGCGCGCATCGCCCATGAGATAATAGAGCGTAATGGGGCTTTGGACCAGCTCCTGCTGGTGGGTATGCATACCAGGGGAGTTCCCCTGGCCAGGCGACTGGCTGACTCCATAGAGCGCTTTGAGGGCCTCAAGACGCCGGTGGGGAAGCTGGACATACGCCCCTACCGCGATGACCTCACCGCCCGCGGCGAACAGCCCAAGGTGGAGCATACGGACATCCCCACGGACGTGGCCGGCCGCTCAGTGATACTGGTGGATGACGTTCTCTACACCGGACGCAGCGTCCGCGCCGCCATGGATGCCCTGATAGACCTGGGCCGCCCCCGGCTAATCCAATTGGCGGTGCTGGTAGACCGCGGCCACCGCGAGATGCCAATAAGGGCCAACTATGTGGGTAAGAACGTCCCCAGCGCCAAGGACGAGCTGATACAGGTGCAACTTATGGAGACCGACGGCCTGGATGAGGTATCCATAACCACCATATCTCCCCAGAATAAAGACAAGGGCAGCTTGACGAGGGTATGAAAACCAACGAGGACAATAAAATGACCCTGGCCGGCAGGAGCCTGGTAAGCGTGGACGACCTCTCCAACGGAGAGATAGAGTCCCTGTTCAGCCTCGTCGACGAGATGTCGGCCGACATAAGAGGCCAGCACGGCCTCATGAAGGGCTATGTTATGGCCAGCCTGTTCTTCGAACCCAGCACCAGGACCAGGCTCTCCTTTGAGACGGCTATGCACCGCTTGGGGGGCAGTGTGATCACGGTTGTGGATGCCAAGGGCACCGCCATGGCCAAGGGAGAGAGCATAGCTGATATGGCTCGTGTAATCGGTAGCTATGCCGATATAATCGTGATACGCCACCCCTGGGAAGGGGCGGCCAAGGTGATGGCCGACTACGCCGGTGTGCCGGTTATAAACGCCGGCGACGGCAGCCACGAGCACCCCACCCAAACCCTGTGCGACCTCTACACCATAAAGACGGAGAGAAAGACCCTCTCAGGCCTCAAGATAGCCCTGTGGGGGGACCTTAAATACGGGCGTACCATACACTCGCTTACATTCGCCCTGGCGCGCTTCGGAGCCACCATACTGTTCCGCCCCGGCCCTGGGCTGGAGCTGCCGGAGCACGTAATCCGAAAGCTGAACACCGAATACGGCGGTGAGGTGCGCCGCTATCAGCCCCATAGCCAGGGCACCGACAAGGAGTGCCTGCCCCTGGATGCAGTCTATATGACGCCGAACAGCCCCCACCAACTGGCCATGATGCCCGATATCAGCGTAGAGGTGGAGCTGGAAAAGGGGGTAGATGCCCTTTATGTAACCAGGTTACAGAAGGAGAGGATAGACCTAGCCCCAGGTGATACGCAGGCATCGGAGCAGTACCCCGTTGTGGACGGCAAGCTTCTAAAGGAGCGCGAGTTCATCAAGACCATCATCATGCACCCCTTGCCCCGCGTGGACGAGTTGGCCTACGAGGTGGACGCCGATCCCAGGAGCATGTACTTCAAGCAGGCGGCCAGGGGAGTGCCGGTGCGCATGGCGCTGATATCCTTGTTGCTGGGGGTGAGAAAGTCTCCTCTAGCAAGCGAGGAATCCCCTTCCCGCATCAGGCGATACCCGCTCTACAACCGCATAAGCGGCCTTAGCTGCCCCAACCCCAAGTGCGTAACCACCAAGGACACGGAGAAAAAATACCTGGCGCCCCAGTTCCATATAGTGAGCGTGGAGCCGCTCACGCTGCGTTGCATCTACTGCGAGCACGAGATATCGCCACCATTCATCGCCAGCGCGGAGTGGCACGAGAGAATGCTGGAGCACAAGAGATACCATAGCGCAAATAGCCACTGGGCCCGAAAGATAAGGACGGAGAACCTTATATGCTTCCCCTCCACCCAGGCGGCTGAGGCACAGGGTTTCAAGCCCAGCCACTATGCCAAGGCGGAGGGCAAAGGCGAGAGCGATGCCAGAGGAGAGAAAGAGTGAAACCACTTCTTATAAAGGGCGGACGGATAATAGACCCCGGGAGGGGGATGGATAAGACGGGCAGCCTGCTCATAAGAGAGGGCAAGATATCCTGGATGGGAGCAGCCGACGAGCAACCACCCCAGGGCGGTTATTCAGTGCTGCCCGCCTCAGGGCTGGTGGTATCTCCGGGGTTCATAGACCTACACTGCCACCTCAGGCAACCAGGGTATGAGCATAAAGAGACCATAGCAAGCGGCGCCAAGGCCGCCGCCAAGGGCGGATTCACCACCATCTGCGCCATGCCCAATACCAAACCGCCCCTGGATAACCGCTTCACCCTTAACCATGTAAACTCCCTAGCCGACCCCTGCCCTATACGTGTGCTGTTCATCGGCTGTATATCCCAGGCGAGGAAGGGTAAGCAGCTTGCTAACATAGACGAGATTATGGAGTGCGGGGTTGTGGGTTTGAGCGACGACGGCGACACGGTAATGGACGCTGAGATTATGTGCCGCGCCCTGGAGGAAGGCCGTAACTTAAGCATACCCATAATAGACCACTGCGAGGATACGTCCATATCCGAAGACGGCGTAATGAACGAGGGCAAGACGGCCAAGGAGCTGGGACTTAAAGGCATACCGATGGCCGCCGAGGAGATTATCGTCTCCCGCGATCTTCAGCTGGCTATGCTCACCTCAGCCCACGTCCACATCGCGCATGTGTCTACGGAAGGCTCGGTCAATCTCATACGCGAGGCCAAGGAGAAGGGCATCAAGGTAACCGCCGAGGTAACCCCCCACCACCTAACCCTAACCGAGGAGAGGGTGAAGGGCATGAACACCTCCGCCAAGGTGAACCCGCCCTTGAGGACAAAGGCAGACAACCTCGCCTTGGCGAAGGGTTTGAGCGCGGGCGTTATAGATGCCATCGCCACCGATCACGCCCCCCACGCTAAGAAGGAGAAGCAGACCGATTTCCAAACCGCCCCCTTCGGTATAAGCGGCTTTGAGACCGCGCTGGGCAGCCTTATGGGTCTGGTTCACTCAAAACGGCTGGACATGGTCACGGTGATAGCCAGGCTCACCACTGGGCCAGCAAAGATAATCAACCGCGACGACCTGGGCACTCTAGCCGTGGGCGCTCCTGCCGATATAACTGTCTTTGACCCCGAGCGGGAGTGGACGGTGAACACGGAGGAGTTCCTCTCAAAAGGTAAGAACACTCCGCTTGCCGGCGAAACACTTAAAGGCAGGGTGATGGCCACCATAGCCGAGGGCGAGATGGCCTATAAAGACGAATCCCTACAGTTAAAGGAGGGCTGATGGCCACGAAAACAACCCTGGTCCTGGAGGACGGCTCCGCATATCAAGGCTTCGGCTTCGGGACGGAGGACGATATCCACGGCGAGGTGGTATTCAACACCAGCATGATAGGTTACCAGGAGATGCTCACCGACCCCTCCTACGCCGGCCAGATACTGGTGCCCACCTACCCCCTGATTGGGAACTATGGCACCAACGAAGCCGATATGGAGTCCGCCAGGATACGGGTGAGGGGCTTCGTGGTGCGCGAGGAGTGTTTAAAGCCTAACCACTACCTTAATGCGGCCACCCTGGCCACCTTTTTGAAAACGCACAACATACCCGCTATCTACGGTGTGGATACCCGCGCCATAACCCGCAAATTGCGCACCCAGGGCGTGATGATGGGCATAATCACCCAAAAAGACCCCCAAGACGCCCTAAAGGAGCTTAAGAAACGGCCTGCCTACGGCTCGGAGGACTTCGTTAAGCAGGTGAGCACTGATAAGCCCTATAACTGGCCTCTTACGGGTAAAAGAGAGAACAAGGCAACACGCAAGGTGGTGGTGTTTGACTGCGGGCTTAAATACAACATACTGCGCATACTGACGAAGCTGGGCTGCGACGTGACCGCTGTGCCCTGCACCACGTCGGCGGAGGAGATATTGGGTATGGAGCCGGACGGCATAATGCTCTCCCCCGGCCCCGGAGACCCCCAGCTTTTAGACTACGCCACGGAGACGGTGAAGAAGCTCATAGATAAAAAACCCATAATGGGCATATGCCTGGGCAGCCAGCTTATCGCCCGCGCCTTCGGCGCCGAGACCTTCAAACTAAAGTTCGGCCACCGCGGCGGCAACCACCCCGTTCGGGATATGGACACGGGGCGGGTGTATATAACCGCTCAGAACCACGGCTATGCCATTAACCCGGACACCCTGAAGGACGGCCTGGAGGTTACTCACATAAACCTGAACGACAACACCGTCGAAGGGCTCCGGCACAGGGAGCTTCCCGTGTTCGCCATACAGTACCACTCCGAGGCCTCCCCCGGCCCCTGGGACAACATGTACCTGTTTGAGAGGTTTATGGAGAACATGGGAGTGAAGCAGTGAGCGGCAGGTTCGCCACCGCAATCAACTGCATGGACGGCAGGACACAGCTGCCGGTAATTCAGTATATAAAAGAGAGCTACGGAGCAGACTACGTGGACGCCATAACGGAGGCGGGCCCCAACAAGATACTGGCCCAGAACACAGATAAAGCCAGGGTGGAGTCCATAAAAAGCAGGGTTGAGATATCGGTGGGACGCCATGAGTCCAGGCTGGTCGCCGTGGTGGGCCACCACGACTGCGCCGGCAACCCGGCGGACAAGGCCGCACAGATGGAGCACATAGCAGCCGCCGTGAAGACCGTCCGGGGCTGGGAGTTGGGGGTGGAGGTAATAGGGCTGTGGGTGGACGAAGACTGGCAGGTGCGGAGGGTGTAGGGGGATAAAGAACCTCTCCCTTTGGTAAAGGGAGAAGGAGAGGGATTTCGGGGAAGGGGGTGAGGTAGATGGATAAGATAGACAAGAGAGAGGCGCTAGAATTATTAAAGGGTTGCCGTGATGATGTGCCTTCAGTCAGGCAATCCCCTGAAGATAGCTCCGATTTTAAACTATGGACGGCTAAAGTAACCGATATCATCCGCGCAGGCCTAGAGCCAGAAGATAAAGAAACCTTTACTTCAGCTAAATACGAGAGCAACGTCATTCCGATGCGTATTGCGGGAATAGAAACAGGTGAGCCCGTAACACATTATCAAGAAGACATCACCGCAAAAGAAACGGCACTAAAAATAATAATACAGAAATACGAGCTTTTAGAAGAACACCGTGCTATCCAAGTGCCCCCCGAAGAAATACTACAACCAGTGCCTCCCAAGGCCTTCATCTCACATGGCACAGAAAGCACAGCCCTACGCAAACTAGAAGAATTCATAGAAGCACTAGGAATAACCCCCCTCATTGTAAAAAAGCAAGCGAGTTTAGATAAAGACCTGCCAGATAAGGTAAATCTATATCTTGGCCAAGCTAGCTTTGTGATTATCCTGGCCACAGGCGATGATGAGGTGAAAGGCAAACTACAGCCAAGGCAGAACGTAATCCACGAAACAGGCCTCGCCCAGGAAACGCACCCAGGCAGGATAATCTATCTGCTTGAGGAAGGGGCAGAATTTCCTTCAAACATCAGGCCAAAGGTCAGGGAGAGCTTCAAGCAAGACAATATGACGGACGCTTTTATAGGTATAGTTAGAGAACTACATGCCTACGGTATGCTGAAAGTTGTAAAAACGCCACCACAGGAGTAACGCTTGAAACCTAAAAAAGTCTTAATTATCGGCTCCGGGCCCATCATCATCGGGCAGGCGGCGGAGTTCGACTACGCCGGCACTCAGGCGTGCAAGGCCATGCGCGAGGAGGGCGTTACCTCCGTGCTGGTGAACTCCAACCCTGCCACCATCATGACCGACGAGGAGATAGCCGACATCATCTACATAGAGCCCCTCACCGTGGAGTCCGTAAGCCGCATCATAGAACGTGAGCGCCCCGACGGCCTGCTGCCCACACTGGGCGGCCAGACTGGCCTGAACCTGGCGGTTGACCTGGCCGATTCCGGAGTCCTGGATAAATATAACGTCCGTGTGCTGGGCACGCCCATAGAGACCATCAGGAACGCCGAGGACCGCGAGCTATTCAAGAATATGCTCATAGATATAGGCGAGCCGGTGCCAGATAGCTCCACCGTGACCACCATGGAAGAGGCGCGCGAAGTTGTCGCCAGGCTAGGGCTGCCCATAGTAATCCGCCCCGCCTACACCCTGGGGGGGACGGGGGGAGGCATCGCCCACACCCGCGGCGAGTTTGAGTCTATAACCGCAGGCGGACTTGCCGCCAGCCCCATAAACCAGGTGCTCTTAGAGCAATCCGTAATCGGCTGGAAGGAGCTGGAGTACGAGGTAATGCGCGACGGCGCCGATAACTGCATAACGGTATGTAACATGGAGAACATAGACCCCATGGGCATACACACCGGCGACAGCATAGTGGTGGCGCCCAGCCAGACGCTTTCCAACAAGGACTATCAGATGCTGCGCACCGCCAGCCTGAATATTATCCGCGCCCTGGGGGTGGAGGGTGGCTGCAATGTGCAGTTCGCCCTGGACCCTGCCAGCGAGCAGTATTATGTAATAGAGGTGAACCCCCGTGTCAGCCGCTCCTCGGCGCTGGCCAGCAAGGCCACCGGCTACCCCATCGCCCGCGTGGCGGCCAAGATAGCGGTGGGCAAAACCCTGGACGAAATACCCAACGCCGTTACCGGCAAGACGGTGGCCGCCTTCGAGCCGGCCCTGGACTACGTGGTGGTGAAGATACCACGCTGGCCCTTCGATAAGTTCGCCTCCGGCGACCGCGTCACCGGCACCCAGATGAAGGCCACCGGCGAGGTGATGGCCATAGACCGCACCTTCGAGGCGGCACTCCAGAAGGCGGTGCGCTCCCTGGAGTTCGGGCATAAGTCACTCTTATGGGAGGGCAGAGAGTGGGGCAACGACAATAAGCTGACCTCCTACCCCCTCCACCCCAACGACCTGCGCATGTGGGCGGTAATAGCCGCGCTCAGAAGAGGCATAACCCCCCAGGCCATACACGAGCACACCGGCATAGACCTATGGTTCTTGGATAAGCTTATAAACATCGTGGAGATGGAGAAGACGCTGCTCGCCCAACCCCTCACCCCTGAGCTTCTAAGGCAGTCCAAGCGAATGGGCTTCTCAGACGAGCAGATAGGCACCCTGGCCGACAAGCTCCCCGAGCAGGTGAGGGAACTCCGCCACGAGCGGGATATCCGCCCCGTATACAAGATGGTGGATACCTGCGCCGCCGAGTTTGACGCCGCCACCCCATACTTCTACAGCACCTATGAAGAAGAGAACGAGGCTGAAACCTCACACAACGATAAAGCCATTGTCATCGGCTCCGGCCCGATACGCATCGGCCAGGGCATAGAGTTCGACTACTGCAGCGTGCACTCCGCCTGGGCGCTCCAGGAAGCTGGGTATGAGAGCATAATGGTGAACTCCAACCCGGAGACCGTCTCCACCGACTTCGACACCTCCAGCCGCCTCTACTTTGAGGCCCTGGACGAGGAGAGCCTGCGCGACATACTGGAGAATGAGTCCAACGGCCGCCCCACCCCCTCAATAGTCCAGTTCGGGGGTCAGACGGCGATAAACCTGGCCGAGCCAATCTCAAGGAGCGGCATGCCCATCTTGGGTTCCGGCGCCGACGTGATAGACCTGGCCGAGGACAGGCGCCGCTTCGAGCGCTTCTTGAACGACCTGGGCATACCCCAGCCGCCAGGTGCGGGAGTGACCTCCGTGGACGAGGCGCTAAACACCGCCAAGCTCATAGGCTACCCGGTGCTGGTGCGCCCCAGTTACGTGCTGGGGGGACGCGCCATGGAGATAGTCCACAACGCCACCGAGCTTATCCGCTACATGGGTATGGCCATAGAGCTGGACACCAAGCACCCCATACTTATAGATAAATACCTGCAGGGCAAGGAGGTAGAGGTGGACGCCGTGGGCGACGGCGAGCGTGTCCTCATACCGGGCATAATGGAGCACGTGGAGAGGGCCGGAGTCCACAGCGGCGACTCCATGGCCGTCTACCCCGGCATAAACCTCACCCAGCAGGAGATAGACAACATAGTAGACCACACTGTAAAGATAGGGCTAGGGCTGGGAATGCGGGGGCTTATGAACATACAGTTCGTCATAATGCCGGACGGCGAGAAGTCTTCGGTATACGTCCTGGAGGTAAATCCCAGGGCCAGTCGGACCATACCCTTCATCTCCAAGGTAACCGGCGTGCCCATGGTAAACGTAGCCACCCAGGTTATGCTGGGCAAGAGCCTTAAAGACCAGGGTTATGAGACCGGGCTGTGGCCCGCCAAGAAGCTGGTAGCCATAAAGGCGCCTGTGTTCTCCATGTCCAAGCTGGTCGGTGTGGACACCTACCTGGGGCCAGAGATGAAGTCCACTGGAGAGGTGATGGGCATAGACCACACCTTTGAGGCCGCCATGGCCAAGGTGCTTATGGCCGCCGGGCTGATGCTGCCACCTAAAGGATCCATACTCCTAAGCATCGCTGATAGGGACAAGCCAGAGGCGCTGCCTTTGATACGCCGTTTCGCCGAGGCAGGCTATCGCCTCTATGCCACCGAGGGCACCGCCGCCATGATACAGGCCGCAGGGATGACCGCAACCGCAATCCATAAGAAGCTGGGCCAGGGCCATCCCAACGTCATAGATATTATAAAAGATGGCACTGTGAACGCCGTGGTGAACACAATGACCGGTGACAGCGCTCCTTTGAGGGACGGCTTTGAGATCCGCCGCACCGTGGTCGAGAGGCGCATACCCTGCTTCACCTCTCTGGATACCGCCGCTGCCGCGGCGGCGGCGTTGGTGAACGGCGGCCAGATATACAACATCAACCCCCTGCCCGCATATAGGGAGGGAGAGAGCAAATAAGCTTGTATAACGAGCGTGCAACCGTTATATCAAACCAGGTGGTCATGCCGAACGCCCATCTTATATGGCTGGAGGCACCCCCCCTATCTGCCAAGGCCTCGCCGGGGCAGTTCGTCATGGTGGACTGCGGGGAGGAAAGCTTCCTGCGCCGCCCTTTAAGTATCCACCGCACTGAAGGCGGCAAAATCGCCCTGCTGTTCAATATAGTGGGGCAGGGCACAGAGCACCTGGCCCGGCTTAAAGAAGGCGATGCCGTAGGCATAATCGGCCCCTTAGGCAACGGCTTCGCCCTGGATAAAAAGGCCAAAAATATCCTGCTGGTGGCGGGGGGCATGGGCATAGCACCGCTCACGTTCCTGGCCGACGAAGTCGCTAAACAGGGTAAGGATGTAAAGCTCTTGATCGGCGCACGTAACTCGGCCTACCTGCTACCCGACAGGTTCCTGCCATCGGGCATTGAAATAATCCACACCACCGAGGACGGCTCGGCGGGATTCCAGGGTCTCGTAACCACATCTTGGGCTAATATGCATTTACAATATGAAGGGTTTGACGAGATACGGGATATTTACGCCTGTGGCCCAATGCCAATGTATGAATCTATTAGCAAGCTATCAAGCATACAAGACAAGCCCATACAAATATCCCTGGAGGTGCGGATGGGGTGCGGGGTGGGTATATGCTACGGCTGCACCATAAAGACCAGGCAGGGTTTAAGGAAGGTATGCAAGGACGGGCCGGTGTTTAACCTTGGGGATATAATCTGGCAGGAGTCATGATGATAGTCACCGCTAAGATGAGCTTTGATACAAAGGGGGAGGGTGATATGATAGACATCACCTCCCAGGTGGCAGCCGAGGTCGCCCAGGCCGGGATTAAAAGCGGCACCGTGACCGTGTTCGTAAGCGGCTCTACCGCCGCCGTGACTACCATAGAGTACGAGCCCGGGCTTTTGGAAGACTTCCCCCGCATGTGGGATCGCGTAGCCCCCCGCGACATACCCTACGACCACAACGAGCGCTGGGGAGATGGCAACGGCTACTCCCACGTCCGCGCCTCTCTGCTGGGCGCCTCGCTGGTGATACCATTCACTGCCGGCAAGCTGGATCTGGGCACCTGGCAACAGGTGATCGTGGTGGACTTCGACAACCGCCCACGCAGTAGGCAGGTGCTCTTAAAAATTATGGGCGAATAAAACCGCCCCCTTTAGCGGGAGTTCCTGGCCTGCACCAGGGAGAAAAACTCAGCCCTGGTATCGGCGTGAGTCCTGAAGACGCCCCGTATGGCCGAGGTTGTGATGGATGCCCCCGGCTTTTTTATGCCCCGCATAACCATACACATGTGCTCCGCCTTGACCACCACCACCACCCCCGCCGGGGCCAAGCCGTCCATTATGGCATCGGCTATCTCGGTGGTCATCCTCTCCTGAATTTGGGGCCGCCGCGCCACTATCTCCACCACCCGGGCCAACTTGCTTATGCCCACCACCCTGCCATCGGCATCTGGGATATAGCCTATGTGGGCCACTCCGTAGAAGGGCAGCAAGTGGTGCTCGCACATGGAGTAGAATGGTATGTCCCTCAGAACCACCATCTCTCTATGCCCGGCCTCATATACCACGCTAAGCTCATTGCGTGGGTCCTTATGAAGGCCCCCGAATATCTCGGCATACATCTCGGCCACACGACGGGGGGTGCCTTTAAGCCCCTCTCTATCGGGGTCTTCACCGATGGCCTTGATAATAGAGGTCACCGCCTGCTTTACTGCTTCTTGGTCAATCACTTATTCCTCCTAATGAGTCCCAGCCCAGAGCCTTCTCCACCGCATCTAAATCGGCGGGGAGCTCTAAAAAGGGCTCGGCCTTCTTGATGGCAACATCGGTGTCCTTAAGGCCAGTCCCCGTAACAACACAGACCACTCTGCTCCGAGAGAGGTCAAGCCCCGCGCGGGACATCTTTATAACTCCCGCCAGCGAGGCTGCTGATGCCGGCTCGCCGAATACGCCGCCCTTAGCCGCCAGCTCCGACTGCGCCGAAAGTATCTCCTCGTCGCTCACCATATCTATAACTCCGCCCGACTCGTCGCGGGCGGCCTCCGCCTTCTGCCAGCTGGTTGGGTTACCTATACGTATCGCCGTGGCTACCGTCTCCGGCGACTTCACGGGCTTGCCGCGCACTATTGGGGCGGCACCCTCAGCCTGGAATCCCATCATCTGGGGCTTAAGGGTGGATTTTCCCTTATCGTAATACTCCTTAAAGCCCTTCCAGTATGCGGTTATATTGCCGGCGTTGCCCACCGGTATAAAGAGGTAGTCGGGGGCATCTCCCAGCTTGTCTATAATCTCAAACGAAGCGGTCTTCTGCCCTTCTATACGATAGGGGTTTACCGAGTTAACCAGTGTTACGGGATGCTTCTGGGTAAGCTCCCTCACTATAGTCAAGGCCTGGTCAAAGTTACCCTCCACGCTCACTATCTTGGCCTTGTATATTATGGCCTGCGCCAGCTTGCCCACGGCTATCTTGGCCTTGGGGATAACTATAACCGCGCTCAAGCCAAAGTAAGCGGCGAAGGCAGCGGCGGAGGCGCTGGTGTTGCCCGTGGAGGCGCACATGACCACCTTGCTCCCCTCCTCAATGGCCTTGGCTACGGCCATTACCATACCCCGATCCTTAAAGGAGCCGGTGGGGTTACACCCCTCCAGCTTGAAGTACAGCTCTGCGCACCCTATCTCCTCCTCCAGGCGGGGACACCTGACCAGGGGGGTATCGCCCTCGCCTATGGTGAAGATCGGCGTCCGCGATGTTACGGGAAGGTAATCTTTATAGGTCTCAAGAACACCTCGTTTCACATCTCTCCTCAAGCTTCCACCCTTATGAAATTGCTTATCTCCTTGACCACATCCAACTGGGCCAATTTATCCAGGGCATCTTGCATGGCTTTCTCCCTGGCGGGATGTGTCATTATAACTATCTCCGCCGTCTTGGCCACGGGGTCTATTAGCTTCTGGATAACGGACTGTATGCTGATATCCTGCTCCCCCAATACCGCCGATATGCGGGCCAGGACACCGGGGCTGTCGGCGATATTCAGGCGCACGTAATAGCGGGTCTCAATCTCGGCCATGGGCTTTATCTGGACAGGCTTGCTAAAATTAAATGCCACCTTGCCGCCGGAACCGCCCAATATTTCCTTGGCCGAGGCGATGATATTGGCCACCACAGCGCTAGAGGTGGCCGACGGGCCAGCACCCTCGCCAAAGAACAGCACCTTGCCCACCAAATCACCCTCAACTAGTATAGCGTTATACACCCCCTCCACCTTGGCCAGCAGGTTATCCTGCGGTATGAACACAGGGTGAACCCTGACCTCAATGAAGCCATTGCTCCTCTTGGCGATTGCCAGGAGTTTTATGGCGAATCCCCACTCGGCGGCATAGCGGAAGTCGCGCCGCCCCAGGCGAGATATACCCTCGCGGTAGACGTCATCGGGGTGGACCTGACCGTGAAAGGCCAGCGAGGAAAGTATGGCCAGCTTATAGGAGGAGTCTATGCCTTCCACATCGTCACGCGGGTTAGCCTCAGCATAGCCCAACTCCTGCGCCCGCGCTAACGCCGAGGGGAAGTCCATACCGTCCTTGGCCATACGGGTGAGGATGAAATTGGTGGTGCCGTTTATAATGGCGTATACGCCCTTTATCTCATTGGCTAAGAGGTCGTGCTGGAAGGGCCCTATGATCGGCACGCCGCCGCCAACGGCGGCCTCATACTTAAGGCCCACGCCGTGCTTGGCGGCAATTGCCGCCAGCTCCACTCCGTGCTTGGCGATTACCTCTTTATTGGACGTCACCACGTGCCTGCCGCACTCAAGGGCCTTAGACAGGTATTCCAACGCCGGCTTTTCGCCCCCGATGGCCTCAACCACTATGTCTATATCCGCCTCGGCGAAGAACTCGTCGTCGTCGGTGGTGAACAGCGCGGGATCCATCTCCTTCGCCTGTGGGCGTGACATATCCTGAGGCAGCACCTTTATACGGCGCAGTTCCAGGGCACAGCCAACCTCCTCCGCCAGTGCCGCGCTCTTCTCCACCAGCACCTTGGCAACGTGCCCCGCTATTGTACCCAGGCCTATCAGGCCGACCCCTATGGTCTGTTTTGCCATTTTTAAGCCCCCTTACTCCATACCGGCCTTAAAGGCCCTAGTTGCCGCCCAGGAAACCTTCTCGGCATCCAGGTAGTCCTCAATAACATTATCCGGATCGGCCCACAGCGATATCACCCATTCGTCAAAGGCCTCCTGCTTCAGTATCTCCCTATCCTCATCCGCAAGCGGGCGGTCTTCCTCTACATCAAGCACCTTCACCAGCCAGTAGCCCCCCAACGTGCTCATCCTGTCGTCCCTTAAGGGCTGGCTTAGGGTTCCTGCCTTGGAGTCGAAGATGAATTCCTCCAGGAAATCGGCCACGTCAATCCGCGATACCTCACCCATGTCTCCACCCCTATCCCTGGTCACCAAGTCTTGGGAATGCGCCTGGGCAAGCTCGGCGAAATCACCGCCGTTTTCAATCTGGGCCCTTATATCAACGGCTTCCTCCCAGCTGCCCAACAGCATCACCCTCGCTTGAACCTTGACCTCGGCCTCCTCCTCAGCATCAATAACGTCCATTATCTCCACCAGCCAGTACCCCAGCTGTTTGGAGAGCGTCTCATCATAAAGCGGCGCGCTGAGCGCGCCCGCAGCGGAGGAGAATGCATAGTCCTGGGGTATGGAGCTGCCGATGAAATACTGCGAGAGGCCGTAGGGGTGCCAGCCCAAGTCACCGCCGCCACTCTTAGTGAAGGGTTCCAGGGAAAGCGCTCCAGACAGGGCAGAGAAGTCCTCGCCACCCATGAGCCTCGCCCTAACGCCCTCGGCCTGGGACTCACTCTCAAGGAACATCGCCGCTACATGCCGCTGTTCCATTGTCTCGGGCACCTCATCGTTAAAGCGCCCCGAAAGCAGCTGTTGGTTTAAAAGCTCGGCCTCCATTATATCGCTGCCCACCACTGTGGAGGGGGCATCATATTCCCTAATTGCCGCGGCTAACTCGTCTTCGTCTACGGTTACGCCCATCTCGGCGGCACCTTGCTTTATAAGCTCATTCTGCTGTATAAACTCCACTGCGTCTCCTGAGAGACCGAACCTATACCTAAGCTCAAGCATATCCGCGTAATACTGCATGTTGAACTCGGTCTGGTTCACCCGGATTACAGTCTCATGAAAAGGCAGGTATTCCTTGCTATACCACCCCCCACCCAGGATACCGCCCACCGCCGCTAGTATAGCGATGCCGATAAACAGGAAGCGGCGCTGCCGCTTCTCCTGGCTCTGCCACTTGGAAACTTGATATTTAGTAGGCTCGTGCTTCGGCTGCTCTGCCCGCTTTTTCTTAGCCAAGTCAGGTCCCCATAAACTAGAACCCCGTCAAAACCAGACAGGGTAAAGATACCGACGGATCCACCCCTTATTTATAACCCAAAGGGGCCGCCGTTTTCAAGAGCCGCGCTTAAGGAACAGGGCTAGGCTCTTTATCCGCCCCACCCCCTTAAGGGAAGAGGCCAGGGCCAGGGCTATATTGGCCACCACCTGCTTGGGGAAGGTGCTTAAGGTCAGGGACTCACCGTTAACATAGAGCGACACGCGCTCGCGGTTAGGCTTTATAAACCCCTCCTCCAATAAGTCGGCCAGGCCCTTGATATCTTCCGTGGCGAACCGCCTCACCCCCTCCTCGACCGGCGCGTCGCTTACCACGGCTGTCAGCCTTTTGAGTCCACCCAACGCCTCTCCCTCACCCCCACGGCGCACCTCTATCTTGGCGGCATCGAACGCCTTAAAACCCTCGGCCAGGACGATATCGTACTCCTCGCCCAGGAGGGGCATAACGTCTTCCAGCCCGCCCCCGCCTTCCAGGGGCTTGATCAGCACCACGCCCGCATTACTAGCCACGGCCGTGGCGCGGCTGCCAGCCTCCACGTGGCGATGGCTGTCCTTACCTTCCCGGTCTAATGAAGCACCTTCGGGGGCATGCTTTACCGTGGCCACGGCATACCCCCGCGATGAAAGCTCCCCAACCAGGGCAGTGAGCAGGGTGGTCTTACCGGAGTCGGAACGGCCTACGATACAGACTACGGCAGGCATTTTATTTACCCCCCCCTTCACCACGCTGCGGAATGGTCTTAGATAGCAGATTGCTCAGGTTGGTCACCACATCGGCGTCGTAGCGTTCTATCTCTCCGTCGTCACAGAGGCGCGCCAGATTCGGGTCTATAGGTATCCGCGCCAACAGCGGCGCCGAGGACGACCTGGCCATCTCGTCGGCCTTGCTCCTGCCGAAAAGCTCAAACTTCTTATCAATCTCCTTCACATACAGGTAGCTCATGTTCTCCACTACCCCTAAAATGGGCTTATTCATCTTCTTGGCCATATTTACAGCCTTCTTCACTATCATAGTGGTAAGGTCCTGCGGGGTGAACACAATAACCACACCGCTTACCGGTATGGTCTGCATAACGGTGAGCGGCACGTCCGCCGTACCCGGCGGCATATCCACCACCAGCCAGTCAAGCTCGCCCCAGACCACGTCCTGCCAGAACTGGGTTACCGCCCGGGAGATAAGCGGGCCGCGCCAGATTACGCTGTCCTCCGCCTGAGGAAGCAACAGATTTATGCTCATAACCTCTATTCCGGAACGTGATAGCACCGGCATAACGCCGTTCTCATCGCCGGCAGGACGCTGGTTAACACCGAACATCTTGGGTATGCTGGGGCCGGTGATATCCGCATCCAGTATTCCCACCTCCCCACCACGCCTCCTCAAGGAGACCGCCAACAAACTGGCCACCAGGGACTTGCCCACCCCACCCTTGCCGCTCATCACGGCAACTATATTGGCCACCTTATTAAGCTCCTGGGGCTTGGCCGCCACGAACTCCACTGCTACATCCTCCACACCATCAATCTTGCCCACTACCTCTTTAACCTTGTCGGAAATCCACTCCTTGGCCGGCGTGCCCAGCGCCACCGCCTTCAGCTTTATGTCAACTTTTTCCCCGTTGGCCTCCACCCCCGCCACCATGTTCATCATGGTCAGGCTACGCTTAACCCCAGGGACGAGCACCCCTTGAAGCACCTGGCTCACGCTCGCTTCTAAAGACATATAATATCCTCCTCTCCCACTTCTATCACACTATAAACAACATGGGGCTTTTCGGCAAGCACCCATAGTGCTAAAATATTATAAAAAATGAAGCTCACCATCGTCTACGATAACGAGACCCGACGGCCAGATCTCACCGCCGATTGGGGCTTTGCCTGCGTAATTCAGACCCCACACAACCCCACCATACTGTTCGACACCGGCGCCAAGGAAGATATACTGCTCAATAACATGTCCGCCCTGAATATATCCCCCCAGGATATCGATATAGTTGTCGTCTCGCACGACCACTGGGACCACAACGGTGGGTTTAAGCATATAGCGGAAATAAACAAACAAGCCCGTATATACCTGCCACCCAGCTTCAAGGATAAGACCCCACCCCACCGCACCACCATCGCCGAAAAGCCTATGGAAATATGCTCCGGAGTATTCACCACCGGGGAGCTCGGAGGTATCGAGCAGTCCCTGGCTGTGGCCACCGCAAGGGGGCTCATAGTAGTGGTGGGCTGCTCGCACCCCGGCGTTGGGTTAATCCTGGACTCCGCCGCCGCCGCAGGCCGAGTCTACGGGATCGTAGGGGGTTTTCACGGCTTCGATGATTTTCCCAGGCTAAAGGGGCTAACCCTAATCGCCGCCTGCCACTGCACACGGCATATAGAGGACATAGCGCGCCTATATCCCCATGCCTTCATGCCCTGCGGCGTGGGCACCGTCCTGGAAATTGAGCCGACGGAAGGACAACTTAAGTGATAAGCGAGAACGTCCGCCGCATACTGGCCGAGCTTCCCAACGGCGTGGAGTTAGTGGTGGCCGCCAAAACAAGGACACCCCAGGAGGTGGCAGAGGTGATAGAGGGGGGAGCCAGCATTATAGGGGAGAACTACGTCCAGGAGGCGGAGGAGGCCCAGGCCGCAATAGGAGACCGGGTGAGGTGGCACTTCATCGGCCACCTGCAGAGGAACAAGGTAAAGAAAGCGGTGGGGCTTTTCGACATGATAGAGACGGTGGACTCCGCATCCATAGCCCGTGAGATAGACCGCAGGTGCCTCCAGATAGGTAAGACCATGGAGGTGCTGATAGAGATAAACAGCGGCCGGGAGCCACAAAAGTCCGGCGTGCTGCCAGAGGAAGCCCAGGGGCTTATAGAGGAAATATCCAGCTACTCTAACATAAGGGTCATGGGGCTTATGACCATGGGGCCTTACCCTGGCACCGGGGAAACGATGCGCCCCTGCTTCGCCGCCACCAAAAGGCTTTTTGAAGAGTTGAAAGCGCTCAATACACCGAATGTGGAGATGCGCTACCTATCGATGGGGATGTCGGCATCATATCGCGTCGCGATAGAGGAGGGGGCCAACATAGTCCGCATCGGCAGTATTATCTTCGGCCCCAGAGGGGGCGGGGCTACATAAGCTCAATCTCGGCGGCCACCTCGCTGAGCTCCTCGAAGGGGGTGCATTCCACACAGGCGTCCTCGCAGGCCGTCAAGAGGTCTCCGGTGGCGAAGGCGCGCTCGGACATCTTAGCCGGGGGCAGGTCGGAAGCGCCGTTACCCAGATATATAACCCTGTAACCCTGCTCTTGATACATCTTCACGTAGGCGTCCTTGAACCCCACCTCCAAGCGCTGGCCGTCGGGGCCTATATAGCGCACCTCAAGACCATCGACGCCGAAGCGATTCTGAGCCGCAAAAACCTTTATGCCATCCAGGCCCAAGTGGGACAGAATGGCCTGGATATAGAAATCCAACCCGTTGCTGACGATGACGAACTCGAATCCTTTACGGCGGCATACATCCAGCAGGTCATTAAAGCCGGGGCGGATATCGGCCACCCTTAGAACGAACTCGGTGAGCGTCTTCTCGTCGGACTTAACCATAGCGAAGGCGCGGGTATTGAAGGTGCCCACCGCTATCTCTTTCCTCTGGTACTGCCCCCAGAGATCCCTCCACTCCCCGTCGGTGAAGGCATCCAATATCTTAAAGCTGACGTCCTTATAGGTTATGGTGCCGTCGAAATCGCACTGGACTACGGTTTTACCCATCGCTATCACACCCCTCTACTTCGCCCTGCGGCGAAACCCTGTAAATGTCCTGCTTATCCTCCACATGGTCTATAAATAATACGCCGTTTAAGTGGTCTATCTCGTGCTGAAGCGCCTGAGCCAGTAGGCCCTCGGCCTTTATCCTCACCGCCTTGCCGCTACGATTCAGCCCCTTGACTGTAACCGCGGTCGAGCGCTTCAGTTTGCCGGCATACCCCGGCACGCTCAGGCAACCCTCGGTAACCTGCTTCTCGCCCGAGCACTTCACCACCTCCGGATTGATCAACGCCATAGCCTCCTCGCCTGGCAGCTGGAGAACTATCACCTTAAGGCCAACCCCTACCTGCGGCGCCGCCAGCCCAACTCCATCTTCCTTGTGCATGGTCTCAATCATATCGTCTATGAGCTTCTGGATAGACCTGTCTATAGAGGAGACCTTGTTGGCCTTCTGCCTCAACACCGCATCTTTAGGGAGATGACACAAAGAACGAATTGCCATAACGCTTGTCTCTGGGGTTTAACCCCAAGGGGTTTATGTTACCAGATTGGCGAACTAACTGTCCACAGGATTTGCCCTTAAGCGACGATTTATGCTAGCATAATTAGCGGCGAAATCGGGGTGTAGCGCAGCCAGGTAGCGCACCTGAATGGGGTT
>CAZVIZ010000008.1:30853-31237 GCA_964627215.1 uncultured Dehalococcoidales bacterium
CAGGTGGTCGCCGGTTCGAATCCGGCCACCCCGACCATAAATCCCCCCAAAGTTAAAGTCCTTAACACGATTTTGCTAACGTTTTGCTAACGGAATGATTTTTTGCCTCTAGAAAATCATCGAACTTTTGCGCTGCCGATTCCTGTAATCCACCTACTACATGGCTATATGTATCAATCATAACCCTTATACTAGAATGGCCTAACCGTTCCATTACCACACGAGGGTGTATACCAGCTTGCAGTAATAGCGTAGCGTGGCTGTGCCTGAGACCATGTAAAGGCATAAGTGGCAAACCGGCTTTGCGTAAGACATCAGCAAAGGTATGACTAATCGTACTGGGGTCCAAACGAAACCTCCTAACTCGCGGCACATTACAAGCAA
>CAZVIZ010000009.1:0-31225 GCA_964627215.1 uncultured Dehalococcoidales bacterium
TCCACACCGTGGAAGCGCGTTACCTCCTCCGGCGCGCGCTCCTCTATGGCTATGTCCGCGCCTGTGGCTATGGATGTATCTATGGTGGTGGTGGGGGCGGCCACGTAGAATGGTATGCCGTTCTCCTTTGCCAGCACGGCTAAGCTGTAGGTGCCTATCTTGTTGGCGGTATCGCCGTTTCGGGCGATGCGGTCTGCGCCCAGGATAACCAGGCTCACCTTTTCTGTATGCATGAAGTGCCCCGCCATGGAGTCCGTTATAAGGTTAAACGGTATGCCCGCTTTTTGAAGCTCCCAGCAGGTGAGTCTGGCTCCCTGGAGGAGGGGGCGGGTCTCTGTGGCGATGACCTCTATGCGCTTTCCCTGCCCGAAGGCTACCTTTATGACCCCCAGGGCGGTGCCCCAGGCCCCTGTGGCCAGGCCGCCTGTGTTGCAGTGGGTGAGTATAACGGCGTCATCGGGGATTAGGGCGGCGCCGTGCTCGCTTAAAGCACTGTCATCCTCAAGTTGGTCTTGATGTATTTTGACAGCCTCGGCGACGAGGCCGCGCTTTATATCCTCTGTATTACCACCCTCCCCAGTGGCGGCGGCCATGCGCTCCAGCGCCCAGAAGAGGTTGCGGGCGGTGGGGCGGGTGGCTGCCAGGGTATGGCGGGTCTCATCAAGGGTTTTGAGCAGGCTATCCTTAGAAGCGGCTTCTGCCTTAACGGCGCTCAGGGCGACTGCGTAGGCCGTAAGCACCCCGATGGCGGGCGCGCCCCTGACCTTTAGCTCTCTTATAGCCGAGGCGATGTCCTCGGTTGACTCAAGCTCCAGGTATATCTCCTCCTGGGGGAGGCGGGTCTGGTCCAGGATTTTTATCTTATCGCCCAGCCATTTTATAGACAGGTTGTCCTCCTTCGGCGGCAAGGCTTGCAAGCCAGGCATCGCGGTTTATCTCCATCAAGATGAAGTCGTAATCGTTCTTACTGCGGCGTCCGTAGGCCTTGAGGCCGCACTTCATAAAGCAACGCTGCGCCCGCTTGTTGGACTCCAGCGTCTTAAGGTAGAGGCGGGTGAGTTTGGTCCGCTGGAAGATGTGGCGGATGAGCGCCTTCATAGCGGTGGTGCCGTATCCCTTCTCCCAGTAGAGTCGGTCGCCCAGCATAATGCCCAGCTCGGCCTCGCCTCTGAACTTATCTATATTGTAGTAAACGCAGTTGCCGATGTGCCTGCCCTCGGTCGTGTCTATGGCGAAGCCTCGCCTCTTGGGGGAGGGGTGGCAAAGCTCCCAGGCATAGCTCTCCAGGTAGGTGTGGAAATCCATATCTAGAACCGTAGCGGCATCCAGGAGGGCAAGCTCCGTGTCAGTGCGCCAGGCGTAGTCGTTAGGGGCGTCTATGAGCATTTTGGCGCGCAGTCTAACCTTGCTTTGGGTGGGCATGTCTTACCGCTCCCGTTTACGTCAATGCCTGAACGGGGACGGCTCCTCTCCTATTTCTATAAGGTAAAGCGCCTCCTCCGCCGCTTGCTGTATGGCCTCACTGGGGCTATCCAGCATCGTCTCCAGGAAGTCCTTAGCCCCCGGGCCTCCTATCTGGCCCAGGGCTTGTATGGAAGCCATTTGGACCTCCGTGTCGGCGTCGTCGGCGAGTTTTATCAGGTTGTCTACAGCGTCCTCTTCTCCCAGCTCCCCCGCGGCCAGCGCTGCCTCATAGCGCATATCGGCGTCGGCGCTTTCCATCTCTGCTAACAGTATCGGCAGCCATACGGGGTTGGCGTTCCTGCCCATGGCGTAGACGGCGCTTATCTTAAGGAGGTGGTTGTTGCTGCCATAGGCCTCTCTGATGGCCTGCTCCACCTGGGGCAGGTTAATGGGCCCCACCGATTCCAGAGCGCGACGTCTAACCTCCACCGGCCTGGCAACGTCGTTTATTACGCCCATAAGCGCCTGGAATATGCGCGTTTCATGGCACTCTCGGAGCTTCTTCTCCTCGGCCAGCAGCGCGAACTTGCCCAGCGCGGCGGCGGCGGCCGCCTGCACTTCCTGTGATGCGTCCTGCTCCATAAGCTCTATCAGGGGGTGAATGAGGGAGGGCTGTTCGTTTTCCCATAGCCCATCCACGGCCATGTGCCGCACGGAGGCGTCAGAGTCCTTTAGACAGTATTTGAAGATGTCGTCAAAGTTCAGCTCAAAGTCGTCCTCGGCCAGCTCTACCAGACGAGACACTATCTTCAGGCGCCGCTCGGGGGATATGGTGGGCCATACCTTGGCCAGTATTTCCACCTCTTCATGGTTTAGATCGGACAACTCCCCCAGCACGGCGTTTAGTAGGGGCTGAGGCTCGTCGGCCAGTTGCTTTATGGTTTCCTCAATGGACGACGGCATTTTCAGACTCCTTACCGTTATTACTCCTCTTCGTCTTCCTCTTCGTCCTCGTCTTGTTCCCAGATCGGCTCGGTGAAGTAGTCTATGTATTCCCCCATAGCCTCGGCGGCGGCCTGCTTTAGCCTCTCCGTGGTCTCTCCGGCCACCTGTGTAAGCTCGGCCATATCTACCTCTATATTAAGCATCTTGGTGAGCACTTTTAGCACCGAGAGTGCTGCCATGGGGTTCTGTATCCGCGTGGAGTAGAGTGGGACCTCGCCCAGCAGGCAGACGCCCTCCATATCCTGTTCCTTGGCTGCGCCCAGGAGCAGACCGTTCAGCCCGGCTATCTGCAGATTGCCGTTGCGGCTCTCCAGTCCGTATTGCGGCAGGCAGTCGGCCACCTCAGCCGTGGTGGCCACCCCCCATACGCCGGAGGGCTCGGTGTGATGTATGCGCGTCAGCGCGGCGGCGCAAGTGTATACCCGCTTGGCCTTAAACCTGGCCCCCAAATTAAGCACGGCGTTGGCCAGCTCGTAGGTGTTGGTTTGAGGCTGGGCGTCGCCCAGGAATAGTATCAGGTCGCTGCCCTCACTCTCGCCCTTGTAGTAGTAGAAGTTGTTGCGGGGAAACTGGGGAGCTTCAACTATGTTGTCTTTGACCACCACCCCTATGGGGTCGAAGAAGTAGGCGGCGTCCAGCTCTGCCAGCTTCTTGAATGGCAGCTTCTTGTGGATGTAGTTGGCTATAATCATGGCCACGTTGCCGACGCCTGGCCAGGCCGCCAGCATATTGGGTGACCTGAGCGTAGGTCGGGCGTTCAGCCTAACTGTCTTATTCATATCTCTAATACCTTTAACTTATGAAGCTCTACTTGCTAGCCACTGCCAGATTAGGGCAGCGTATCGGTGGCGTATTCACCGCCCCGCCCACCCATCTGGCCTCACTGCCAATGGCTTCCACCTGCCCCAGCAGCCGATATACGTTGCCGGCTACCATGGTGTCCTTGACCCTACCTACTATTCTACCACTTTCCACCTTGTAACCTAAAAGCACGTTGCCGCTGAAGTCCCCGCCCAGGATATTGCCCTGCTGCGCTCCCATTAGGAACTCTATCACCAGGCCCTCTTTTATATCGGCTATCATTTCTTCGAAGCTCACGCCGCCTGGTGATATCACAAAGGCGCTGGGCGATGGAACGGGGGCGCTGCCGTGGTGGCGCTCTCCGTTGCCGGTGCTCTCGGCCCCGGCCATGGTGGCGGTTTTGAGGTCGTAGAGGAAGCCCTTAACCCTGCCGGCATCTATAAGCGGGGTGCGTTGGCTGGGAGTGCCCTCGTCATCACAGGGGCGGCTGGTAGGCCTATGGGGAACGATGGGGTCGTCGTAGAGGGAGAGGGTGGGGTCGAACACGGTCTCGCCCACCTTGTCGCCCAGGGGCGAGGCGCCTTTAAGCACCGTTTTGCCGTTGAAGGCTGCCATAAGGGGTGGTGTAAGGGCGCTGGCCACCCCTTGTGGGGTGAATACCACCGGCATCGTCTTGGTTGCTATGCTTGCCTGTCGCCCGGCGCGCTCCAGCTGCTGGATTACGGACTCAGCTACGGTATCGGGGGTGGTTATGGGGCGGCAGGAGATCTCGCCGTCGCCTACAAATAGCATGTCTGTGCCGTTTACCAACTGCCCTTCCAGACCGGCGCTCATGGCGCTGTGGCGGTATTCGGCCTGGCCGCCATGCGAGTTCATAATTCGTGTGGTCACTGTAGCCCTGTCCACCGCTGCCTCGCAGATGAGCATGGGGTTATGGCCCTTTACGCGCTCTATAAGCACCTCTCCCAGGCGGATCATATCCTCTGTTGCCGTCTCCTCCACCTCGGGGTCGTAAATGGCCACATCGGGGTAGGTGGTGGGAGGGGGGAAGTCGAAATCGGCCTTCATGCCGAACTGCGCCGTCTCCACCGCCGCATCTATAAGGTTATCATCGTCCTCCATGCCCGCCGAGGTGGCGTAGCCTATTCTGCCGTCCTTTATTATGCGCAGTGCCGTATAGCGGCTGTGCTTGCTCTGTATGTGTTTTAAGCGGTCGGCTTCAAAGTGCGCCAAGGTCTCCTCGGAGGATACGGTGAATACCTCTGCTTGCTCTGCCGCCTTCCTGGCCTTGTCTAATATGTGTTCCACGTTAGTTCCCTCCTACCAGGCAGCGGCTGATGCGTATGTGGGGGCTGCCGTTGGAGACGGGCAGGGGATACTGCTCCCCCTTGCCGCAGCCACCGCCCTGGTTGAAGTCCAGGTCGTTGGCTATGCCGTCTATGTTTTGCAGGGTCTGGAACACGTTTCCGGTGAGCATAACAGGCCTGATAGGTTCAGCTATGCGCCCATTTCTTATCATATAGGCCTCGCCGGCGGAGAAGGTGAACATCTCCATACTGGTAGTGCCCCCATACCAGTTCTTGGCGTATATACCCTCCTTGATGTCAGCGAGGAGGTCTTCAAAAGATGCCTTTCCTGGCTCTATGTATGTGTTGCTCATACGCACGATGGGGGGGTAGCGATAGCTTATGGCGCGGGCGTTGCCGGTGGCGGCCTCCCCCATCTTGGCGGCGGTCTCCCTGGAGTGCAGCCTGCCGGTCAGCTCCCCCTCCCGTATGAGGTATGTCTTCTGTGCCTTTATGCCCTCGTCGTCGTATGCGTAGCTGCCGCGGAGGTTGGGGAGGGCGGCGCTGTCCACAATGTTGAGTTCCTGGGGGCCGAAGCGGCGGCCCAGCTTCATTATCTGGCGCAGGTGCTCGTTCTCGTAGACGAAGTCGGACTCCGAGAGGTGGCCAAAGGCCTCGTGGACGAATACCCCCGCCAGCACCGGATCTAAGACCACGGTGTACTCGCCGCCCTTGGCCTGCGGTGCGGAGAGCAGACTCACGGCGTGGTGCGCCATGCGCTCCACCTCTGCGTCCAGACCCTTTACAGCGTTGAAGTCGCCGCGGCTGCCCAGACTCAGGCCTGCCTGCTGAACCTCGGCGTCCTCTGTGGCGATGGCGCTAAGGCGCAGGCTTACGTCAGCCCTCTCTTGGTCTATGTAGCTTCCTGCCGAGTTTACGAAGATGGTCTGTTTATGGGTGTCTCCGTAGTCCACAGTGGAGGTCTTTAGTTTAGGGGTGCGCCAGATGATGTCGTTGTAGGCGTCCAGGACCGCTTTCTTGTCCACAAGGGGTATGGATACGGGGTTTTGGTCTGTGGCGATGGGGGAACTGGCGGTTACTGCCGGCGACTCGCCGAGGTTGCTCTTGCCGCTTCCTGCCTGCCGCGCCTGATCCACGGCTTGGTCCACCCTTAAGGGCAGGTCGGACAGGTCGTTGAAGCTGGCAAACCCCCACGCCCCATTCACCATGGCGCGCACGTTACCTCCCCTGGAACTGGCTCGGCCTATGGTGTCCAGGTCCTTGCCGCGGTAGCTCAGGTAGCTGCTGCGGCTTTCCTCCAGACGGGCCTCCAGGTAATCAGCGCGGTGTCCCCGCACTATTTCCTGGAGCTCATGAGCGGTGCTCTCTATTTTCTTCATAGAGATTAAGTTTACTTATATAGGCGGAGCATTGTCAATTTGGGTTGGTTTTAAGTTGACAATTGGTGCGGGCGGTAATTATGCTAGATATGGAAAAAGGAGGCACCACTGGAGGCGATAGAAATAGCACGCAGGGCGGCTGATGCCGCCACCGCCAAGAAAGCGGTTGACATCGTCATTTTAGACGCTCGCAAGGCATGCTCCTTTGCCGACTACTTCGTCATTATGAGCGGCGAGAGTGCCAGGCAGCTAGATGCTCTTCGCGAAGAGATAGGCTATACCCTTAAGAAGGAGGGCGTTACGCCGCTTCATTGCGAGGGAGATGTGGAATCAGGGTGGCTTCTTATGGACTTCGCCGACGTTATGGTCCACATCTTCGCCCCCGCTGAGCGCGACTACTACCGTCTGGACTGTTTGTGGTCTAAGGCCGTTCCCGTGGTGCGTATTCAGTAGTTGAATATCTGGTCTTCGTTGAAGAAGATGGCTATCTCCACCGCTGCCGTCTCGGGCGCGTCTGAGCCGTGGACGGAGTTGTGCTCTATGTCAATGCCGAAGTCGGCGCGTATGGTGCCCGGTGCCGCCTTAGTAGGATCAGTGGCGCCCAGGGTTTTCCTTATCTCCTCTATGGCGTTTTCCCCCTCAAACACGGCGGCTATTATGGGCGACGACGTAATATAGTGCACCAGGGCTTGGAAGAAGGGCTTCTCCTTGTGCACGGCATAGTGCCGCTGGGCCATCTTTTCATCCATATGCAGCATGCGCATAGCCACTATTTTCATTCCCGCCTGCTCCAGGCGGCTAAAGATGGTGCTTCCCAGCCTTCTCTCCATGGCGTCGGGCTTAATCAGGACCAGGGACCTCTCCATAAATATCCTCTCCTTTTTATAGTGGGCTCTTTGTATCCTTTAAGTAGCGCTGGCTATTTTGCCGGCCGCGAACTGCTTGGCTTCGGCCTCTGCGACTAGCGTGCCGTCGCTTAATTTAAGCTCTGCTCTGGTCTCAAGGTATCTGCGGGCGTTTCTGGTTATCCAGGCGGTTACGGTTACGCTTTGCCCCACCTTAAGAGGCCGTTTGAAGCGTACGGCTATCTCCCCGGTTACACACTTGGCGGCGGCGAAGTATGTAGCGTAGGACATGGCCTCGTCCAGGACGGTGCTTATTAGGCCGCCATGTATGATGTCGTCCCAACCCTGGTGGAATTTCCCCGGGGTGAAAGTAGCCCTCACCCTGTCCTTGTCCAGGGTGAAGTTCAGCTTTAGGCCGATGGGGTTCTCTTTCCCGCAGGCGAAGCAAAGCGGGGTGTAGGCTACCGGAGTTTCTTGTCTTGCTGCCATATCCGTCTCCTTAACGGCGCTTTCGCTGTGTTATGGGGGGGCGCCGCAGGTATAGTGGCGTAAGCGAGGCCGCGCTATCCGAGCCTTCGCCTCCCAGCCGCCTCCGCCCCAGCTCTATGAGCGACGCTCCGCGCGAGCGCTGCGCCTCCATGCCTGTTATCACCCTTTCTCCCAGTCTTTCTTCTATCTCCGTCGCTACCCGGGCCAGACCCGGGCCGCAAAGCAGAGCCTTTGTCTCTATATCTTCGGCAAGGCCCTCGGCGTTGGTTATGCGCTCGGCAGTTACCTGAACCCAGCGGTCGCCCTTTAGCTCGTATACGGCGGTGGCTATTTCCTCCCTGCCGACGCCCATAACGGCGCAGACCGGCAGCCCTGACTCAGCATATCTGAAGGCTTCGGCCTCCAGGCTGCTTACCCCGACAGCGGGAACGCCCAGGGCGAAGGCCAGTCCCTTGGCCGTGGCCACGCCCACGCGCAGGGAGTTGAATCCTCCAGGCCCCTGTGCCGCTACTACGCCGCTTACGTCTGTTATCTCCGCCCCTGCTTTTTTAAGTAGTTTGGCCAGGTGGGGCATAAGCTCCACGGAGTGGTTCTGTTGGCAGTCCCAGATGTCCTCCATGGGTGGTCCGCCGTCCCTGGCTAGTGCCAGCACTGTCTCTTGCCGTGAGGTATCTATCGCCAGTAGCATATTAACCGTGCCTCTTATTGGGATGGGGGGCGAGATGGGCAACCATCTCGTGGTAGCGTTCCCCTCTGGGTTCAAGATACAGTATGCGCTTGGTCTCTGAGGGGGCTTCTATGCGCACCAAGAGGCGCTGCGCCGGCAGCAACCCTGGCGCCTTGCCCGCCCATTCTACCACGGAGATACCTTGGCCGTATAGGTAGTCGTCCAGACCAAGGTCGGCTATCTCGTGGAGGTTGTCCAGACGGTAGAGGTCTATGTGATACAGGGGCAGTCTGCCATGAAGTTCCCTCATGATGACGAAAGATGGGCTTAGGGTGTATTCCTTTATACCCAAACCCCAGGCAATGCCCTGGGTCAGGCAGGTCTTCCCTGCACCCAGATTTCCCTCCAGCAGGAGAACGTCACCGGGTTGGGCCAGGCCGCCTAACTTGCGCCCTATGTCCTGGGTGTCCTGGGGGCTGTGGCTTATGAGCGTAGCGGTTTTCATTGTGTCTTGAAGTGCTCCCACCCACCATGTGGTGGTGAAGTGGGGTTTCCCTCCTCGTCTATAAGAATTACGCGGCGCTTCTCGTCGGCCACTATCTCGCCTATGATGCTTACGGGAATGTCCGCCTGGGCCTTTATGCCTTCTACTGCTTTAACGTCCGCCGTGAATATAAGCTCGTAGTCCTCGCCGCCCGCAAGCGCCATAGCCAACGCCTCTGAGCCGAAACCCTCTTTAACGTCCGCGTCTATAGGCAGGCGTGCCGTCTCTATTCGAGCGCCGACGCTGCTATTAAGGCAGATATGCCCTAGGTCTGCTATGAGACCGTCGCTTATGTCTATGGCTGCCTTGGCCCCTCCCCGCGCCAGGATACCGCCCTCGGCCAGGCGGGGTTGGGGGTGGAGGAAGGCCGTCCTCAAGCGGGTGGCGGTGTCTTGGCTTGCTATGGAACGCCCTTCAAATACCGCAAGGCCGGCCGCGGCGGCGCCTAGACGTCCGGTCACGGCAACAGCGTCGCCGACCTCAGCGCCGTGGCGGGTGAGTATGTGTCCCTGCCTTGCTTCTCCCAAGACGGTTATGGTTACGGCTATCACGGGGGATTCCGTCGTGTCTCCGCCCGCTATGGCCGCGCCGTGTATAAGTGCAAGCTCGCTCATGCCGCGGCACACATCGGTGATGTAGCCCACCTCGCTATCTCCTGGCAGCCCCAGTGAGACCAGGACGTATGTGGGCTTGCCTCCCATGGCGGCGATGTCGCTCAGGTTTGCCGCCAGCGCCCTCCAGCCCAGGTCGCGCGGTGGTATATCTGGGGGGAAGTGTACGCCCTGGACCAGGGAGTCCGTTGTGGCGAGCTGGGTATGGCTTGTGGTGTGCCAGGCGGCGGCGTCGTCGCCGATGCCCATAACCAGGTCTTGGGCACGCGGCGCGTCCCCTGTAGAGGTGAGCTCGAATATCTCGGCCATCAGGTCTATAAGCCCGAACTCGCCCAGCTCTTTAACCTTCATAGCGAGATTATATCACCCTTCAGTGAGGGGCTACAATTTGCAGTATTTATCTATAGGGCTTAGAACCACATAGTGCCGTCGGCGGCCAGCACCAGGTCGTTTAAAGTGGCGGCGCCGACTATATCTGCCTTGGGGATGAAATCGCCGCGCTCTATGCCTATCAGCTGGCAGCTTTGCTCGCAGACCTTTATCTTCACCCCGGCGGCTATAGCCTGGTCCATTATCTCCTTTAGGGGGGGGAAGCTGCCCAGCTGCACCGTCTCCGCCGCCCCTTTCTTCACCACGGTTACTCCCTCGCCGAGGAAGTATACGGTGGCGTCTATATCCATCGTCTGAGCGGTTATGGCCAATACAAATGGCGCATAGAGCCGCTGCGGTGTGTCCATACCGCTGGTTTGTACATATAGCAGCCTCTTATTTTTAGTCATGGCTATCCCCTCCTTATTTAAGCTTCTTTATGAGAAACCGCATACCATCGTCGCTCTTTTCTATGCTTACGAGCTCCTGGCCGGAATGTTTAGCCCATGCCTTGATGTCCGGCTCTGCGGCGGGGTCGTCGGCCAGAACCTCCAAAGTGTCGCCGACGGCTAACTTCTTCATCTCCTCCCTGGTTTTCCAGATGGGCATGGGGCAGTACAGCCCTATGCAGTCCAGTGAGTGATGGTGGCCCTGTGGCTGCTTCGGGGTGGCCACGGCCTCAGGATTCCCTTCCTATTTGCGCTCCGCAGGAGGGGCAGGTGCTTTCGCCCCTGGGCAAGGGCTTACCGCACTTGGTGCAGTGCAATATAGTTACCTGGCATGGCTTACAGTATGGTGGGGGTGGTGTGGGCATCTCGGCGTCGCAGAAGGGGCAGTCGCATCTTTCCTTATCGGGTTTATCTTTGCTGCCCATTGTTACTTGCCTCCCTTCGCCTTCTTCTTTTCCTTATAGTCTTCTATGGCCTCTTGCAGCGCCTGGGCGCCCAGATTGGAGCAGTGGAACTTGTTCTTGGGCAGCCCTTCCAGCTCCTCAGCCACTAATTCCGGGGTCAGCTTCATGGCTTCTTCTATAGTCATGCCCTTGGCCATCTCGCTCACCATGCTGGATACGGCGATTGCCGCGCCGCAGCCGAACGTCTTGTATTTAACGTCCTCCAGACGATCGTCCTTCACCTTTATATAGAAGGTCATCATGTCCCCGCACACCGGGTTACCCACCTCTCCCACCCCGTCAGCGTCGGCTATCTCGCCCACGTTGCGCGGGTTGGTGAAGTGGTCCATCACCTTATCGCTGTATACGGGCATTTTACTTATCTCCTTTCCCCTGTTTCAGAAACTTGTCATATAATGGCGACATCTGCCGCAGCCTATCCGCTATGGGCGGCATGGTCTTTATAACGTAATCTATGTCCGGGGCCGAGTTCTCTATGCCCAGGCTGAAGAGGAGCGACCCCTGTGCTATCTCGTGGGGCAGCCCCATAGCTAGGAGCACGTGGGAAGCCTTGAGCGCCTTGGAGGTGCACGCAGAGCCGCTGGTTACCGCTATGCCCTGGGCGTTGAGCAGCATCAGCATGGACTCCCCCTCTATGAACTCCACGCAGAAGCTGGCGTTTCCGGGCAGGCGCTCCTTGGGGTGGCCGGTGACCACCACGTGATCGACGGCCTCAGGCAGGCCCTTAAGCAGTCTGTCCCTGAGCTCGATGAGGCGCTTTACGCGGCGCTTGATCTCCCTGCGGGCTATCTCGGCGGCCTGGCCCATGCCGGCGATGGCGGGTATATCCTCCGTGCCCGGGCGTCTACCGCCCTCCTGCACTCCGCCATCCATAAGGGGGATAAGGCGCACACCTTTTTTGAGCCACAGCGCCCCCGAGCCCCTGGGCCCATAGAACTGGTTACCTGCCAGGCTCAGGGCGTCTATCCCCAGATGGCCTACGTCTATGGGAACGGTGCCGGCGGCGGCCACAGCGTCTGTGTGGAACAGGGCACCGTTTTCCTTAACGATGCGGGCTATGTCCGCTATCGGCTCTATGGTTCCCACCTCACTGTTGGCATACATTATGGATACCAGCACGGTATCTCTTCTAATGGCCTTCTTCACCTCATCGGGGTCCACCAAGCCGTGGCCGTCCACGGGGACGGCGGTAACCTCAAAGCCCCATTTTTGAAGTGTCTTGACGGAGTTCAGTACAGAGAAGTGCTCTATCTGGGATACCACTATGTGTTTGCCCTGCTTCTGCTTTGCTAGCGCTAGACCCTTTATGGCCAGGTTGTTGCTCTCCGTGCCGCTAGCGGTGAAGATTATCTCCTCGGCGGCCCCACCGACGAGCCCTGCCACCTGGCCGCGTGCGGTATCCAGCGCTTCCCTGGCGGCGTCGCCCCAGTCATGTAAGCAGGAGGGGTTGCCGAAGGATTCCTCCAGGTAGGGGAGCATTGCCTGGCGCACCTGGGGGAGGATTGGTGAGGCGGCGGCGTTATCCATATACACCCTGCGCATAGTTGCCCTCCTTATGGTGGTGGCCAGATTATAGCACCTCGCCGTTGTGCTCTCAACCTAGCGCTAGTGAGGCAAAACTGCTATCATTTATTATATGCACTGTGCCCTGATCGCAGATATTCATGCCAATCTTACCGCTCTGGATGCCGTCCTGGCTGATATATGGCGGAGGGGTGGGGTTGATGAGATATGGTGCCTGGGAGACATAGTGGGATACGGGCCCGAGCCCCATGAGTGTCTGGAGCTTATCCGCCAGCAGAGGCACATATCCGTGGCCGGCAATCACGACTTGGCCGCCGTGGGCAAGCTGGACATATCCAACTTCAACATAGATGCTGCCACCGTCGTAAGGTGGACAGCGCAGCAGCTCTCCGAGGAAGACATAAAATATCTGGAGGCGCTCCCGCCGACGCTGGAGAGGGAAGGCTTCATGCTAACTCACGGCAGCCCCCGCGACCCTGCCTGGGAGTACATAACGTCTATAAGCAGTGCCAGGGAGAACTTCGCCTATTTCCAGCTCAAGTTTTGCCTGGTGGGACACTCCCATATTCCCATGATATTCAAGGAGCGTGAAGGCGGCGAATGCACCGCAAGCCCATTGTCGCCCAATATCAAGCTTATCCTGGGTGAGAGCAGGATGATTATAAACCCCGGCGCTGTGGGACAGCCGCGCGACGGCGACCCACGCGCTAGCTATGCTATCTATGACAGCGAGGCCGCCATAATACAGCTCTATCGTGTTCCCTACGATATCGATCTAACCCAGAACAAGATGGTGAAACAGAACCTGCCCATGCGGTTGGTGGCTCGGTTGGGATATGGCCAGTGAGGAGTGGGGGTAGGCTAGGTTGAGCGCGATATCACTTTTATCCCAGACTAAGAGCGCTCTGGGGAGGCTGGACATAAGGGCTCGGAAGCGGCTGGGGCAGCATTTCCTTGTAGATGAGGGGGTGCTTAAGCGCATCGTGGCCGCCGCCGAGCTTGCGCGTGAGGATGTGGTGGTGGAGGTGGGGCCGGGCTTGGGCGTGCTAACCGCCGAGTTGGCCAAGGCGGCGGGTGGGGTGGTGGCGGTGGAGCTTGACGACCGCTTGGCTGCCCTGCTAAAGTCCCGCCTGGCCGGGTTGGGGAACGTGACCGTGCTCAATCAGGATATCATGAAGGTGTCTCCGCACGATATTTTAAAGGAACGAGAATCGGCTGCAGGCTACAAGGTTGTGGCCAACCTTCCCTATTACATCACCGGTGCGGTGCTCAGGCACTTTCTGGCAAACCCCTTTAAGCCCCGACTTATGGTGGTTATGTTACAGCGGGAGGTGGCCGATGCCATAGCCTGCGAAGGGGGTGATATGAGCATACTTGCCTTGAGCGTCCAGTTCTACGCTCGCCCCCATATAGTGGAATACGTGCCCGCCGCCTGCTTCTACCCCCCGCCCCAGGTGGACTCAGCCGTGCTGCGGTTGGAGGTGCGTCCACGCCCCGCGGTGGAGGTCTCCGATGAGGACGGCTTCTTCTCCCTCATAAGGTCGGGCTTCGCCGCCCCCAGGAAGCAGCTGGCTAACTCCCTGGCCCAGGGGTTGGTCTGGGCTAAAGATGATGCCCTTTCTTTGCTTGCGGGGGTTAGGATAGACCCTAAGCGCAGGGCGGAGACGCTTTCTCTTGAGGACTGGGCGCGGCTGTGGCGGGCGTTTGTGAGTGGGGAGGGGGGCTGATGGTAGCAGTATCGGCGCCGGCCAAGCTCAACTTGATCCTGGAGGTGCTGGGAAGCCGCTCCGACGGCTACCACGACATAGTTAGCGTGGCCCAGACCATAGATCTCAGCGATACCCTGTGCCTGGAGCCGTGCGATGGGTTGGAGTTCGTCTGTTCGGATCCTGGTTGGGATCCTGGGCGGAGTCTCATAGGGCGCGCGGTGCGGCTTATGAGACAGGAGACAGGGCGCGCAGACGGAGTGAAGGTCTATATTATCCGTCGCATACCCCTTGTATCAGGACTCTCTGGTGATAGCAGCGCTGCCGCTGCTATGCTCATGGGCTTGAACCGGCTGTGGGGTCTGGGCCTTAAGAGGCCTCAGCTTGCGGCGATGGCGTCCCGCCTTGGCTCGGATACGGCCTTCTTCCTCCACGGTGGCACCGCGTTGATGGAGGGGAGGGGGGAGGTGGTGACGTCCCTGCCTCCCGTGCCCCCGATGCACGTGGTGCTGTTTTTGCCCTTTGAAGCCCAATCCGGTAAGACGGGGCGTATCTATGGCAGCCTTCCATCGTCTTCCTATAGCGACGGCAAAGCTGCCAGCCGCCTGGTGGGGGCGCTGAAAGCAGGTGGGGTGGGGGAAGCGGACATGGGGGGCTACCTCTATAACGGCCTCGCCGAGGCCGCTTTAGCAAGCTATGAAGGCTTGGCTGACTGCCGCCGCTTTATGCTTGAAGCCGGTGCCGGGGTCGTCAATCTGGCGGGGTCGGGGCCGACGCTTTTCGTGCTCACTGAAGACAAGTCCCGCGCCGAGGCGATATACGCCGCCCTGGAAGGCCGCGGGCTGTGGCGCTGCCTGACGCGCACCCTATCCGCGGTGGACAATTCCGATATTTAGGAATTAGTTCAAGGGCAAACCTAGATCGTGCATGCCTGCGGGATTAGAGATTTATTCCAATATAGTATCGATTACTATTAATCCTGTGTGCTAATATGGTGAAACTGAAGTAGCCGAAAGCTTTCTGGGTTGAACTCCGGCTCAATATTGTTGATAATAATCATCGTAGTTTAGTTTATTTAGGAGGGGTGTTAGATGAGCAAGACGCAGGATAACTTGAAGGAGGCTTTCGCTGGTGAGAGCCAGGCCAATCGCAGCTATCTCTTCTTCTCCGAGAAGGCGGATAAAGAGGGCCATTCCCAGATAGCCAGGCTTTTCCGTGCCGCTGCCGAGGCGGAAACGGTGCATGCCCGCAACCACCTTAATGTTATGAAGGGCATAGGTTGCACCGCCGACAACCTGAAGGCTGGAATGGAGGGCGAGCACCACGAGTTCACCTCCATGTATCCTGCTTTCATAGACCAGACCGCTACCGACGGCGACGATAAGGCGCGGGAGAGCTTCGACTACGCCAACCAGGTGGAGGAGATCCACTACGGGCTTTATAAGGAAGCCCTTGACGCTTTGGAGGCGGATAAGAAGATGGGGGACGCCCCATACTACGTCTGCCAGGGCTGCGGCAACACCGTTTTGAGTGAGGCGCCGGACAAGTGCCCCATCTGCGGCGCTCCCAAGAAGTGGTTCAAGCGGGTGGAGTAGGGGGTGGATTAACCCACCCCTCCACCAGCGCTACCTCCTCGTCTTTGGTGGTTGCCTCTCCGTCCAGGCGTGCCTTCATAAGGCGTGTCAGCGTGTATTTTATGCGTGGGCCATTAGCTATGCCCATTCTCTTGAGGTCCGCCCCGCCCAGGGCTGTCTTTACATAACGTAGCTTATCGCGGTAGAGGCGTATGTTGGCCTCGGCTGTGGGGGTGGGCGCGGCGATTAGGCCCGCCGTTATGGCGGTGGGGGAGCGTCCGTGTAAGGCGGAGTATATATGGCTGGGGGTGGCGGCGGAATCCGCCAATGCCTCCAGTCTTTTTATCTCTATTGTGTCTCGTATCTCCCGTGTCGTCTGCTTGCGCGGGTTCAGGTATGCTATCAACTCCTCCGCTTCCGTGGGGGTGAGGGGATAGGCCAGCAGTGCCAGGTAGATCTGTGGTGGGGGTGGTTGGGGGCCGTAGAGGCCGCGGGCATCTTGAAACCAGGTCTTCATAATATGTGGTTCCGTTTCCAGTTTTGGGTGTAGCCTTTGGAGTATGCCCAGTTTTGTGGCAAGCTGCAGTATATCCTCGGGGCACTCCTCCTTAAGGACGCATTCAAGCTCGTAGCGGATGCGGTCTCCGCTTACGGTATTCAGCATGTCTATGTCCTGCTTTAGCAGTGCCAGAGTTTGCTTTTCTATCTGAAATCCCAACCTTCCCGCGTAGCGGACGGCGCGCCACATGCGGGTGGCGTCATCGCTGAAGCTCCGGTCGTGCAGTATGCGTATCAGCCCTTTTTTAAGGTCCTCCTCGCCCTGGTGCAGGTCTATAACCTCGCCGTAGCGCCTCGGCTCCAGGCGCACGGCTATGGCGTTTATGGTGAAGTCGCGCCTGGCGAGGTCGTCCTCTATGTTGCCGGGCTTCACCTGGGGTAGGGCCCCGGGGTGGGGGTAGGTCTCGGAGCGGGCGGTGGTTATGTCCACTTCCCACCCCTCCCCCGTGAGGTTGGCGGTGCCGAAGCGGGGGTGGATGGTTAGCCTGGCGCCGCTATCATCGGCGAGCTGCTTAGCCAGAGTCGGGGCGTCGTCCTCTGCCACCAGGTCCAGATCCAGTACGGGGAGGCCCAGCATGATGTCGCGCACCGCCCCGCCCACCATATAAAGGCTGGTGTCCGTTCGGGCGGCGGCTTCGCCTGCCGCCTCAAGCAGCGCGGCGAGCGGTGGAGGCAGGTGACGGGCCATCTCGGCGGCTATATTTTGGGTGTTTGACATTTGCCAGATTATAGCACAGGCCGTTGTCATTTACCCCTCGCTTCCCCTATAATGAACCTCATATGAAGGTGGTATCAGTAGTGGGGATGACGGGGGCCGGCAAGTCCGAGGCGGCGCGGGCATTTGCCGCCGAGGGGTTCGCCGTGGTGAGGTTCGGTGATATAACCGATATGGAGATAGCCAAGCGCGGTTTGGAGCTTAACGAGGCCAATGAGCGCCTGGTGCGTGAAGATCTGCGCCGCGAGCGTGGCATGGCGGCCTACGCTGAGCTTAACCTGCCCCGCATAGACGGGACCCTGGCCTATGCCGACGTGGTTATAGACGGCCTCTACTCCTGGGAGGAGTATACCCTGCTTAAAGGCCGCTATGGAGAAGACATGTATGTGGCGGCGGTGCTTGCCTCGCCGCGGACGCGATATAAGCGCCTGGCCTGCCGGGGTGAGCGGGGTCTTACCGAAGCTGAGGCGAGCAGCCGCGACCTTTCCGAGATAGAGCTCCTTAATAAGGGCGGCCCCATCGCAATGGCCGATTTTGCCATCGTGAACGAGTCTGCGCTTTCAGACCTTGAGGAGGCAGTTAGAAGGGTTGTCAGGGATATAAGATGAGTAAGCCCCAGCGGTTAAGCGCCGATGAGTATTTCCTCAAGATAGCCCTGGTGGTGGCGGAGCGCTCCACCTGTCGTCGTCACCACGTGGGGGCGGTGGCGGTGCGGGGCAAGCATATATTGGCCACCGGCTATAATGGCGCCCCTGCGGGGCTTAAGGACTGCCTGGAGCTGGGCTGCCTTCGGGACGAGCACAGCATACCCTCCGGGGAGAGGCATGAGGTATGCCGCGGCATACACGCCGAGCAGAACGTTATAATACAGGCAAGCTTACACGGGGTCAGTCTGGAGGACAGCACCATCTACTGCACCCATACCCCCTGCGTGCTGTGCGCCAAGATGCTGACCAACGCCAGGATAAAGCGTTTCGTGAGCTGTGGAAAGTATAACGACGACGTGTTTATGGGTCTGTTCAAGGAGGCGGGGATAGAGGCGGACATGCTGGATAGGCCTGCCGACCGGATAAGCTTCCTGGATTAGCGCTCGTCCATGAGCTTGTACATGTCCTGGTAGCTCTTATCAAAGTCCGGGTTCAGCCGTCTTAGCTTTCCCTTGAGGGCGTTCATTTTGCTTAAGAAACCCTCTCCGTCCCTGTCTTCAACCAGCTTTGCCCACAGGCGCGCCCGTTCCTGGAACTCCTGCTCTATGCTGGCGGTTTGGGGCAGGCTCATCTGCAGTGCGGTGTATAGCTCTGTGTCCTCCGATACCACCCCTTCCGCCAGCGTAAGCAGCAGCCTGAAGGTGCTGCCGCCCACGGCACGCATCTTCTCAAGCTTGTCCGTGCCTAAAAGGGTGTCTGCGGAGACGATGCCGATGAAGTGCGCCAGTCCCAGGACTACAGACATGATGTCGTCATGCTCCACGGGGTCCATTATGGTTACCCTGGCTCGCTTTTTCTCCAGGTAGTCCTTAATCCTTTTTGCCAGAGACTTCTCACCGTCGGTTATTGGCGTGAGGACGAAACTCTGGCCAGCGATGTCCATAGCGCCGGGCCCGAACATGGGGTGTATCCCCAGCACCAGTCCCTCCTCTATGTTCTGGTGAAGTATCTCCAGGGTCAGCACCTTGTTTGAGCTTATGTCTAGAATGACGTGCTCCGGCGTTACGTGGGGGGCTATCTCCTTGGCCACGTCTTCCAGCCTCTCTATGGGCACGGATAGTATGACTACCCTGGCTTGCTTTACCGCCTGCGTGTTATCGGCGGCGGCCTCGGCCCCTATATCTTCGGCGGCATGCTTGAGCCTCTCCTGGTTGCGGCCGCTCAGTATAACGTGGTAGCCCTGCTTTATGAGAAAGGAGCCGCCCCACCTACCCATCTTGCCTGAGCCGCCTATTATAGCTATGTTAGTGGTCATGGCGGTTCATTTGGCCCTGGGGAAGGACCCCAGTATTTTGAGGAATATGGAGTGTTTCTCCAACTCCTCCAGGGCCTTTCTGGGCGCGTCATCTTGGCGGTGGCCGTCGAAGTCCAGGTAGAAGTTGTACTCCCAGGGCTTCTGCCTGGTGGGTCTGGATTCTATTTTGGTCAGGTTGAGCCCTTTATCGGCGAAAACCTTGAGCACGCTTATTAGCGCCTTGGGGCGATGCTTTACGGAGAAGACAACCGCCGTCCTGTCGTCTCCCGTGGGCGGAGAGTCCTCCTTGGCCAGGACGAAGAAGCGGGTGAAGTTATGGGGGTGGTCCTCTATCTCGCTGGCCAGCACCTCCATCTTATATACCTCCGCCGCCCGCGCGCTGGCTATGGCGGCGCCGTTGGTTATGCCCTTCTCTTTTATCATCTTGGCACTGCCGGCGGTATCGTATGTGGGTATTAGCTCAGCGCCGAGGTGCTTTAAGAAGACTCCGCACTGCGCCAGTGCTTGTGGGTGGGAGTAGACCCTCTCCACCATATCCAGCGTGGTCTTGGGGTTGGCTATGAGGCAGTGCGACACCCTTATCCTGGTCTCGCCGCATACCTTTAGGTCAGACTCCAGAAGAAGGTCGTAAGACTGGCTTATGCTGCCCTCCAGGGAGTTTTCCGCCGGTATTATGCCGAACTCCACCCTGTCGTGCTCCACTGCCTGGAACACCTCGTCTAAGCTCTCGTAGGGAACGGCAGTCACCGTGGAGCCGAAGAACTCCAGTGCCGCCGTCTCGCTGTAGGCCCCTGCCTCCCCCTGGTAGGCGACGTCCTTGGCCTGGGTGCGGCGGCAGGCGGCTACTATAAGCTCGTATATTTTGTGCATCACGCCCTCGTCCACCTCCTCGTCCCTGGCCAATGCCGCCACCTGCTCCAGGACATTGCGCTCCCTGGTGGCGTCGTTTATCTTTCTGCCCTGGGCTATCTTCTCAGCGCCTATATGCTGGGCTATCTTTATCCTATCGGCGATGAGCTTTACTATGCGGGCGTCGGTCGAGTCTATCTTCTTTCTTGATTCTTCCAGGCTCATTTTATTATCCTCGGTATAATCTGTGCCCTAAGGCCCAAGTCGCATAAGGTTACGGCCGTCATGGCCTCCACCACCACCACCGCCCGGGGCACGACGGTAACATCGTGTCTGCCCTTTACCTCCAGCTCGGCGTTCTTCATGACCTTCATGTCCACCGTACGCTGCGCCCTTTCTATGGAAGGTGTGGGCTTCACGGCCACTCGCATCACCACCGGCATGCCGTTGCTTATCCCCCCCAGCACCCCCCCGCAGTTATTGGTCTCCGTTACCACGGAGCCATCTTTTATACGGAAGGGGTCGTTGTTCTCCGAGCCGTGCTTGGAGGCGGCGGCGAATCCAGCGCCGAATTCCACACCCTTTACTGCGGGTATGGCCATAAGTGCTTTGGCCAGCTCCCCGTCTATGGTGTCGAACACGGGCTCGCCCACTCCCGGCGGCACGCCTAAGGCTACGGCCTCTATTACGCCGCCAAGGCTGTCGCCGTCGTGTTTGGCCTTGGCTATTGCCTGAGCCATCTTCTCGGCGGCCTTGGGGTCGGCACAGGAAAGCTTATCCATGCTTGCCTCGCTGATGCGGGAAGTGTCCACGTTTTCAGCCTTTATACCCCCCAACTCCACGGTGTGTGCCAGTACGGTTATGTCCGCTGTCTTGAGCACGCTCTTGGCCACCGCCCCCGCCATTACGAAGCCGGCGGTTATCCTGCCGGAAAATCTGCCCCCGCCGCGGAAGTCGTTATAGCCGCCATATTTAATAAAGGCGGTGTAGTCGGCATGGCCGGGTCGGGCCAGGAAGCGTGTCTTCTCATATGGGGTGGAGTCCTTATCCCTGTTATGCGTCATCAGGCAGATGGGAGCGCCTGTGGTGCAGCCGCTCATGACCCCGCTTAAAATCTCTACCCTATCCTCCTCCGCCCTGGGGGTGGAAGAAGGCGACGCGCCAGGGCGTCTTCTCTCCATATCCCGCTCAAAGTCGGCCTCGGTTAGCGGCAGCCCTGCCGGACAGCCGTCTATGATAACCCCAACCCCGATGCCGTGGCTCTCGCCGAAGCTAGTAATGGTGAACAGTCTGCCCAGGCTGTTAGCCATTTGTATCTATCTTTCCTCCCATGTCCCTTAGTATATCCCAGAATTGGGGAAATGTCTTTGATACACACTCGGCATTCTCTATGGTCGTTCCGCCAACTGCCGTCCCTAACACGGCGAAGGCCATGGCGATGCGGTGGTCCTTGCGGCTGTCTATAACAGCGCCTTTAAGGGGAGAGCCGGTGATGACAAGGCTGTCCTCGTTTTCCTCCACCTTTACGCCCATTCGCTTAAGCCCCTCCCGCACTGCCCCCACGCGGTCGGATTCTTTTATGCGCGCCCCGGCGATGCCCGTGAGGCGGCTTTCTCCCTCGGCGGCAGCGCAGAGCATTGCTATGGTGGGCAGCAGGTCTATACACTGCGAGAGGTCGGCTTGTAGCGCCTTCAAGTTTGCTTTCCTCACCACCACCGCCTCACCCTCTATATCCACCCCGGCCCCCATCTCTATAAGGTGGCCTAACAATGCCCTGTCCCCCTGCCTGCTCTGCAGATTCAGGTTCTCCACTGCCACCTCGCCGCCGAGCACCCCCAGGGCGAGCAGGTATGATGCCGAGGACCAGTCTCCCTCCACGTCGTAGGCTGTGGGCGTGTATCTCTGCCGAGGCACCCGGAATTCCCTCATATCTGTGGAGTGTGATGTGCCTACCCTGAACCTCTCCAGGCATTCCAGTGTCATCATTAAATAGGGGCGGGACTTGGGGGGAGTGTTCAGGCGGATTCTAAGCCCATTGGGCATTAGGGGGGCGATGAACAGCAGCGCCGAGATGTACTGTGATATCTCGCCGCCCATCTCCACCTCCTCCCCTTTAAGCGTGCCGCCCTCCACTGTGAGGGGTGGCATGCCGTCATTGCTTATGCAGGTTACGCCCAGCTGCTCCAGCGCCTCGGCCAGCGCCTTCACCGGCCTCTGTGATAGCGAGGGGCCTGCGGTTAGGCGGCACCTTCCCTGAATGGTGGCGCATATTGCGGTCATAAATCTTAGGGTGGCTGCGGAGTCGCGGCAGAAGAGGTCGTCCGTGGGCGGCCTCAGGTTGCCCCCCTTTACCTCCCAGCATGCCCCCTCCTGCGCTATGGCTACCCCCATCTTTTTAAGGACGTCCCTGGCGGCCTCGGTGTCCTCCGATTCCAGGGGGTTTATTATGCTGCTGGTGCCTTGGGCTAGGGCGGAGCATATGAGCCCTCTTATGGTGTAGCTCTTGGAGGGTGGTGCCGATGCGCGTCCCGATACCTGGCTTTTATGGATTTCGGCTTGCATCTTCTTCAGCCTCTCTGATAATTCTCTCTGCCACGGCGGCGGTCTTCATGCTGGATACGTCTAACGTGATATCGGCGGCCTGCTCGTATAGAGGCTCCCTGGCCGCGAGCATCTCGCGGACTATGCGGGGCCTGTCCTTAGTGTTCAGCAGCGGCCTCTTGCCGCCGTCATTGGCCGTGCGCTTGAGTATCGTCTGCGGAGATGACTTGAGGTATATGATAACGGCGGTCCGCCTTAGGTTTTTTACGTTGGCTGGGTTCAGCACCACCCCCCCGCCGCAGGATATCACCTGATTTACCCCTTGGGAGGCCTCCGCCACCGCCTCTGCCTCCATGCGGCGGAAGGCTGGCTCGCCATCTTGGGCGAAGATAGCGGCTATGCTCCTGCCCGTCCGCCTCTCCACCATGTCGTCTGTTTCCACGAATGCCCGCTTGAGGCGGAGAGCTAGTCTTTTGCCAACCGCCGTCTTGCCAGCCCCCATAAAGCCTATAAGGGCTATATTGGGCCTCATTCTTTGAGCGCCTCCAGCACGGCCTTTCTCATCACCTCTACGGGAGGCTTGTGGTTGGTCCATTTCTCGCTGGCCAGCACCCCCTGGTGCACCAGCATCCCTATGCCGCTGATGGCGGGAGCGCCCCGGGATAGGGCGTCCCTTACCAGCTTGGTATGAGTGGGGCTGTAGACGATGTCGAGCACGGTAAGCGATGGTTTTATGAGGTGGGGCGGCACCAGGGTTTGCTCCGTATCGGGTGCCATGCCTACGCTGGTGGTGTTTACCAGAAGTGTGGCGTCTTCAAGGGCCTGGGTCAGGTTCTCCTCCGTGAGCGCCAGCGCCTCTGCCTTGCTTTGGTATATCTGGGATATCCTCTCCGCCTGCTGCCTGGCCTTGGATAGGGTGCGGTTTATTATCACCAGCTTGAAACCAGACTCCGCCAGGGCCAGCGATATTGCCTGCGATGCCCCCCCCGACCCCAGCACCACCGCTGTGCCGTCCTTGATGTCCGGGCCAATCTCCTCCATGGAGCGTATGAAGCCTTCGCCGTCGGTATTGTATCCCTTCAAGCGTCCGTGCTCGTTTACTATTGTGTTAACCGCGCCTATCTTCCGGGCCATCTCATCCAGCTCGTCCAGGAAGGGGATTATTTCCACCTTGTGGGGTATGGTCACGTTCACCCCTCTTATGTTCAAGGCCTTGATGCCTGTGATGGCTTCGGCCAGCCGCTCGCGTCGCACACGGAAGGGGATGTATACGTAGTCCAGCCCCATGTGGGCGAAGGCGGCGTTGTGCATGATGGGGGACAGGCTGTGCTCCACGGGGTCGGCTATAATGCCGCATATTTTCGTCTTGGCTGTAATCATTTTGCCATCATATCATAGATTTTTCTAAGGCGCGCGACGGTTAGCTGTCCCGGTGCGGACTCAGTTCCTATGGCGGTGGAGGCATAGGTGAATTCCCCCCCCACCAGGGGGCAGCAGATACGGCTGGCAAGCCCCTCAGGCCCCATGGCGAAGGATACTATCCTGGTTTTGGGTAGGCTATCTATTAGCCGCAGTGTGGTTGCGCAGTCGTTGGTGTTGTGGGCGGTGGTGACTATCTTGCATATATCCGCCTCCGCCTCCACCTGGCGCTGGGCTATCTCGGCCAGATGGTTAAGTCGGGGTGTAGTTGTCATATCATGGTGGGAGATCAGGCATTCCGCCCTTTCCTTTATGGCCTGGACCACGTAGCCCAGGTCCTTAGTCTGAAGCTCTACGTCCACTATGTCCGCCCCCATCTCCGCCGCTCTTACAAGCTCGTCCGTGCGGGTTTTCTCGTCCCCTTGCCAGCCGCCACCCTCGGTGGCAATTCTGTTACAGGCCATCCAGGGTAACGTCAGCCCCGCAACCAATTCCGCCCACCCCTCCCCAATCAGGTCTATCCTGACCTCGTACATATCCGCAAGCTCCGCGGCGGCTCGTGCCGCATCCATGTCGGCGTTCACCAGCACGGCGCATATCCGGGGGCGGTTCATTGCATCTCCTCTATGGTCTGCCTTACAAGGGCCTGGTCCACTTCATCGGTGATGGATACCTTGCCTAATGAGTTGGGCAGGACGAACCGCACCCTGCCGCAGACGACCTTTTTATCATGCGTCATGGCCTGTTCAAACTTCTCCGTCTCCGCTTCAGGCAATGCCAGCTTGAAGCCGACGCGGTTTATGATACCCTCCAGGCGCTTCAGGTCGTTCTTGCCCAGCATACCCATCTTGTGGGCTATCCTGGCCTCGGCGACCATGCCTATAGCAACGGCGGTGCCGTGCTCTATGCCGAAGTTTGACACCGTCTCCACGGCGTGTCCCACGGTGTGTCCGAAGTTGAGTATGGCCCTTAAGCCCTTCTCCTTCTCGTCCTGGGATACCACGTCGGCCTTTATGGAGGCGCAGCGAAACACCACCTCCTCCATGGCCTCGGAGTCAGCGGCCATAATTGCCTTGAGGTTGTCTTCCACATAGGTGAGTATGCCTTGATCGCGGATTACGGCGTATTTTATCACCTCGGCCAGGCCGTCTATAATCGCCTCCCCGGGCAGTGTTTTGAGGGTGTCTGTGTCCGCCATGACCAGCCTGGGCTGATAGAATGCGCCTATCTTGTTTTTAAGCCCCTCGTGGTCCACCCCCGTCTTACCCCCGATGCTGGAATCTACCTGCGCCAGCAGGGTGGTGGGTATCTGTATCAGGGGAACGCCGCGCATATAGGTGGCGGCGACGAAGCCTGCCAGGTCACCTATTACCCCACCCCCCAGCGCTAGCACCGTGGTGCTTCTCTCAGCGTGGCATTGGGTCAGGCGGCCGCACAGCTCGCCGGCGGTCTCCAGAGACTTCTGCTCCTCGCCGTCGGGGACTTCCAGGACGGCTACCTTAAGACCGGCATCGGCCAGGCTTTTTTCAAGCGCTCCGCCGTGAAGGCTGCTCACCACGGGGTTGGTGATGACGGCTGCGTCCTCCCCCAGCCCCATATCGACAATCTCCCGGCCGCATCGGCTCAGAATTCCCGCCCCGATGAGTATTCGGTAGCTATTGGTGCCTAGATTTACGTTAACGGTTCTCATTTATGCTTGACTATCTTATGTATCTTGCGGCAGGTGTCTATTATCTCCTTAAGCTCGTCGGGGGTGACCGCCTGCTGGGCGTCAACCAGCGCTTCGGAGGGGTTGTAGTGTGCCTCTATCATAATCCCCGCCGCCCCTGACGCCATAGCGGCGCAGCTCATGCTGAGCATGAGGTCGCGGCGGCCGCAGCCGTGGCTGGGGTCTACCATCACGGGCAGGAAGCTCTCCTGCTGAAGCACAGGCACGGCGGAGAGGTCTAATGTGTATCGGGTGTAGCTCTTGCCCTTGCCCACTGGCAGCACACCGCGCTCGCACAGTATGATGTCCTTATTGCCCTCGGCGGCGATGTATTCGGCGAAGTTGAGGAACTCCTCTATGCCTGCGCCGAAGTGCCTCTTATAGAACACCGGCTTTCCGGTGCGGGCGACTTTCGTCAACAGGTCCTGGTTGTACATGTTCCTGGTGCCTATCTGTAATATGTCGATGTACTCTGCTGCTATGTCCACCTGGGACTCGCCGCGCACCTCGGTGACGGTGGCCAGCTCGAAGCGCTGTCCCGCCTCCTTGAGCCAGCCCAGTGCCTCCCTGGCCTCCTCCTGGCTGCCCGAGCCCAGTCCCTGGAAGGAGTGGACAGAGCTCCTGGGCTTGAAGATGCCCCCACGGAGCACCTGGGCGCCGGCCTTCTTCACCTCCTCGGCGATGCGCATAAGCGGCTCCTTGCCCTCCACGGCGCAGGGCCCGGCGATGAAGGTGGGCTCGTCGCCGCCTATCTCCAGGTCTCCTATCTTAATTACTATGTTATCAGCATCCTTGCCCAGGAAGCGGCGGCTGTACTCCCTGCTCACCAGCTTATATGGTGTCTCTATCATCCTGGCTTCCTTTACCCCGGGCAGGGTGGCGAGGTGGTCGAAGGATACCTTCTGCTCGTCACCCACCAGGCCGATTATGGTTCTGTATTTGCCCCGCGATACATCCGCCCTAAGCCCGAACTTCTTTATCTCTTTAACTACCCTGTCTATATCCTCTTTGGTGGCGTCTGTCTTCATTATTAGCATTCTTTGTCCTCCGTAATTTTAGTAGTCTCATATAAAAAAACCCTCCCGCCGGGGAGGGTTACCGGTTCTTCTGCCTCTACTGCCGCTCCTTATGAGCTGTTTGCCTTGTCATGACCGAGGCCCTCCCAAGCACGCGCTGCGCGCCAGGTAAAGTAGAAATAATAGTAGCAATTGCCTTGGCCAATTATAGGCAGCATATTCATATACCTCTCGTGAGAGAGCCTAGCACAGGGGCTCGGGTTTTGTCAACAGGTTGACATAGTTTGTGGAGGCTATGTATACTTACCGCGTTGATGTTAGGGGGCACCGACCCGTGTGGTGGTTATCCCTGTGAGAGGTGGTTTTACTACGGTTCGCTTGGATCTAGCAATGACCGAGACGAATAAATAGTGGGAAAAGGGTGATTGTCTTCTCCAGTCTTTACTGGGGAGGGCTTTTTTTAGTTTAATTCAGGATAGTCGATGATTAAGTTGGGATTCATAGGTGTTGGGCGGGTGGGGACGGCTCTGGCGCTTAAATTGGCCGCCGCCGGCTATGCGGTTAAGGCCCTATCCAGCAGGACAGGGGATTCGGCGCGGCGTCTGGCGCGGGAGATTAAGGGCTCAGCCGCCATGGACAACCAGGGTGTTGCCGACTCCGCCGACCTGGCCTTCATCGCCACGCCGGACGATGCCATCGCTCAAGTTACCGCCGAGGTGCGTTGGCGCGGGGGGCAGGGGGTGGTGCACTTAAGCGGCGCCGACTCCGCCGCAATCCTTGATCCTGCCAGAGAGGCTGGGGCTGTCGTGGGCTGTTTCCACCCTTTACAGAGCTTCGCCGATAAGGCCCAGGCGATAGAGAATATAACCGGCTCCACCTTCGCCCTAGAGGCGGAGGGCGAGCTTCTGGAGACGCTTAAAGTCGTGGCCTGTGCCCTGGAAGGCAACTGGATAAGGCTAAAGGCGGCGGATAAGGTGCTTTATCATGCCGCAGCGGTTATGGTCTGCAACTACCAGGTGACGCTATTAAATATGGCCGCTGACCTGTGGGGCGGGTTCGGCGTTTCCAGGGAGGACGCCGTGAGGGCGCTTTTGCCCCTGCTCAAGGGGACGGTGGAAAACATAAGCGCCGTGGGCTTGCCGCAGTGCCTAACCGGGCCCGTCGCCCGCGGCGATGCAGGAACGGTGGCCAAGCACCTCTCTGCGCTGGCCCAGGACGCTCCTCACCTCCTTGCCGCCTATCGGGAGTTGGGGCTTCGCACCATTCCCATAGCTCTGGAGAGGGGTGGCATAGACCAGCGTCGCGCGGAGAAACTTGAAAAAATGCTTCAAGGTTCCGTAACAAGCACATCGGGGAGGGCAAAATGAGGGTAATGCTGAAGAGCAAGATACACAAGGCCTGCATAACCGACCTTAGCGTGGACTACGAGGGCAGTATCGCGATAGATAGGGATCTGATGCGGGAGGCGGATATACTGCCCTACGAGCAAGTGCACGTAGTGAACCTGTATAACGGCGCCAGGCTAACCACCTATGCCATAGAGGGGGATAGGGGGGAAGTGTGTATGAACGGCGCCGCGGCGCGCTTGGCGGGCAAGGGCGACAAGGTCATCATCCTGTCCTTTAAGCACGTGGCCGACGGCGAGGCCGAGTCCCACATGCCCAAGCTGATCTATGTAGACGCTGAGAACCGCTTGATAAAGGTCAAGAGGGCCATAGGTGCCGTCCCTGTTTGAAGGGGCTCAAAACATATATGCGAGTATCCATAAACGATATACAACGTATGAAGGAGGACGGTGAGAAGATAACTATGCTCACCGCCTACGACTGTGCCACCGCTGCTATAATGGACGGGGCTGGTGTGCCCATGATCCTGGTCGGCGACAGCCTGGGAATGGTGGTGCTGGGCTACGAGTCCACCATAGCGGTAACCATGGAGGAGATGATCCACCACACCAGGGCTGTTGTGCGGGGCGCCGAGCACGCCCTTATCGTGGGCGATATGCCCTTTATGACATATCACATAAGTGAGGCGGATGCCATGCGCAACGCCGCACGATTTATACAGCAGGGGGGGGCGCAGGTGGTGAAGCTGGAGGGTGGGGTGGTGGCGGCGGATAAGGTTAAGGCAATAGTGGGCTGCGGCATACCGGTGCTGGGGCATATCGGCCTCACTCCGCAGTCTATGTATCAGCTGGGAGGGTATAAGGCGCAGGGCAAGACGCGTGAGGCGGCCAAGGCGCTCCTGGAGGACGCTCGTGCCCTTGAGGAGGCGGGTGCCTTCGCCATCGTTTTGGAGACCGTGCCTGCCCCTGTGGCGGCCCTAATCACGAGCAGGCTCCAGATACCCACCATAGGCATCGGCGCCGGCCCCGATTGTGATGGGCAGGTTCAGGTGATAAGCGATATTTTAGGCCTTTCGGGCGGGCGCATGCCTAAGCATGCCAGGCAATATGCCGACCTGGCCGGGGCTATCAAAGAAGCCGTCGTGCGCTACGATGACGATGTTAAGAAAGGTCGTTTCCCCACTGCGGAGCATAGCCCGTCGGTGGAACCAGATGTTCTTGAGGGACTGTGAGGATTAAAAGCGTTTCCCTATGGATATAATTGAGACGATACAGGATATGCGTAAGGCCCGCGCCGAGATGCCGGAGCCGGTGGGCTTCGTGCCCACAATGGGCTATCTTCATGAGGGCCATCTTTCCCTGATACGACAGGCAAGGGCGGCCAACACCGCCTTGGTGGTGAGCATCTTCGTGAACCCCGCCCAGTTCGGCCCAGGGGAGGACTACAAGGCCTACCCCCGCAATATAGAGCGTGATCTGGACCTGCTGCGCTGGCAGAAGGTGGATACCGTGTTTATTCCCAGGGTGACGGAGATGTACAACGAGGATTTCAATACCTGGGTGGAGGTGGGGGGCATAACCGAGATGCTGGAGGGGTCGGCGCGCTCGGGGCACTTCCGAGGCGTGACCACGGTGGTGGCCAAGCTATTTAACATAATAAGGCCGCAGCGGGCCTACTTCGGGCAGAAGGACGCCCAGCAGGCGCTGGTCATAAAGAAGATGGTCGCCGAGCTGGATATGGATATACAGCTTATCGTTATGCCCACAATGCGCGAGCCTGACGGCCTGGCGGTGAGCAGCCGCAACACCTATCTGAGCCAGGAGGAGAGGAAGGCGGCCCTGGTGCTCTCGCAGGCGCTCACCCTGGCGCAGGGTCTTTACCGCCTGGGGGAGAGGCGGGCGGATGTGTTCCGCCAGGAGATGACGGCGCTTATAAAGAAGGAAAAACAAGCCCACGTAGACTATGTCTCCGTAGCCCATGAAGAGACCCTTGAGGAGCTTAAGGAGATAGAGAATACAGCGCTTATCTCCCTGGCGGTGCGCATAGGTAAGACCAGGCTAATTGATAACGTGGTGCTGGAGTAGCCTCACGCCCTCCTGCCTTTAGCGGCGAGCCGTTTCACCCTCGCTGTCATGCCCTTGGCCTTTTCAATGAGCCAATAGTCGACCTTTTCGTCGCATTCTCTTGCGGCACAGAAGGCGTCGGCGGCCCGTTTCCTTAAGCATTCCATGAGCCTCGCCATTTATACCACCTTTCTTTCCTTGACCAGCGTCATCATACCCACCGCCCCGCCGGCAAGCGCGGCGCCGAAGAAGAAGGGCGTGGAGGGGCTGTATAGCTGCCACAGCCAGCCGGCTATGATGCTGGCCGGCAGCAGGGTAAGTCCCACCACTCCCTGGAACAGCCCGTAGGCCGTGCCGCGTTTCTCTGGGGGCACCATATCGGCCACGAAGGCGCGCGCCGACCCCTCCACTATGCCGTAGTAGGCCCCATAGGCGGCGAAGAGCAGCCATATGTGCCATACCTCGCCGGCTACGGCGAAGCCCAGGTAAACGGCGGCGTATATGGCCCACCCCGCAAGTATCACTCTCTTTCGCCCTAAGCGGTCGGAGAGCCTGCCCGCAGGCAGACTTACAGCGGCGTAGGCGGCGTTGAACACCACCAGCATCAGCACTATGTGGAACACGGACGCGCCCATGTCCTGCGCTCGTAATATAACGAAGAAGTCGCTGGAGTTGCCCAGGGTGAACAGTGCCACGGCTCCCAAGAAGAGCTTGAAGCGTCTATCCATACCTGCCGCCATGCGGAACAGGTTGAAGCTGGGACGGGGGGTGGTGGGGGAAGATGCTGCCTTGCGCTTCTCTTTTACATAACGCACCAGTATGAACACCGCTATGCCCGCCGGTATGGTGCCCAGCCAAATAAGCCAGCGGTAGGTCTCCAGGTTGAGGCTCAGCCCTCCCCCCTGGAGAAGGAATATGACCAGGGCGGCGATGGAAAGCCCTACCACCGCCCCGCTTGTGTCCATGGCGCGGTGTAGGCCGAAGCTCCTGCCCCTCTCGCCGGGGGCCACGGAGTCGGCTATTAGGGCGTCTCGCGGCGAACTGCGCAGCCCCTTGCCCACCCTGTCGGCCAGGCGGACTCCCAGCACCAGTCCCCAGGTGGAGGCCAGGTACATGAAGGGCTTGGCTATGGTGGAGGTTAAGTATCCGGCCACGGTGAGCGACTTGCGTTTGCCCAGTCTGTCCGAGAGCCAGCCGCTGCCTATTCGGAAGATGGCGTCAGCGCTCTCCGATATGCCCCCCACTACCCCCACGGTGGTCGTGCCGCAGCCCAGGACGTTGCTCAGGAACAGGGGCACTATGGTGAATATCATCTCGCTGGAGATGTCGGTGAGGAAGCTAACCACCCCTAAAAAGAATACGTTGGGGTTTTGTCCGCCCAGCCTGGCTCTTATCCTGTCCAGTGCCTTGGCTATCATCTCTCCTCCATTACCTCGGTTACAAGCTCCCTAATTTTGGCACGGCACTGCTCCAGCGCCTGCCGTCCGCGCTCGGTGATGCGGTAGTATTTGCGTGCCTTGCCCTTAACCACCTCGGTGCGGCTCTTCAGGTGGCCCGCTCGCTCCAGGCGGTGCAGCATGGGGTACAGCGTGCCCGGGCTAATGTTGTAGCCGTGACTGGCCAGCTCCTCGGCTATCTTGACGCCGAAGATAGCCTCCTTAGAGGCGTGATAGAGAATGTGAATCTTGATGAAGCCGAGGAAGAATTCCCTGTCCAACATAATAACGCCTCCCGATATCGCTTTACGATATTATACTAGGCCTATGGAGATGCTGTCAAGGGGGTGGGGGGAGGGTTCTTGACACTAATTCGGCTTAGAGGATACAATATCTCTTGTGTGCCGAGGTAGCTCAGTTGGTAGAGCAGCGGACTGAAAATCCGCGTGTCCCCAGTTCAAATCTGGGCCTCGG
>CAZVIZ010000010.1:0-24667 GCA_964627215.1 uncultured Dehalococcoidales bacterium
TTCGGCCAGGGGGTCATAATGGCCCTTATACAGATAGGTGGCTTCGGGTTTATGACCAGCGCCACACTCCTGGTGCTGGCCTTTGGCCGCCGCATCGGCCTTATGGAGAGGCTGATGGTGGGAGAATCCATAGGTCTGATGCGCCTGGGCGGGATAGTCAAGATACTAAAGCGCATGGCCCTGTTCACCCTGGCTTGCGAGGGCATCGGCGTAGGCGTATTCTTCTACCGTTTCTCGCGGGAGGCCCCAATAGGGGAGGCATTGTGGACGGCGGCGTTTCACTCCATATCGGCGTTCAACAACGCCGGCTTCGATATCTTCGGCAACTACCGGAGCCTCATCGGCTATCAGGCCGACCATACCCTGGTGCTTGCCACAGCGGCGCTCATTTTCCTGGGAGGCATCAGTTTCATAGTGGTGGCCGATCTTATGCGCTCCCGCAATCTCGCAAGGCTGTCGCTGGACTCCAAGCTGGTGTTGACCACCACCTTGATTCTGCTGGCGGCGGGATCAGCAGTTATGATGTACGCTATCTATAGTGGAGATGGTTTGGGGCAGGGAGCGCTCAACGCCTTCTTCACCTCGGTTACAGCCAGGACCGCCGGCTTCACTGTGGTCAACATAGCGGGGCTGACCCAGTATGCCCTGTTCTTTATGATGGCACTGATGTTCATAGGAGGGGCATCGGGTTCCACGGCGGGGGGAATTAAGGTGAACACCTTCAGCATGCTCATCGCCACCATATGGAGCACGATACGGGGTAGAGAGCACCCTTCAGCTTTCAATAGAGAGCTCGCTATGCCACAGATACAACGCGCCGTGGTGGTTACAATGCTCTCGCTGGGGATAGTGTCTCTTTCTACCTTCCTTCTCGCCGTACATGAGGACTTCGCCTTGACAAGGCTCATGTTCGAGTCTATCTCCGCCTTTGGCACGGTGGGGCTGACCACCGGCATAACCCCCCATCTATCCATGGCGGGACGGATAATAATCGCCGTGACCATATTCGTGGGCCGACTGGGTCCACTCACTCTATCTCTGGTCTTCCTGCAGCGGCAGCGCCCCAGCACCTATCGCTATCCCAGGGAAACGGTTAGGATAGGCTAAGCGGACTATAAGGAGTTAGATATGAATAAGCAGATAGTAGTCATCGGTCTGGGCAGGTTTGGCTTCAACCTGGCCGCGTCGCTGGCCTTCCTAGGCCACGAGGTGCTGGCCATAGACAGGAGCGAGAAGGAGGTTCAGGCCATAAGCTCGCAGGTTACCCATTCCATTCAGGCAGACGCCACAAGCGAGGATATACTGCGGGAGCTAGGGGTGAGCAACTTTGATATCGGTGTGGTAGGCATCGGGGCGCGTATAGAGAACAGCGTGCTGATCACCCTGCTGCTCAAGAAACTGGGCGTCCCCTATATAATCGCCAAGGCAGATACTGAGACCCACGGTGTAATACTGGAGAAGATAGGGGCCAATAGGGTGGTTTACCCCGAGCGTGAGTGCGCTGTAAGAGTAGCGCAGGAGATTACACTCGCTGACGTCTCGGACTACATGGCGCTGACCTCGGTGTACGGGGTGGCCAAATTGGAGGCGCCGGAGCACTTCGTTGGGCATCAGCTTTCCACCCTTGGCTTCGGCTGCGAAGGTAAGTGGAAGGTGGCCGTGCTGGCCGTTCAAAGGGGCAAGGAGGTGATAATGGAGCCAGCCAGGTGGGAGAACATACAGACCGATGACGTATTGATAATAGCCGGCGGCCACGAGGACATAGAGGGACTGCTAAGGAAGGCCAAGGAGGACTATCAGAAAGAAGGCGAGGAATAGCATCAGGAGAAGTTTCTTAGTAAGGGTTTACTACACCTAAAATCCGCACTATACTGATAATGTAGTCTCATATCGTTCCTACAATACGAAGGCAAATGCTCAGGGAGAACGTAATATGTTCAAAAAAATCCTAGTCTGTCTAGATGGCTCCAAGTTGGCCGAGCAAGTTTTACCCTATGCCATAGAAGAAGCCCGGCGCTTTGATGCCAAATTGGTGCTACTTCGGGTAGTCCACCCTCCCCTGGCCATTTCACCTGGGGTTCCTGGCGTATCCGGAGGGCCGATAGAGACCGAGGCAATGCTAGAAGCAAGCGCAAAGGACGAGTTAGTGGCGGACGCCTATCTAGCGAATATTGTCAAGGAATTGAAGAAGAAGCAGCTGGTGGCAGACTATACTGTGGTGGTGGGTTCTCCCGGCGAGTCCATAGTTGATTACGCTACTATGAACAAGATAGGCCTGATCGTCATGGCCTCTCACGGCCGCAGTGGGTTAAAACGCGCTGTAATGGGCAGCGTTGCGGACCACGTTCTGCGAGAATCCGGTTTGCCAGTCCTGACAATTAGACCTAACCCGAGCAAGGTCTAAGCAACCCTTTTTAAGGGCGCAAGCTCAAAGACTCCAGGTGCTCGGTAAGAGCAATGGTTACTTACCCTGCCAGCCCTAGCCTGCCATACTCTAGAGGCTGTTGCTGGCTCAAAGGCAGTATGCTATACTACTAGCAAAAATGGTGAGGAGGGAGAGCGTAAGCTTGCCAGATAGAGTTACTATAAAGCAGCTTTTGGAGGCGGGAGCACACTTCGGTCATCAGACCGGACACTGGCACCCGCGCATGAAGAACTACATATTCACTAAGCGCAATGGCATCCACATAATAGACTTGGAGCAGACCGTGGATCTGCTTGCGAAGGCACGTCAGTTCGTCACGGATCTGGTGGCCGAGGGCGGCGATATACTCTTGGTTGGCACCAAGAAGCAGGCCCAGGACACCATAGCGGAGGAGGGCAAACGCTGTGGTATGCACTACATCAACCAGCGCTGGCTGGGAGGGGTGCTTACCAACTTCAGCACCATACAGAAGCGCATAGACTACCTGGTGCGTATAGAAGACCAGCAGGCCAGGGGCGAGTTCGGGCACCTAACCAAGAAAGAGGCTATTAAGCAGGAGAAGGAGGTCGTCCGCCTGAACAAGCTTATAGGCGGCCTTAAAGAGATGACCACCCTGCCCTCCGCCATGTTTATAATAGACATCACCAAGGAGAATATAGCCCTGGCCGAGGCTAAGCGCGTCGGTATTCCTGTCGTGGCTGTGGTAGACACCAACTGTGACCCCACCCCTATAGACTACCCCATACCGGCCAACGACGATGCCATAAAGACCATACGACTAATATGCTCCACCATGGCAAACGCTGTACTGGAGGGCAAGAGCAGCGGCATGCCCATAGCGGAGGAAGAGGCGGAAACAGCGGTAGCTGAGACGCCCGACGAGACGGCGCTGCCAACCGAGCCCGCCGTTTCAAAATCCGAGGAATAAAGGGGAGGACGTTTCTTTGAACATTCCAGCTGCCAAAGTGAAGGAGCTTAGGGATAAGACCGGGGCGGGTGTTATGGACTGCCGCAAGGCCCTAGCTACCACCGAAGGAGACATAGATAGAGCGCTTGATGTCCTGAAGCAGGACGGCTTACTAAGGGCGCAGAAGAAGGTAGAGCGGGTTGCCAAGGATGGCCTTATAGAGTCCTATATACACTGCAATAACCGCATCGGTGCGCTGGTAGAAGTCAATTGCGAGAGCGACTTCGTGGCCCGCACAGACGACTTTAAGGAACTGGCCCACAACCTAGCCATGCAGGTAGCCGCCATGCCGGCTCGTTTCGTATCTAAGGAGGATATCCCCCAGGACGCCGAGGATGTAGCGCCGCAGTCGGATTGCCTTCTGCTCCAGCCCTACATTAGGGATAACAGCAAGACGATCCAAGACCTTGTAATGGAGGCTATAGCCAAGCTGGGGGAGAACATCAAGATAGGCCGGTTCGCCAGATTTGAATTAGGCAAGGATTGACCTCTATGGTTGCTCCCAAATACAAACGGGTCCTTTTGAAGCTCAGCGGTGAGGCCTTAAGCCGAGGGACGGACTACGGCATAGACTCCTCCACCCTGAGCATGATAGCCAAGCAGGTAAAGGGCATACACGAGATGGGAGTGGATATCAGCATGGTGGTGGGGGGAGGCAACATCTGGCGTGGTGCCGAAGCCGAAAAACAGGGAATGGACAGGGTTACCGCAGACTATGCCGGCATGCTGGCCACGGTGATAAACGCCCTGGTCCTTCAGGATGCCCTGGAGCGGGAGGGTACTCCCACTAGAGTCCAAACGGCCATAAACATCCAGCAGGTGGCTGAGCCCTACATCAGGCGGCGCGCCATACGCCACCTGGAGAAAGGCAGGGCCGTCATCTTCGCCGGCGGCACCGGCAACCCCTATATGACCACCGATACCGCGGCAGCCCTCAAGGCCATAGAGATAGAGGCCGAGGTGCTTTTGATGACCAAGAACAAAGTGGATGGCATCTATAACGTCGACCCTACTAAGAACAAAGGTGCCAAGAGGTTTGATAGCTTAACCCATATGGAGGCACTTAACCTGCGCTTGCAGGTGATGGACGCCACTGCCATATCACTCTGCCTGGAGAACAAACTGCCCATAATAGTATTTGACCTAAGCGCACCCAAAAGCATAGAGCGCGCCATATCGGGCGATACTATAGGCACATTAGTATGTAGTGAGTAGTAAAATGATTGAAGACATCTTGCTTAAAGCAGAAAAAATGATGAAGACCTCCGTAGGCGTCCTCAGTAAGGAGCTGGACGGCGTGCGTACCGGCCGTGCTACCCCCAGCCTGGTGGATCATGTAACGGTGGAATATGCCGGAGTGCCCACCCCCCTTAATCAACTGGCCGGCATATCCGCGCAGGGAGCCAGGTTGCTGGTGATACAGCCCTGGGACAAGACCGCCATAAACGCAATACAGAAGGCCATTATGACATCGGACATGGGCCTGAACCCCTCAAGCGACGGCAACGTAATCCGCATAAATATCCCCCCTCTAAGCGAGGAGCGCAGACAAGAGCTTATCAAGGTATCACGAGGCAAGGCGGAGAAGGAGCGGGTGGTTATGCGCAACCAGCGCCGCGACGCCATAGATGAACTTAAGAAGCTTGAGAAACAGAAGAAGATATCCCAGGACGACCTGAAGCGTGCCATGGATAAGCTTCAGAAGATAACCGATAGATTTATAGCTGAGGCCACCAAGGTGGAGAAGGCCAAAGAGGCCGAGCTTCAGGAGATATGACTCCGCCGGGGGTGAACCCGCACGTGGGCAGTCTTTGAGCGATATATGGTAGCTCCGTCTGAAGCAGGTGAATACTCAGGCCTCCCGGAGCACATCGCCATCATCATGGATGGCAATGGCAGATGGGCGGAGAATCGAGGATTGCCCAGGTTCCAGGGACATCTGGCCGGAGTGGACAGCGTGCGCTCCACCGTGCGCTATCTGAATAACCATTATCACCTTAAATACCTCACCCTATACGGCTTCTCCACGGAGAACTGGTGCCGACCTGATGCCGAGGTCAGCGGTATATTTCAGATACTCAAGCAGACGCTTCAGAGCGAGCTGGACGAGCTTCACGAAGAGGGCGTCAAGCTATGCCATCTGGGCCGCATAGGGGAGCTGCCTCAGGGGCTTCAGGAGGTCATAAATACCTCCGCAGCCAAGACCCGCAACAACCCCGGCATGACGCTCGGGTTCGCCTTCAACTATGGTGGGCGCGCCGAGATACTGGACGGCTTGAGGCGCATCATATCGCAGGGTCTTAAACCCGAGCAGGTAGACGAGGGGATAATAAGCGCCAACCTGTATACCGCCGGCATGCCTGACGTAGACCTGCTAATACGCACCGGCGGCGAGATGAGGGTAAGCAACTTCTTGATATGGCAAGCGGCTTATGCGGAGTACTACTTCACCGACACCTTATGGCCGGACTTCGACAAGGCCGAGATAGATAAGGCCCTCGCCTGCTACAAGGAGAGGCAGAGACGCTTCGGGGGGCTATAAACGAGATGAGCAGCGATTTAACCCTGAAAAAGAGGGCCATAACCGCCGCCTGTTTCGTTGCCCTGTTGATAACCATCGTCCGCTACGGCGGAGAGATAGGCCTCACCGCCCTGGTAGTGACCCTGGGCGTTCTGGCCGCGCTGGAGTTCTACCGCCTGGTGGGCCGGAACACAGTCAAGCCGCTTTCCTACCTGGGGATGGTACTTATAGCGCTCTTCATCATCAGCCGCAACCATTATGCCATAGCATATGCCCAGCCCTGGTTCACCCAGCAGCAGATAACGGCATTGTTGCTAATGTCATCAGTGCTGCCGCCGCTTATATGGCTGATGCTAAGACGCCGCAAGGCGGAGGCCTTCGCGTCCTGGGTCTGGACGATAGCAGGAGTTCTCTATATAGGCTGGATGCTGAGCCACATGGTGGCCTTGAGAGGCCTTGAGGACGGGCGCAACTGGGTGTTCTTCGTCCTCTTCGTCACCTGGATGTCGGATACCATCGCCTACTTCACCGGCAGGCGATGGGGCCGGAATAAGCTCGCCCCCCACATCAGCCCCAGCAAGACCTGGGAGGGCTTCTTTGGCGGTCTCGGCGCCGCTGCCGCCATCAGTGTGCTGTTCTTCACCCCCACCCCCGTCCGCCTCCCCATAGCATACTGGCAGGCCGTCCCCCTGGCCATAGGCGTGAGTGCGCTGGGGCAGGCAGGAGATCTTATAGAGTCCCTGTTCAAACGCCATATGAATTCCAAGGATTCGGGCCACCTGATGCCAGGACATGGTGGTATGTTGGACAGGATAGACAGCCTCATATTCTCCAGCGTGCTGGTATATTACTACGTTCTATTAACTTGATTTAAGAGATGACCGATATAATTCTGGCTAGACATGGGGAGACCGCCTGGAACGCGGAGAGGATATTCAGGGGCAGGGTGGATGTGGGTCTGGACCAAACGGGCGTCAAGGAGGCGGAACTACTGGCCGAGCACCTGAAACATTGTCCCGTAACCACGGTCTATTCCAGCCCCTTAAAGAGGGCGTTCGCCACCGCCGACGCCATCGTCCGACATCATGCAACCGAGGTCAAGATAAGCCCACAACTTATTGATATGGACTTCGGCTGCTGGCAGGGCAAGAGCCTTAAAGAGGTAGAGCGCAGCAACAGTGCGCTCTACGACAAGTGGCTTAATAGCCCCGAGGCTGTTACCATCCCCGGCGGCGAGGGGCTTCAGGATATAGCCACAAGGGCAACGGAACTGGTACGGAGCGTCGCCGCCCAAGGCCGGGGCACGGCGGTTATGGTATCTCACCGCGTGGTGATAAAGGTGCTTATATGCGCCCTGCTGGATATGGACCTGTCACGTTTCTGGAGCATAAGGGTAGACACCGCTTCGATATCCACCTTTAGATATAGCGAGGAGGCATTCGTCCTTACCGGCCACAACGATACATCCTTCCTTAAAGGCCTTAAGAGGTCTCCCCTGGGCGACTTCTAAACCACCGCTTGACAGCCCGCCACCTCGGGGTAGTAGAATTGCCTTAAAGGGGGCAAAGTAGCATGGAGATCCATCAGCTCACACCCTGGTATGAATTGGATATGGCGCTTCGTCTCCTCATGGCAAGCGGCGCGGGCGCCCTGATAGGTTATGAGAGGGAGCGTGCTGAGAAGCCCGCAGGGCTGCGCACCCTGCTCTTGGTCTGCCTGGGATCGGCGCTGTTCACCATCGTCTCCGGCCACGGCTTCGGCATCTTGAGCGACCCTTCGCGCATCGCCAGCGGTATAGTAATCGGCATCGGTTTCCTCGGCGCGGGCACCATAATCCGGGGCCAGCATGTGGTGGGGCTTACCACTGCCGCCGCCATCTGGTTAGTGGCCGCCGTAGGCCTGGCCATCGGGGCCGGCCTCTATATGATAGCCGCGGTTACCACTGCCATAGCCATGTTCGTGCTACGCTTCCCCGGGCTGCACCCTCATAAGGAATAGTGCCTTTATAAGAACAAGGCTGGAAACCGCTTAAGATATCCAGCCTTGGGCATAACCGTAATTCTGGTCAGTTATATATATATCAGCACTTACCGATGCGGAACATCTTGGTACCGCAAACGGGGCAAATGCCCTGTGTAGCTGGTTTGCCATTCTTCATTGTAATCTGCTTAGCGTCTTTCATATCCCTCTTAGCGCGGCACTTGACACAATAGGCTTGCATGCGTTACCTCCCGATGTTTTAAACCAACATAACCCATCACACGCTTGATGTCAAATATATTGAGGCTGTGTAGGGCGTAAATTCGGCCATTTAAGCCCTGTAACGGTTATGTGATATGATAGTTAGCAAGATGAAGAGACTGGCGGTATTAGGCTCAACCGGCTCCATAGGGCGGCAGACGCTGGAGGTAGCCCGTGCCCTGCCCCACCACTTCCAGATTACGGCTCTGGCCGCCGGCGGTAATCTTAAGCTATTTAATGAGCAGGTGGAGGAGTTCCGTCCGCAGTTCGTTTACGTGCATGACGACGCCTCTATGAAGGCGCGCATCGACACTCCGCAGCCCCTCTCCATGGAGGACATCGCCCGCCATCCCGACGTTGACCTGGTGGTCGTGGCTACATCGGGCGGGGTGGGGCTCGGGCCGACACTGGCAGCGGTGGAGGACGGCAAGGCAGTCGCTTTGGCCAACAAAGAGGCCCTGGTTATAGCGGGTGAGATAATAACCGCTTTAGCCGAGCATAGTGGGGCGCGCATACTACCCGTGGACAGCGAGCACAGTGCCATATGGCAGTGTCTGGAGGGTGAGGCAAGGCCCACCAGGCTCATACTCACCGCCTCCGGCGGCCCCTTTTTGGCCCTCTCCCCCACCGAGCTTATAAGGGTAACTCCTGAGCAGGCGCTCAAGCATCCCCGCTGGGAGATGGGGCCCAAGATTACCATAGACTCCGCCACGTTGATGAATAAGGGGCTGGAGGTCATAGAGGCCCGCTGGCTCTTCGATATGCCGCTTAATAGGATAGATATCCTCATACACCCTCAGAGCATAGTGCACTCCTTGGTAGAGTTCGCTGACGGCTCGGTTAAGGCGCAACTGGGATGCCCCGATATGCGCTTGCCCATACAGTATGCCCTATCCTATCCGGAGCGTATAAAGAACCCCGTCCTGCCCCGTCTTGAATGGGAGGATATGGCCAATCTCACCTTCCTGCCTCCCCACCACGGCGCCTTCCCCTGCCTGGATCTGGCACTGGAGGCAGGAGAGAAGGGCGGGACCTATCCCGCGGTGCTCTGCGCCGCCGACGAAGTGGCGGTTGGTGCCTTCCTTAAAGGCCGAATCCCCTTCACCGACATCCCCCGTCTGGTGGAAGAGGCGCTCACCAGACACAGCTCCATATCCCACCCCACTCCGGAAGACCTGGTAGCAGTGGGCGACTGGGCCAGGAAGATATTGAGCCCATTCTGCGGCGGAGGCTAAAAGCGTGAGTACGATAGCGGTCTTCGTTGCCATCTTCGCCGGTCTGGTCCTGGTACACGAGCTGGGACACTTCCTCACCGCCAAGGCATCCGGCGTTACGGTCAAGGAGTTCGGCATCGGCTTCCCGCCGCGCATTTTCTCGGTAAAGCGCGGGGAGACGGTATACTCGCTTAACTTCATACCCCTGGGCGGTTTCACCAAGCTTGTGGGAGAGGAAGACCCTAAGAGCGGTAAGAGCTTGGCGGGTAAGCCCTACGGCATAAGGCTACTGGTGCTTGGCGCCGGCTCGCTCATGAACATCGTCCTGCCCCTTATACTGTTCTCCGCCGCCTTTATGATTCCCCACAACGTGGTCAAGGGACAGGTGATCATAACCGAGGTAGCATCCACCACGCCCGCAGCCCAGGCAGGCGTTACAACGGGGGACACCCTTCTGGCCATAGAAGGACATTCCATAAACAATATAGGAGATCTCGGTCGCTACATACAACTCAACCTGGGTGAAGAGATAGAATTGCTGGTTAGACACACCGACTCCACCGAGGAGTCGGTAAAGCTGACCCCCAGGTGGCGCCACCCCGCAGGCCAGGGTCCGATGGGTGTCACTGTCGCCATGCAGGATTATACCATTGAAAGCGTTCAGGAGCCGCCGTGGCAGGCAGTCCCCATGGCGGCCAGGACACTGACAGAGAGCTTCGTGCTGTTTAAAAACGGCTTCATGGGCATGTTCATAAAAAGCCAGCCGGGGATCACCGGGCCGGTGGGCATCGCTCAAATGACAGGTGAGTTCGTGAGGGCCGGCCCCAGCCCGCTACTTGAGTTCGCCGCCTTCCTCAGCATTAATTTGGCGGTGATAAACATCCTCCCCCTCCCCGCCCTGGACGGGGGCCGAATCGCCTTCGTGCTACTGGAGATGGCCCGCCGCGGGCGGCGCGTCTCCCCCAGGACGGAGGGGTTGATACATTTCATCGGCTTCGCTACCCTAATAGGGGTGATTATGGCGGTCACCTACTACGATATACTGCGTATCATGGGCGGAGGCAATTGATAACCATGCCAAAAAGGCGGAAAAGCATACCGATACACCTGGGCGAAGTGACCATAGGGGGCGATGCCCCTATCGTGGTGCAGTCCATGACCAAGACCGATACCAGAGACATTATGTCAACCATATCCCAGATAAGGGAGCTGGAGGAATACGGCTGCCAGGTTATACGGGTGGGCGTGCCCGATGCTGAGGCGGCTCAGGCTATCAGAGAGATAAAGAGAGGCATATCCATACCCCTGGTGGCCGATATACACTTTGATCACCGCCTGGGGCTTATAGCTTTAGAGGCAGGCGCTGACGGCCTGCGCTTCAACCCGGGCAACATCGTTGATTCAGGTAAAATAGCGAAGATGGTGCGGGCGGCAAAGGAGAGGCAAGCCCCCATACGCATAGGTGTAAATGCGGGTAGCCTGCCCCCCTCCCCCCAAACTGATACGAACACAACCCATCGCATGGTAGAGGCAGCGCTGGGGCAAGTGAGGCTGCTGGAGTCCCTTGACTTCGGCCTTATCAAGATATCCCTAAAGGCCTTTGACGTTCCCACCACCATAGAGGCCTACCAGGCCATAGCCACGAAGACGGAATATCCCTTACACGTAGGCATAACCGAGGCCGGAACGCCTCGTAGCGGTATTGTCCGCAGCGCTGTGGGCATCGGCAATCTGCTATACCAAGGCATCGGCGACACCATACGGGTATCGCTGACGGCGCACCCCCGCCAGGAGGTAATAGCCGCCTACGATATTTTGAGAAGCCTGAACCTGCGCAGCCACGGCCCCACGCTGATAAGCTGTCCTTCCTGCAGCCGCGCCGAGGTGGATATTATAAGTCTGGCGGAGGAGATTGAAGGACGTCTGTCGGCGATAGATAAGCCGATAAGAGTGGCGGTTATGGGCTGCGCTGTCAACGGCCCCGGCGAGGCCAAGGACGCCGATGTTGGCGTGGCCTGCGGCAAGGGCAATGCCGTGCTGTTCAAGAAGGGCAAGAAGGTGGGGGTCATAAAGGAGGCCGAAATAGTGGCCGCCCTGATGCGGGAGGTGGAGGATTTCTAATAGCGGACGGCAAAGCACGCTCTTCCTATGGCGCACGGTGCCGAAATGTGGTTAAATAGTTTAGCCATCCTGACTAGCATGATATACGCTTACAGGAGGTAGGATTATGAAAGAGACTTGGAAATCGACAACGTCTGGCATTCTCACCATAATAGCCGGCTCAGGGGGAATCGCCTTTGGGATACTTGTTGTCCTCTTCGGTGGCATCATAGAGCTTTTGGCAGGCTTAAGCGGCGTCATGTTGGATCAGGAGATAGCCCAGCTTGTGGGCGAGATGACCGCGGCAATCGGCGTCTTCGGAAGCGCCGTAATCGGCCTGGGAGCGGTGGCCATAGCCGGCGGTATCTTCGCTTTGAAACGCAGGCTCTGGGGGCTGGCACTGGCCGGCGCCATATGCGCCATACCCTGCTCGCCCATACTAGGAACGCTGTCAACTATATTCGTATCAATAGGCAGGAAAGAGTTCTCCTAAAGCACGGGGAAGCGTGCTAGTATAACTAAGGAAGCAGAATAGTGAGAAAAGCGGCAGGGATATTAAGCATAATTGGGGGTGTGTTCGGCATAGTCAACGGCCTCATGAGCTTAACCTTCCTCATCCCCAATATGTTAGATGTAGTCGTCATGGAGGGCATCGGCGGCGGCCTAATAGCCCTGGGAATAGTGGCTCTAATCGGCGGCATATGCACCCTTAATAAGAAGGTATGGGGCATGGGTCTCACCGGCGCAATATGCGCCATACCCTGCGCACCCATGCTGGGCGTACTATCAATCATATTCGTATCCGTAGGAAAAAAGGACTTTTCTTAAACCAAAAGGCATGAAAAAAGCAGGCAAGCCCGCCATAGCCGGCATCCTCAATATCTGCGGCGGAGGAGTAGGCATAGGCGTGGGCATATACATGAACCTATATAATCATGTAATCGATGGCATGACTGGCCTGGGGGGTCTTGTTTCACTGGCCCAGTTGGGCCGCTTTCTAGCCGCTTTCGGCGGCATAGCCATAGGCTTGGGAGTGATATCCCTAATAGGCGGTATCTGCGCCATAAAGCGGCGGCGGTGGGGGCTGGCGCTGGCCGGCGCCATAACCGCCATGCCGCTTGTGCCAGTGGGAACGCCGCTGGGCATAGTATCAACGGTATTGCTGGCCAAGGGCAGGCATGAATTCCAACGACTCCCGTAGAATAAGAGGCAAACACTAGAAGGGTTTAGAGGTGTAAACTTGCGCGTATCAAGACTTTTCGGCAACACGGAACGCGAGGTGCCCGCCGAGGCGGAGACAGTCAGCCACCAGCTACTGCTCAGGGCGGGGATGATATCCCAGGTGGCTGCGGGTGTTTACTCCTACCTGCCCTTGGGACTCAGGGTCTTAAACAAGATAGAGGCCATAATCCGCGATGAGATGGATAAGGCCGACGGACAGGAGCTCAAGCTGCCCGTCCTCCAGCCGATAGAGCTGTGGCAGACCACGGGCAGGGACGTCGCCTTCGGCAAGAGCTTGTTCACCCTGCTTGACCGCCGCGAGCGGCAGCTGACACTGGGCCCCACCCACGAGGAGGTCATAACCGAGCTGGCGGGTCACTATATAAAGAGCTATCGCAACTTGCCCCTTTTGCTGTATCAGATACAGACCAAGTTCCGCGACGAGCCCCGTCCCAGGGGAGGATTGATTAGGGTGCGCGAGTTCGGCATGAAAGACCTGTACAGCTTTGACTGTGATGAGGAAGGGCTGGACAGAAGCTACCAGGCTATGCTGGCAGCCTATAACAACATATACAGCCGCTGTGGACTGCCCGCAGTGATGGTGGAAGCCGACAGCGGCGCCATCGGGGGCAAGGACTCCCACGAGTTCATGCTGCTCACCGAGAGCGGTGAAGACGAGATAGTTAGCTGCCCCAAGTGTGGTTATAACGCCAATATGGAGAAGGCTGAGTCCGTGATATCCAAGCCACCCCAAGGGGAACCCCTCCCAATGGAGGAGGTGGATACCCCAGGGGCCGCCAGCATAGAGGAAGTGGCTAAATACCTGAACATACCACCCTCCCATACCCTGAAGGCGGTGTTCTATATGGTTGACTCCAAGTTGGTCTTCGTCGTAATCAGGGGGGATATAGATGTAAACGAGGTCAAGCTTAAAAACGCCCTTAAATGCGCCGACCTTCGCCTGGCCAGGGACGACGAGGTGGACCAGGCTGGCCTGGTGGCGGGCGCAGCCTCCCCCGTGGGCATAGAGGGCATACGTGTGGTCGCCGACGAATCGGTGACCCAGGCGCCCAACCTGGTTGCGGGTGGCAACAAGCCCGATACCCATATAAAGAACGTAAACTACGGGCGGGACTTTAAGGCAGATATTGTAACAGACATCGCCACCGCCAAAGCCGGAGATGGCTGCCCCAAGTGCGGCACTGAGCTTGAGTCCTGCCGTGGCATAGAGGTGGGGCACATATTCAAACTGGGCACGTTTTTGAGCAAGAAGCTGGGGGCCAGCTTCACAGACGCTACGGGTAGGTCTCACCCCGTGGTAATGGGCTGCTACGGCATCGGCATTGGTAGGCTCCTGGCCGCCGCCATAGAGCAGAACCACGATGATCATGGCATAATCTGGCCTCCCTCCATAACTCCCTACCAGATATACCTCTGCCCGCTACACATGGAGGAAGAGCGGGTAGCCGCCGCCGCAGAGAGCCTCTACGAAGGCCTCTCCGCCAAGGGAGTTGAGGTTCTCTACGACGACCGCGAAGAGTCCCCGGGGGTGAAGTTCAACGACGCCGACCTGCTGGGCATTCCCATACGCGTAACCGTAAGCCCGCGCTCATTGGATAAGGACAGCGTGGAGGTTAAACAGCGCACCGAGAAGAAGCCCCAGCTTATGCCCAGGGATGGAGTAGCCACCACCCTGGCCGCTATGGCCGCCAGGGGTTGAGGGTATCAGTAGCCGGAATGCGGCATGGTCTGCGGTGGAGTCTGCATAGGTGGCATATCCAGGCCAGATTCGGCGGGGGATTGGGGAACTTGCGCGCAGCCCAACAGCGACAGTGAGAAAAGCAGAGGGATAAGGCAACGCGGTTTTTTCATAGCGGCCCCTTGCTATCAGGCGCGCAGGGTGGCGCCCAGGTCGGCTGAAAGCTTTTTGAGCATCTTCTGCTGGACCTTGTTCACCTCTTCGTCCTTCAGGGTATGGTCCTGGGACTGGAAGGTAATGCTGTAGGCCAGGGATTTCTTACCCGCTGGCACCTGCTTTCCCGAATAGACATCGAATAGGGCTACATCCACAACTAGGGGGAAGCCCTTTATGATATCCAGAACCGTTTGGTGGCTCACATCCGAGTCCAGCACCAGGGCGATGTCCCTGGTAACGGTGGGGAAGGGAGATATGGGACTGTACATATGGCTCTTCGCCACGGCGGGAAGCAGGGCGGGGATATCCAGCTCAAACAGGTATACAGGCTCCTCTATATCAAAAGCGCGGCACACTTTAGGATGCACTTCGCCCAGCACCCCAACCACCCCCCCGCTGACGACCACCACCGCTTGCCTGTCGGGGTGCAGGCCGGGATCCTGGGAGGGGATAAAGCAAGCCTCCAACCCCAATCCCTCCATAAGACGCTCTATAACGCCTTTTATGTCGTAGATGTCCGTCTCGGTGGCTCCACCGTGCCAGGCCCTATCCTCCCTAAGTCCCATGGCCACGGCGCAGGCCATATAGGGCTCCTGGGGCAGATCTCCCGCGCGGGGCAGATATACCTTTCCTAGCTCAAACAACCTTATACCGTCCGCCTGGTAGCGGCGGTTAGCGGCCAACGCCGTAAGCAGACCGACACGCAGGTTGGGGCGAAGATACTCTTGTTCCACGGTCATGGGGTTAGCCACCCTAAGCGGCGGCTCAACCTTTCCGCCGGGGACTAGCCTCTCCAGTGCTGTAAGACCGATAAGGGAATATGTTATTGTCTCTTGGAAGCCGCAGCCGACGATCCCTGCCCGAAGCCTGCGTTTTAGCTCCAGGGTGTAATCGGGCAAGTGCTGTGGGACGGACCCGCTTATCATGGTGAAGGGAATGGCGTCGTAGCCCACAACGCGCATTACCTCCTCTATAAGATCCTCCGTCCTGGCGATATCACTGCGCCAGTATGGCGCCGTCGCCTCAACCGCCCCCTCCCCAACCCGACACTGGAAACCCAGCGAGGTTAGAGCGTCGGCTATGCTGTCGGTTCCTAATTCCACCCCTATCAAGCGCGATATGTCGGCAGGGGAAACGGATATCGGCCTGGGGTCCTCCTTGCCGGGGTAGGCATCAACCACCCCCACAGCCGCCTCTCCTCCAGCGAGCTCCAGGATAAGCTGGGTGGCGCGTTTAATCGCGGGCAGGGCCAAATCTGGGCGTATGCCGCGCTCAAAGCGGTAGCTGGCCTCGCTGGGAAGCCCCAACTCCCTGCTGGTATGATGTATGCTGGCAGCCTTGAAGTTGGCCGCCTCAAGGAGAACGGAGGTAGTGATGTCACCCACCTCGCTTGAGGCGCCGCCCATAACGCCTGCCACGGCTACCGCCCCCTCTTTGTCGGCTATGACCAGCATATCAGAGGTGAGCTTTCTCTCCTCGCCGTCCAGGGTGGTGAGCTTCTCACCGTGGCTGGCCCTTCTCACTATAATCTCGCCACCCCTTATAGCTTCATAATCAAAGGCGTGAAGAGGCTGGCCGTATTCCAGCATCACGTAGTTTGTTATGTCAACCACATTGTTTATAGAGCGCACGCCGCACATGGCCAGGCGCCGCTTCATCCAGTCGGGCGAAGGGGCTATCTTCACCCCTCGCACCAAGCTAGCGCAGTAGCGCGAACATAGGTCGGCGTCCTCGATGCCCACCTTCACCGCCTCTTCCACAGAAGCGCCCTTTTCCTCATAGACAGGCTCAGGTATATCAAGGCCGCAACCGGTAAGCGCCGCCGTCTCTCTGACCACACCCATCACGCACAGGCAGTCAGGGCGATTAGGGGTTATGTCTATATTCATAACGACATCGCCCAGATAGTCAGCCAGGGACATGCCCAAGGGGGCATGGAAAGGCAACACCAATATGCCTTCGTGGCTATCGGAGATACCCAGCTCACTCTCGGAGCACACCATGCCCGCGGAGGGAACCCCCCTTATCTTGGTCTCTTTAAGACGAAATGTCTTGCCGCTTTCTGAGTCTAATATGCTGGCGCCAACCCTAGCAAAGGCCACCTTATCCCCTATATTTAGGTTGGGCGCTCCACAGACCACCGTCTCCTCCCCCACACCCGTATCCACCGTAGCCAGCCTTAGACGGTCGGCGTTGGGATGGGGGCCAACAGCCGTTATTGCCGCTACGCATATATTGTCCCAGGCCGCTCCAATAAACTCGATCTCCTCCACCTCCAGGCCGGCCATGGTTAGCCGCTCCGCCACCTTCTCCACAGGGAGTTCGGTTTTCAAATATTCATTAAGCCAACTTATAGGGAGCTTCATATCAATGCCTAAAACTGCCTCAGAAATCTGAGGTCGCTATTATAGAACAGCCGTATATCATCTATGTTATGGCGCAGCATGGGCAGACGGTCTATCCCCATGCCAAAGGCGAAACTGGAATATTCCTTAGGATCTATGCCTCCACGCCTCAAGACATCGGGGTGAGTCATGCCGGCTCCTAGTATCTCAATCCAACCGCTGCCGCTACAGAGGCGACAGCCCTTCCCCCCACAGCTCAAGCACTCTATGGCCATCTCGGCGCCGGGCTCCACGAAGGGGAAGTAATCGCAGCGGAAGCGCACACCCCTGTCCCCACCGAAGAAGCAACGGGCGAACTCGTATAGGGTGCCCTTGAGATCGGCCATAGTGACGTTCTTATCCACAACTATGCCGTCTATCTGGTGGAACATAGGCACATGGGTGGCATCACTAGCCTCGTAGCGGTATACCCTGCCCGGCTCCACCACCCTTATGGGTGGCTCCATTGACTCAAGCGTGCGAGCGGTAACAGACGTGGTATGGGTTCTTAGCAGCGTAGGCCTCTCGCCCTTATCGTTGCGGTAATCTATCCAAGATGTGGACATCACATCGCGGGCGGGGTGCTCGGCGGGTATGTTTAAGGCCTCAAAGTTATAGCTGTCCCACTCCACCTCCGGCCCCTCCACGACCTGAAACCCCATAGATGTGAAGATATCGCATATCTCGTTTAGCGCCTGAGTTATGGGGTGTAAACCGCCCTGTGGTGGACGCCTGCCGGGAAGAGTGATATCCACCCTTTCCTGGGAGGATCTCCGCGCAAGCTCGTCGCCCTCCAACGCCCGTCGTCTGTCCTCCAGCCCTCCCTCAAGCTCGACACGAAGCCTGTTAGCGGCGGCGCCCACGGCCTTTCTCTCCTCCACGGATAGGGAGCCAAGGCTACGCAGTATGCGGGTAAGCTCGCTCTTCTTGCCTAGATAGCAGACACGCCAGGACTCTACCTCCTTGGGGTCGGCGGCTCTTTCCAACTCTCGGAGGGCGTTGGCTCTGAGCGCTTTGAGTTCTTCAAGCATGCCTTGTGCTACTCTTGGACTTTGCCCTTGGCCAGTGTGGCCAGATGGGCGAAGGACTCGGGCTCTCTGACCGCTATATCGGCCAGCATCTTGCGGTTTATCTCCACGCCGGACTTTTTGAGCCCTTGTATAAACTGGCTGTAGGTTAGGCCCTGTTCTCTGGCGGCGGCATTCACCCGCGATATCCAAAGCTTTCGCATATCGCCCTTACGCTCGCGGCGATGGAAATATGCATAGCTCAAGGACTTGAGCATAGACTCGTTGGCCCTACGGAACAAGGAGTGCTTAGTAGCCCTATGTCCCTTGGTTAGCGCCAGCACCTTCTTGTGACGACGGTGCGCTGTTACGCCTCTCTTTACTCTCGGCACATTCTCCTCCTATTTAATCCCGTAGGGTATAAGTCTCCTAATGCGAGCCCTATCGCTTGGGTGCACCTCTATCATCTCATCGTAGAGACGCTTGGCCCGCTTCGCCCTGCGCCGGCGGAAGTGGCTCTTGCCACCCTTGGTGCGCATAAGCTTGCCGCCGCCGGTTATGTGGAAGCGGCCTTTAACTCCCTTGTGTGTCTTTATCTTTGGCATCCTCTGTTCCTCTCTCCACGCTCTTGTCCGCCTTAGCACCCGCTACGGGCGCTAATATCATTATCATCCTTCTGCCGTCCATTGCAGGCTGGCGCTCCAGTGATGAGGACTCCTTGGCAATCTCCAACATCCTGTGAAGCAGCTTCAGGCCCAAATCCGGGTGTGTAATCTCGCGCCCCCGGAACATGATGGTTACCTTCACCTTGTCCCCACCAGCCAACAGTTTCAGCACCGTTCTGGCCTTGGCATCAAAGTCGTGCGTGCCTATCTTCGGCCTTAAGCGCACCTCCCTGAGGAGCGCCACCTTCTGGCTCTTCCTGGCCTGGCGTTCCTTCTTGGACTGCTCGTACTTATACTTGCCATAGTCCAGCAGACGACAGACCGGCGGCACTGCGGTCGGCGCCACCTCTACAAGGTCAAGGCTCTCTCTCCTCGCCATATCCCAGGCTTGCTGGAGAGGCATGATACCTAATTGCTCCCCCCGCTCCCCTACCAGACGGACCTCCTTGGCCCGTATTTCTCGGTTGACGCGTACTTTCTTAGCTATTTCCTTACCTAGCTCCTTCTGGCCCCATTTTTTATCGGCAAAAATATATCATAATCAGGTCGACTAATCAACCTGTTACAAGCGTAATTCCTTATCCCGCCCATCAATCTGCTCCCTAATCACCCTCTTGAAGCTCCCCAAGTCCTGTCCAGAAGCTTGCTCACCGCTCCTTAGACGCACCGATACGGTTTTGCCCTCCACCTCTTTGTCCCCCACTATGAGCATAAAGGGGACCTTTTCCATCTGCGCCTGACGTATCTTGAGATTCACCCGCTCGGATCGGCTGTCCACCGAGGCCCTGACCCCATCGGCCTTAAGCTCTGCCTCTAGATCATGGGCGTAGCCCAGGTGACGGTCAGCGATGGGTATTACCATAACCTGCACCGGCGCCAGCCACAGCGGGAAGGCACCACCATAGTGCTCTATCAGCGAGGCCATAAAACGCTCCATACTGCCCAGCACGGTGCGGTGCACCATGGCTACGGCATGCTCGGCGCCGTCCTCGCCCACATAGTTAACATCAAAGCGCTGCGGCAGGTTAAAGTCCACCTGTATGGTGGGACCCTGCCACCCCCGCCCCAGGGCGTCCTCAAACTTGATATCTATCTTAGGACCGTAGAACACCCCCTCGCCGGGGTCCACGTCGTAGGCTATGCCCACCCTTTTTAGCGCCCGCTCCAAGGTCTCGATAGCCTCACTCCAGGTATCCAGATCCCCGGCGTATTTATCGGGCCGGGTGGAAAGATAAACCTTGTAGTTGCCGAAGCCGAAGGTATCTATCATAAAGCGTGCCAACTCCAGCACCCCCACCACCTCATCCTCCAGCTGGTCGAAGCGGCAGAAGACGTGGGCATCATCCTGGGTGAAGCCCCTAACCCGTGACAGGCCATGGAGCACGCCGGAGCGCTCATAGCGATACACCGTGCCCAGCTCGGCCATGCGCAGAGGCAGGTCGCGATAGCTATGAAGATGGGTCTTATATATCAATATATGCCCCACGCAGTTCATCGGCTTTAAGACGTACTGCTGCTCGTCTATCTCCATAGGGCTGTACATATTCTCGCGGTAGAACTCCCAGTGGCCGCTTGTGCGCCACATATCCAGCTTGGCTATGTGCGGCGTATAGACAATATCGTAGCCGCGCTTTATGTGCTCGCTGCGCCAGAAGTCCTCTATGACGCGCCGCACTGCCGCCCCTCTGGGGTGCCAGTGAACCAGGCCGGGGCCGGCCTCTTCGTGTATACTGTATAGCTTAAGCTCCGCACCCATCTTGCGATGGTCACGCTTGGCGGCTTCCTCAAGCGCCTTCAGGTGCTCGTCTAAGGAGCGCTGGTCGGGGAAGGCCACACCGTATATGCGCTGCAACATGGGCTTGGTTTCGTCACCACGCCAGTAGGCGCCGGCGATGCTTATCAGCTTTAAGGCCCCCACCTCCCCCGTTGATGTTACATGAGGCCCGCGACACAAGTCCAGGAATCCCCCCTGACGGTATAAGCTCACCTTCTCCTCAGCGATGTCATCTATAAGCTCCAGCTTGTAGGGCTGGTCGGCGAAGACCTCCCTGGCCTCTTCTTTGGTTATCTCCTCGGAAACGAAGGGTTGGTCGAGGGCGGCGATCTCCCGCATCCTGGCCTCTATAACGGGCAGATCCTCAGGAGTGAGGGGGCGCGGCAGGTCAAAGTCATAGTAGAACCCATTCTCAATAGAGGGCCCGATGCCGAACTTGGCATCAGGGAATATGGCCTTAACCGCCTCCGCCATGATGTGGGAGGCGGAGTGGCGCATCTTCTCCAGTCTTTCCACTTCGCTCATTTTCAGTGCCATATATACTAAAACCCCTCCCCGAACCCCGCCAGGAGAGGCATATAACCACCGCCTCCTCCCTATCCCACCCGTTATTATACCAGCACCCAGGCGCAAGGGCAATCTAACCGAGCACAATATAAGTGTGGAGGAATTGGCGCTTCACTCTTGACATATGCGCCATATTCAGCATAGTATATGTTATTGTTCTGAGAAAGTGGTTGTTTGACGGTTTTCGTGGTTCGGATGTATGTCCCCATCGGAGTTGGATGACCGGGTCTCGGAAATAAGAAAAGAGGGGTCATCTATCTTTACGATCGCGGCACTAATTCTATCATCCCTTTAACCCGCCTCAGATGGAAGGTGCCCTAAACGAGGTCAATGAAAGTTAATCTACGTGATGGTGAAACACAAGAATCGCTTTTAAAGCGCTTCAACCGCAAGGTGCAAATGAGCGGCATACTGCGAGAGGCGAAGTCTCATCGCTTTTTCATCTCCAAGGGAGAGGCCGCCCGCATTAAAGCGAAACGGGCGGCAAAGCGAAGGAGAAGGAGAGGATAACATATCGGAATAACAGCAAACAGCGCACAAGACACCACTTTATATTCTTAAGGAGCATAGAAAAGAGATGAGGATTTACGTCGGAAACATAAACTACAATACGACAGAGGAAGACCTGGAGCAGGAGTTCTCCGCATACGGCGAGGTGAAGGCAGCCAACATAATAACCGATAAGATCACCGGTCGTTCCAGAGGGTTCGCCTTCGTGGAGATGGAGGACGACGCCCAGGCTCAGGCAGCGATAACCGGCCTAAACAGCAAGGTTGTGAAGGACCGCACCATCGTAGTAAACGAGGCTCGTCCGCGTGCGGAACGAAACGACTTCAGGTCCGGCCGCGATAGCGGTTACGGCGGCAGAGAGCGACGATACTAAAGAAACGAAAACCATGATAAAGGTCACCCAGAGGGCCAAGGAAGAGCTGGGCAAGCTATTGAATAGCAACGCCTCCCGCCCCTCCGACACTCTGAGGCTCGTTCCCGACGGCAAGGGAGAACTGGGGTTGAGCCTAGGCGAGGAGATGCCGGGCGATCAGGTTGTTCGCTGTGACGAGGCGGCGGTGTTGCTGGTGGAATCCGAGATATCGGCCGCGCTGGATGGCATGACCTTGGACGTAGAGGACACCGAACAGGGACTCAGCCTGTCCTTCTCGCGCTAAAGGCCGCGAGTCATACCCACTGATCCACTCTAAGCGGGAGTATTTCCTTTGCAAGGGGCCGGCCGTTACCGATGGTGTGCGGTAGAGGATTTGAACCACTGACCTCTGCGATGTGAGGGTAAGGGTTCGTTCATTTTTACCGCCTTTCTTGTTAATTAAGTATAGGCACAAGCCACCAAGCAATTCAAGAGCACCCAACTACACGACGATATGTCACGTGCGTTTCGTTATGCATCGATGGTTGAACTGTTCCATTCCACAACCTATAATGATGCCAAATGAGGAAAGCAAATCTTGCCAAACCTTGGGCAACAGGGCCACAAGAGCTGTTAAACCATGCGTTTGAGCATCTGGCTACAGGTAAGCCTTTTGATTTTAGAATAGCGATGATAAGCATTGACAATGCGGTTGAGATCACGATAAAGACTTATCTAGGTCTTCCCAAGCGGATTCGCGGTTCTGCGGGGCCATCGTTAAAGCGCCTTCAAGAAGCTGGCTACCATTTCCCCGAATTGCTTGATCTTCTCGAAAAATTCGCTAAAGGTAAACTCGAAGATCTAGAGCTTGGTGATATCGAAGTGTATCACCGTTTACGAAACACCCTGTACCATGAAGGGTCCGGAATCACCATTGATCCAGAATATGTCGACAGCTACATGCAAATTGCGAAGGTTTTGCTAAATAACCTGCTTGGATCAGAGTTAAAGGAAGACCGATCCAATCCACCTACCAGCCTACTGGGAGACTTAGTATTAAGGTGGGCTATCCTAGTGCGAGAAGTTCGTCTGATGTCCAGATTGTATCTAGGCAAGGATACATCGGCCACAGAGCCTGTTCTGCACTCCGTGGACAGATTAGTCACAGCGGGTGCTATCGATAAGGACTTTCGCAGAAGACTACGAGATGCGACCAGGATACGCAACAAGCTGGTACACAGTGTATCTATTCCTATTAATGAAGAGGTCGTTAGTTATCTGACAAACGAGCTTGAATGCCTAGCAGACTACCTGCACGATAGGATTCAAAGAAAAAGCACCTGAACCGACAAAGGTAGCTGTTTAACCGCATTTTCAGACTCTGTTACACTTGTGTTGACGTTTAGCCTAGCTAGGAACCCCCTCACGATGGCCCGCACGATGCCTGTTTTGCTAGGCCAGCCGCTTCTAACGACACCCATGCGGCTGTTTAGCTACGCCAACGTAGCTTTTACCGTATTAGCGAACGTGGCTAGCTACGCCGCAACTGGGACCGATTCAGCGAACGTCTTTAGCTACGAACCGTAGCTATGGCCGATTTAGTGAGCGTTCTTAGTGAGCGTGTTTAGCTACGTCAACGTAGCTGGGCCGGCTTAGCGAGCATCTTTAACTAGGCCAGCGTGCCTGTTTAACCTCCAGCGCGCCATCCATGGTCTCTTTAGCTACGCAAGCGTAGCTGTTTAACACCCGTTGCAGTGTTGATGGCCGCTACGTTGACGTTTAGCCTGTCAGTCATCTCTAATAGCACCATGAGGCTGTTTTGCTTGGCTGGGATAGGGTTTCACAGGCGTATCTCACGTTGATTTGGTTGCCGTTTAGCCTACCAGCCGCTTCCAACGCGAACACATGGTGCAATTAGTGTATATATCAGGCTATTTTGTTCAGGCCGAGTACCACATAAAGCTGAGAATTCTATCCTACGCCCGACCGGTTGGCCAATGACAACATGAGTAATACATGAAGAGAGTTGACGATGTGTCCACATATGTTATAGAATATTCAATATGGAGCGACTAGCTGAAAAGATAAAACACTGCAGGGGGCGCAAGGGATGGACCCAAGAACAGCTTGCTAGAGCTTTAGGAGTCTCTCTAAACACTGTTCAAAGATGGGAACTGGAGAAGACGCAGCCATCCCCATTAGCGATGGAGAAGCTAAACATGATCTTGAAAGATATCCTAGAGCAGGAACAGTTAAAATTACTCTAATAAAGGCCATGGCTATGTTGATGTATAACCCCATGTTCAAAGAAAGGTTTCAAAAAAGCATAATCGACTGGTATCTAATCAATGGCCGGGCCTATCCTTGGCGACAAACATCCAACCCTTATAAGATACTTATCGCTGAAGTGCTATTGCGACTAACTGGCGCATGGAAGGCGCAAGAGGTCTATGAATATCTCATTGAGCGGTACAATACGCCGAAGAGCTTGGCCAATGCAAACATGCAAGAATTGGTGAGTACTCTGAGACCTTTGGGTCTTTTAAACAGGGCGAAGGTGCTTGTCGACATAGGTAGAGAATTAACTTACAACCATGGAGAGGATGTACCTAAGACCTATGCTCAGCTTGTCAGCATAAAAGGGATTGGTCAATATACGGCAAACGCAGTTCTGTGTCTTGCCTATGGCTTACGAGTACCGTTAGTTGACATGAGTGTATCACGGATATTTCAGCGCTGTCTCGGGTATTGTACCCATAAACTAGCATACGCTGACAATGAACTATGGCGTATCGCAGACGAAT
>CAZVIZ010000011.1:0-20745 GCA_964627215.1 uncultured Dehalococcoidales bacterium
TGTGTATGACTCCTCTTGTGCCTCTCGTGCGTTATTTGCTTACTATGGGCGAGGGGTGGGGCTGGAAGGGGTGCGTACGCAGCACCAGAGAGAACAGATAGGGGTAGTTGGCCTTCAGGTGCTCCAGATAGCTCAACCACTGGCCGGAGAGGCGACCATAGACCCTCTGTATGTCTATGGCCAGGTGCTCCAGGTCGCTTGGGGGTAAGCCCGTGAGCGACTTTCTGGCCTCAAGCTCATCTGTAAGGTGGACAACGGCCCACATCAGGTCGGTGAAGCTCTCATGCTCCATAAGGTTGGGGTTCTCCAGCATTTTCAGCAGGAAGCCTCGCTTCTCTACCAAGAACTCCTTAAGCCCCTGAAGCCCCTCCGGGTCCGGTGTGGGGGAATATCTCTATCCGGCTGGCAACGTCACGGGCGGCCTTGAAGTCATTCGCCGCCCAGCCCTGCTTTACCCCCATGCTCTCAAAGACGTCCTCGCGCTTGCGACAGAAGCTTATCAGCCTCTCCAGGAACTTGTTGCCCACCTCGCTGAAGAAAGCCCCGATAACCATGTTGAGCTTGCTCAGCATGGCTTGCTTATCCCGGTAGGCGAATATGCGTTCTATTACTACTACCACTATGAAGGCCTCCAGGGGGAGGAAGCCCAGGTCACCTATCATATAGATGAAGATGTGGTGGGGGTCGTAGAATATGCGGTAGTGAAAGTAGTAGATGAGTGCTGATGCGGCCACGAATATACCCCCCAGCATAAAGAATCGGGAGTAACGTTTGAAAATCTCCCTTACGTAGCTGAGGGCGGATGGTGAGGCTGACTTCTTCATGACTATAATGGCCTTAGGCTTTATATTAAGCCGTGGCTGATTGCTGCGACTTTGAGAGCAAGCATAAAGCAAATATCTTAATTGCGTCAAATATCGTCATAAGGCCATTGTGCTTCAAAAGCAAGGCCGCCGACCTGGCAATCGGGTCGGCGGCTCTTTAGTCTGCGTTTAGGGCGGACTTAAGGTGCTATCACCACTTCTCTTGGGACAGGCGGGCGATGAGCCAATCCCTAAGCCTATCGTCCAGCTTGCCTACCCAGGACTCTATCTTCCTTATGTCTCCGCTCATGATGGCCGACTTTTCTTCCTCGGTGAGGTTGTATTCCCTCAGTGCGTCGGCGGGATTCTCCGCCAGTTTGGTGAAGAAATCGTTGTCCTGAGCGGCCCTATCCAGCACGGACAACACCGCTTTTATGGCGGCTACCTTGAACTCCGGAATCTTGGCCGCCGGGTCTAGGGCGGGGTTGGTGAGCACGTTAGCCGGCGATTCTGTCCAGTGGAAGGCCATGAAGGCCAGCCCCGGCGATACCTTATCGGTTATCTTGGCCGGCGTTTCTATCTTGCCCCGTTCCGAGAACAGGGTGACCATGTCGCCGTCGGTTATGCCCATCTTCACGGCGTCATCGGGGTTTATCTCCACGAAGCCATTGGGGTGCAGTTTGTCCAGCACCTCGGAGCGACGGCTCATGGTGCCGGTGTGCCAGTGCTCCAGCATGCGTCCCGTGGTCAGGATTAGAGGGTAACCCTCCGATACCGCCTCCGCCGGCGGCCTGTACTCCACGGGGACTAATCGGCCTTTGCCGCAGGCGAATTCCTTAACGTGGAGAATGGGAGTGCCGGGGTGTTCGCAGGTGGGGCATGGCCACTGTAGGCCGAAGCCTTCCTCGAGGCGCTCGTGGCTCATACCGCCGTATATGGGGGTTAGAGAGGCTATCTCGTCCATGATGGCCGCCGAGTCTTTATAGTCAAAGCCATCGTACCCCATTAACTTTGCGACCTCGGATATTATCTGCCAGTCCGTCTTGCACTCTCCGGGCGGGTTTACGGCCTTTCTTACCATCTGCACCCGCCTCTCGGTGTTGGTGTAGGTGCCGGTCTTCTCGGCGAAGGCCGATGCGGGCAGTATTACGTCTGCCATTACCGCCGTCTCGGTGGGGAAGATATCCTCCACTACCATGAACTCCAGGCCCTTTACCGCCTCCTTCACGTGGCTCAGATGGGGCTCGCTCATCATTATGTTCTCGCCGGCCACATACATAGCCTTTATCTTGCCATGGTGCGCTGTGCCCATCATCTCGGTGACGGTCATGCCGGGCTTGTCGCTAAGCTCCACTCCCCAGGCAGTTTCAAACTTTTGCTTCTTGTCGGCATCGGATACCTTTTGGTAACCGGGGTATACGTTAGGCAGGGCTCCCAGGTCGCAGGCGCCCTGAACGTTGTTCTGTCCGCGTAAGGGGCTGAAGCCGCAGCCCTCCTTGCCCATATTGCCGGTGAGCATCAGCAGGTTGGCCACAGTCTTTACGTTATCCGTGCCTGTGGTGTGCTGGGTTATGCCCATACCGTAGAGGATGGCTGCCGTCTTGGCCTTGGCGAACATCCTGGCAGCCCTTATGATGTCCTCCTTGGGCACACCGCTTATCTCCTCGGCGAGCTCTGGGGTATAGCGTTTAAGCATCTCCTTGAGCTCTTCGAATCCCTCGGTGCGGTTCTTGACGAATTCCTTATCGTACAGGTCCTCTGCTACGATTACGCTCATCATGCCGTTTAGGAGTGCCACGTCGCTGCCGGGCTTTTGGGGCATGTAGACGTCGGACCGTTTAGCCAGGTCTATTGTGCGCGGGTCGGCCACTACCAACTTCACGTCGCCGGTGTTCCTTCTCTGGCGTATGACGCGCCCGATGATGGGGTGGCACTCGGTGGTGTTGGAGCCGATGATGAATAATAGCTCTGCCTTGGCGATGTCCTCTATGGAGTTGCTCATGGCGCCGCTGCCGAAGGAGGCGATGGCACCTACCACTGTAGAGGCGTGGCACAGACGTGCGCAGTGGTCCACATTATTGGTCCCCAGCACCGCGCGGGCGAACTTCTGGACCACATAGTTCTCCTCGTTGGTGAACTTGGCCGAGCTTAGAACGCCCAGGCTGTCTGCGCCGTGCTCCCCCTTGATCTGGGTTAGCCGCTGGGCCACCAGGTCCAGGGCCTCCTCCCAGGTGGCCTCACGGAAGACATCCATAAGGTTGCCGTTTACCTTTATGTCCTTGCCGCGCCCTTCCTTCCTGATGAGGGGTTTGGTCAGCCTGTCGGGGTGTTGGATGAAGTCAAAGCCGAAGCGTCCCTTGACGCACAGCCCGCCCTGGTTCACGGGGTTGTCTTTATCACCGCGTATACTTACTATCTGGTTGTTGCGGATGCCCATGTATATGGAGCAGCCTACGCCGCAGTAGGGGCAGGTGGTCTTGACTTCCTTTGTGGGCTGCTTCTCGTTCTTGGCCGTGAGCGCCCCCGTGGGGCAGTGGGCGATACACTCGCCGCAGGATTCGCAGGGGGACTCCGTCAGGGGTTTGTCGCCCAGTGTGGTCGGCTTAGCGTCGTAACCCCTGAAGGCGACGTCTATGGCGTTGGCCCCCACTAACTCCTGACAGGTGCGCCAGCAGCGGCCGCAGAGTATACACTTATTGTAGTCGCGTATAATGGCGGGGTGGCTGGCGTCTATGGGGAGCACGTTGGTGCGTTTTATCATGCGGTCGAAGTGCTCCTGCTCTATGTCCAGGTACTTGGCCACCTTCTGGAGCTCGCACTGCTGGTTCTTAGCGCAGGCCAGGCAGTCTCCGTTATGGTTGGCCATAATCAATTCTATGGCGATGCGCCGCGACTGGTTTACCTTCTCCGTCTCGGTGTGTACCACCATGCCCTCTTTGACCTCGGTGGTGCAGGAGGTGGGCAACCCCCTCATACCCTCAATCTCTACGATACATAGGCGGCAGGCCCCGTAGGGGCTGAGGTTGGCGTCGTAGCACAGCGTTGGGATATACACGTCGGCGGCTAGGGCTGCTTCCAGCACCGTGGTGCCCTTCTTGGCCTTTATCTCGTTGCCGTTTATGGTGAGTGTGATGGTGTCCACCCCACCCTTCTCAATGACGTCGGTTGTAGTCATAATATCCTCCCCGGCCAACATGTGGCCTTGGTTTGTTACTCCTTTATGCCTTCTCTCCAACGGGTACCGGCTCCAGTGGCGTCTCCATGGCCTCGCCGGAGGTAACTACCACCGCCCCGAACTTGGGTGGGCAGGCGCTCTTACAGCTGCCACAGCGGGTGCATTTGTCCTGATCTATCACATGTACCATGCGTTTGCCTCCCTTGATGGCGTTGACGGAGCAGGCCCTTAGGCAGATGACGCAGCCCTGGCACTTCTCGGGGTCTATGTAGTAGGAGACGAGGGGCTTACAGGCCAGCGCCGGACAGCGCTTTTCCGATATATGAGCCTCGTATTCCTCGCGGAAATACTGTATGGTTGTCAGCACGGGGTTGGGGGCTGTTCCTCCCAGGGCGCACAGTGAGCTGTTCTTTATCGCTGCGCCTATCTCTAAGAGCAGGTCTACGTCTCCTTCTCTGCCGTCGCCGTGGACTATACCGTCCAGTATATCCAGCATCTGCTTGGTGCCGAAGCGGCACATGACGCACTTTCCGCAGGATTCCGACTGGGTGAAGGTGAGGAAGTATTTGGCCACGTCCACCATGCAGGTGTCCTCGTCCATTACCACCATGCCGCCGCTACCCATAATGGCGCCGGCCTTGGCCAGCGAGTCGTAGTCCACGGACGTGTCCAGGAAGCTGGCGGGCAGGCAGCCACCGGAAGGGCCGCCGGTCTGTATAGCCTTGAACTCCTTGCCGTCGGGAACGCCTCCACCGATGCCGAATATGATGTCGCGCAGGCTAATGCCCATGGGCACCTCTATCAGACCGGTGCGTTCCACCTTGCCTACCAGCGAGAAGGTCTTGGTGCCCTTGCTGTTATCGGTGCCGTAGCTGGCGTACCAGTCCGCGCCCTTGTTCATGATTGCCGAGATGTTGGCCCACGTTTCTACGTTATTTATATTAGTTGGCTTGCCCCACAGCCCGGAGTTGGCCGGGAAGGGGGGGCGGGGTCGCGGCATGCCGCGGCTGCCCTCGATGGAGGCCATTAGCGCGGTCTCCTCGCCACAGACGAAAGCGCCGGCTCCCTCCTTTATCTTTATGTGCAGGCTGAAGTCGGAGCCTAAGATGTTATCTCCTAAAAGCCCTTTCTCCTCCATCTGGGTGAGGGCTACTTTAAGGCGCTCTATGGCCAGGGGGTATTCGGCGCGGATGTAGATGTAGGCCTCCGAGGCCCCGATGGCGTAGCTACCGATTAGTATGCCCTCCAGCACGGCGTGGGGATCGCCCTCCAGGAGCGCCCTGTCCATAAAGGCGCCGGGGTCGCCCTCATCGGCGTTGCAGATGATGTATTTCTTATCGCCTGGGGCGTCGAGGCAGAACTGCCACTTGATTCCGGTGGGGAACCCCGCACCGCCGCGGCCGCGAAGGCCGGATTTCTTGATGTCCTCTATGACCTCTTGGGGGGTCATTTTAAGGATGTTCTCCAGGCCGCTGTAGCCGCCGTTGGCTATGTATTGATCTATGTTGCCGGGGTCTATGTTGCCGCAGTTGCGCATTGCGATGCGCACTTGGGGCTTTAGCACGGGCAAGTCAGTTAGACGAGGTATGCCGTTTATCTCTCCCTCGCCGCGAGTGCCCATGGCTAGATCAGCGCGCGGGTTGTCGCCAGCCAGGTAGTCCCTGACTATCTCCTCGGTTAGCTCCGGGGTGAGGTTGCTGTACAGCATGCTGGGCATGCCTGGTTTTATCACTTCTATAAGCGGCTCGGCGTAGCAGAGACCAATACAGCCCACCGACATGATATCGGCCTGGATGTCATTAGTCTCAAGCTGATCCTTAAGGGTTTGGAGAACGCTGTCAGCTCCCGCGGCTATGCCGCAGGTGCCCATGCCGATTAGTATACGCGGCTTGGGGCTGTGCTTAAGCTCCTCCCACTGTGCCGCTGCCTGTTGCTTTACCTCTTCAAAGTTCATTTGTAACACCACCTCTCTTTATAAGCCTCAAGCCTTGGCTGCGGCCTTCTGCTTTACAATCTCCTTCATCTTGTCGGGGGTCATTCTGCCGTAGACTTTGTCGTTCATAAGCACCACTGGGGCCAGGGCACAGGAGCCGAAGCAGGCCACCGTCTCCAGGGTGTATTCCATGTCGGGGGTGGTCTCGCCGGCCTTTATGCCCAGCTCCTCCTCCAGAACCTCTATTATCTGCGGTGCGCCGCGCACGTAGCAGCCCGTACCCATACATACCTTGATGACGTTCCGTCCCATGGGCACCAGGTTGAACTGAGCGTAGAATGTAGCCACGCCGTATGCCGTGCTCTCCGGCACGTCAAGATACTGTGCTATTCGCTTAATCCCATCTTCGGGCAGGTAGCCTATCTCAGCTTGTACTGCCTGCAGGGCTGGGATAAGCTCTGCCCTGTCTCCCTTGAAGGGTTTCAAGGTCTGGTCTATCTGGGTCAGCATGGCGTCCTTTTCCGCTTGTGCCGTCTGTTCTGGCCTTTGAGTTTTCTTAGTAGCTTCCATTTATAATATCTCCTTGCCTTACCACCATTTCTCTTGCTGTAGTCGGCACCATAGCCAGGTGGCGTGCTTCTTGTCCAGCTTGCCTACCCAACCCTCTATTTTCTGGATGTCTCCGCTCACCAGCGCGGCCAGCTCTTCTTTATTGAGCGTGTAGTAGCCGTCTATGGCGTTGGCTGGGTCGTAGGCTAGCTTGGTCAAGAACTGGTCGTCCTCGGCGGCCCGGGCCAGTATAGCCATGATGGCCTTCTTGCCGGACAGCTTGCCCACAGGCGTTTTGCTGTCTGCTTGAGCCGGCTCTTGCCTTTCTTGTATCTTTCGCATCGCATTTACCTCCTCCTCTAGGTCTCTTTAAGGCTAACATCGCCGGGCTTCATTTACATTGTGCTTGAAGCCTATTTTCCTGTACCGGTGGGGCATAATACGGCTAGTACCAAAGTCATAGGATATCCGGCGTGACGTGGTGTCTATTGGGGCACAATAGGGGCTATGGGGCATCGGCCATTGGTATTACTTCTTCGGCCCCACAAGTTGATAAATATGCTTTTGTAAATTAGAATTAGCTTGCCCTAATTAAACGAAAGAGAGCGATATGAAGACCAGGATATTGATTGCCGACGACCACGCCGTGCTCAGGGAGGGTATGCGAAATCTGCTGGAGCAGGAGAAGGACTTTGAGGTTATCGGCGAGGCCCGCGACGGTGAGGAGGCCGTGGAGCTGGTTTCCCAGCTCAAGCCCAATCTGGTGCTGATGGATATAGTCATGCCACGACTGAACGGCATAGAGGCCACCAAGCGCATCAAGGAAGGCAGCCCCGCCACCAATATCCTGATACTCACCGCCTATGACGATACCAGCTATATACTCGGCCTTCTGGAGGCCGGGGCCTGCGGCTACCTGTTGAAGAATGCGCGCAGCAGTGAGATAACCAAGGCCATCCGTGCCGTGCAGTCGGGGGAGTCTGTGTTGGACCCAGTAGTTACCCGCAAGCTCCTGGAGCGCGTTATGAGTGCCCCCAAGGCGGCCAGCGGCCGGACCAGGGAACAGCTCACCCGCCGCGAGAGCGAGATCCTAGGCCTGGCGGCAAAGGGAATGAGCACCAAGGATATAGCCGACGCTCTGTTCCTGAGCATGCGCACGGTTAAGGCTCACTTTACCAATATATTCCGCAAGATGGGGGTGTCCAGCCGCGTGGACGCTGTGGTCAAGGGCCTTAGGGAGGGCTATATAACGCTGAACGATACACGTTAGCAAAAGCGTGTTTGCTTATAACAGCTTTGATGGATAGGAGGTGGTGGATATGATGCTCACCAGGATTATGGATGGTTCCCCGGTGCCGACCTTCGCCATTGACAAAGACCACAAGGTCAGTCATTGGAACACGGCGCTGGAATCCCTCTCCGGTGTAGAGCGTAGCGATGTCATCGGCACGGATCGTCAGTGGGTGGCATTCTACTTCGAGAGGCGGCCGGTTATGGCTGACCTTATTGTGGAGGGGGCGTCCGATACGGAGATAGAGGCCTACTATGGCGATAGGGCGAAGAAGTCCGATCTGATAGAGGGTGCCTATGAGGCGGAGGACTTCTACCCTGACCTGGGCGAGGACGGCCGGTGGCTGAACTTTACCGCCAGCCCGATAAGGGGCGATGATGGCAGGGTGGTGGGGGCGGTAGAGACCATGAGGGATATAACCGAGCAAAAGCGTCTGGAGGCCAACACCCGCTTCTATACGCAGCAGGTAACCAAGGCGCAGGAGGAGGAGAGGAAGCGCATCGCCCGGGAGCTGCATGATGACCTGGCCCAGATCCTGCTGCTTTTGACGCAGGGCCTGGACCATCTGACGGCCTCCAAGAGGAAGCGCCTGTCTAACACCATGCTCAGGAAGAGGTTGGAGGAGCTGCGCTCCCAGGCCATAGAGGCCCTGGAGCACCTGAGGATGTGCGCCCGTGATCTGAGACCGCCCATACTGGACCACCTGGGCCTGGCGGCGGCGTTAGATTGGCTGGCGGAGGAGATGGGGAAGCAGGGCATAGAGGTGAAAACGGTGGTGAAGGGCGATGAGCGCAGCCTACCCCCGGAGGTGGAGTTGCTGCTGTTCCGCATTGCCCAGGAGGCGATGACCAATACTCGTAAGCATGCCGAGGCCAGCAGGGCCGCCATATCCCTGGGGTTCACCGATGACAAGGTGGTGCTGGAGGTCAAGGACAATGGCAAAGGCTTCCATCTGCCCCGAATGATGGGGGACTTTGCCAGCGCCGGCAAGCTGGGCCTGGCGGGCATGGAGGAGAGGGCTATGCTCATCGGGGCCGAGTTAAGGCTTAGCTCCGAGCTGGGCAAGGGGGCTACCGTATCCGTGGAGGCCCCGATGGTGTGCGATATCGCTTAGATGGGTTGCCTCCAGGTGTGTGGCCTCGTGGGGCTACATAACCTCCTGTTCGCTCATCTCCACGGTCTTTTTAAGCTGCGCTGCCAGTAGCGGCGGCAGGCCTTCTATGTCCACTCGGAGGAAGCCGCGCACGATGGCAGAGGTGGCCTCGTCTCTTGTAAGCCCTCGTGCCATGAGGTATTCCACCTCCTCTTCAGCTATCTTGCCCACGGCGGCCTCGTGCGATAGGTCTATTCCTGCCAGGTTGCCCTTTAGCTCCGGTATAGCATGTATGGTACCGATCTCCTTAAGTATAAGGCCTCGGCATTCCAGGTGTCCCTTGACCTCGGGGGTGTTGCCCTCTATATTTCCACGGGCGATTATGTCCCCGCCGGTGGTTATGGCTCGTGATATAATCTCTGCCCTGGCACCCTTGGCGTCCAGAATAGCCCTGGCGCCTATATCCAGCGAGGATCCCGGTGGCGTAACCAGCACGCTGTTGGAGCGGAAGGTGGCGTTGGGTCCCGCGCACCTGGCCGTGGGGTACATCTGCAGTGACTTAACCGGCTGCATCATCACGTAGTTGTTTAAGAAAAGGCCGTCTTCTTCCACATGAATTACGCTGCGGGGGCGGACGGCCGTATTGGGGTTCCAGCTGTGTATCATGGTGAAGGTTATCTTGGCCCCTCGTTTTACATAAATCTCGGATACGCCCAGGTGTAGGCCGGCGTCTTTATGGGATGATGTGGTGCATCCGGTTATGATATGAAGCTCCGAGTCCTCCTCGGCGATGATGACGTTGTGCACGTTTTGCTTTACCTTGGCCTGTGAGAGATATAAGCAGGTCTGAATAGGATAAACTGTCTTGACCCCTTTCAGCGCCCTGATGAAGTAACCGTCGCTCTCCTGCAGCTCTATGGCGGCGGTGTATTTATCCGTATCCACAGCCACGGCTCGCCACCAGTAGTCGGCCATCCAGTCGTGCGTTTTGAGCGCCTGGCTTATGGGCATAACCTCTATACCCTCCTCCCTGGTGGAGCAGTGTATGGGTGTGTTGTTAATCTGTATGAAGGTGGCCGCGCGCTCGGAGGGGTCGTCCAGCACTACGCCGGCCCCCATCATCTGCTTCTTGTCCTTGGTGGGTAGTTGGGAGGGGTCGGGCTGGTACGACATCGGCTCGACTGAGTCTTGGTATTCGGTCAGATCTATGTCCTCGCCAAGGGGGGCCGCCTTCTGAGCGGCAACCCTTGCTTTGTCCTTCTCCGCGTTGCTATGGGTTGGTGTTACTTTTGACATTTTGGATCCCTCATCACGCATCTTATACAGCCTTCGTAGCCCGTTTGTTTTATCTCGGAAAGTATCTCATGGGGGTCGCCACGGCAGCCTATCTTGCCGTCTATCATAATGTAGCCGGTGCGTGCATTAACATAGTCCAGTATATGCCCCGTGTGGGTGATGATAAGTCCCATTGAGTTGCGGTCGCGTAGGTGATGGGACTTCTCCAATAGCTCATTTATAAGATCCCCGATGAGTGCGATGTTCTCCAGGTCCACGCCGGACTCCGGCTCGTCCAGCAGGGTGAGTGATGGTTTCTGCGCTAGGAGCTGCATAAGCTCAGAGCGCTTTATCTCGCCGCCGGAGAAGCCGTAGTTCACCTCTCTCTCCAGAAAGTCGGTCATATCGGATTTACTTGCAAGCTCGGCTATGCTGGCCTCGTCGGCGTCTTCTTTAAGGCAAGCGGCTACCATGTCGCAGGTTTTCACCCCCCGCACCACTGGTGGGCGCTGGAAGGACATGCCTATGCCTAGTCGTGCCCTCTCGTCCAGAGGGCGTTTGGTTATGTCCTTGCCGTCAAAGAGTATCTTGCCCTTGGTTATGTGGTATTTAGGGAATCCCATTATGGTCATCAGCAAAGTCGTCTTGCCGCTGCCGTTGGGGCCGAAGAGGACGTGGGTTTCCCCTGTCTCTATGGTCAGGTTTATATCGTGTAGTATGTCCCTGCCCTCCACAGCCACGCTCAGGTTCTTAATCTCCAGCATATGTCCCTCCTCCGTATTGTGGTGCTTGGGCTTCACCCCTCTAGTGTGGGGTGCTCCTTCTCAGTGAACCAGCTGGCGGGGTCCTTGAGGTATTCGTAGTAGTCCAGGAGCACCTTGTGATGCATCCTTTCCTGTGCGGCAATCTCGCGGTAGAACTCCCTCTCGGCGTCGTAGGTGGCGGCCTCAGCCTGCCGGGTGTAGAAGTCCTGGGTCTTGTTCTCTATGTCCATGGCCTGCTTTACCGTGTCCATCTCCGTTGTAGGCGGTTTGCCCGTGGTGCCGAGCTTTTCTGCCTCTTCAGAGAACACCGTCCTCAAAGCCTTTTCCCTGTCGCTGCCCAGCGCCGTACTGGGCCAGGACTTTTTGTCTCTTATCTGGTCGTATATCTGGACGAACCTTTGTAGGTGAAAGTCCTCTTCCTTGGCCAAGGATTCAAGCAATCTTCGTCCCAGGGCATTTTCGCTCTGGGAGCTTGCCTTCACGTAGTATTCCTTGCCATCTATCTCCATCTGTATCGCTGTCTGGACGGCCTTTAGTGTCCTGTCACGTTCCGTATTCATTTTCACCCTCCATGTGGTGGTTAGTGGAGTTATTTGAATTATAGATATAAAGTACCCACCATTCAAGCTGGATCGTATTTATAGTAGAATATCGCCTATGGAGACGATAGCAATATGAGTGCGAATAGGGATGCGGTGAGGATACTAGTGCGGGTGCGCCCAAACGCCGCTCGTAGTGAGGTTGTGGAGTATCGCGATGACCGCCTCTGGGTGCGCCTTGCCGCCCCGCCCGTGGAGGGCAGGGCCAATGAGGAGCTGATACGGCTCTTGAGCGCCACCATGGGGGTGAGGAAGGGAGATGTCGCCATAATTAAGGGGCTTAAGAGCCGGACTAAGGTGGTGGCTGTGGACGGGATAAGCGGCGAGGAGGCGATACGGCGGCTTTTAAAATAGCGAGTTGCTAGAGGAGGTATAGATGTCCAAGAAGAAGAGGCCTAAGGAGCGTCCTGTAAAGCCCTGGATGCCAGCGGCGGCCGGTGCCTCCTGCATCATATCGGGCGGCGTGGCCCTGGCCAAGGGAGTGGAGACAACCCTGGCGATTATGGCGCCCCTGCTGCCTTTGGGGATTTCGGGCGGAGGCCTCCGTGCGGCTCTCATCGGCCTGGGGATGATGGCGCTGGTGGGGGGAGTGTTTGCTATGATGCGGCGTCGCTGGCCATTGGCGCTTGCGGGGGCTGTGGCGGCCTGCCCTCTGCTGGCGCCCCTGGGGGTGCTTGCTGTCATTTGGGTATGCTTGGGACGGAGGGGTTTCACCATATCCGAGTTACGTTAGGAGTGACTTGGATTGCCTCGGGGCACTTATTGACATAAAGTTTGACAATAGGATATTCAAATGCTAACCTTAATTTTAGTTTTTTGTTATAATAGTTACTGTTGTTATTTAGTTATGTAGGTTGATTATGAAGGTGAAGGGTGACAAAGAGCGCGGGTCAGGGGGGTGGAGGTGGGTGGGGTGAGGAGCATTAGTTCAGAGGATATTATTTAGCACAAGTGCTCGTTAGCCATACAAGCCGGGAAGGGAGCCCGATGTGATTAAGACGGTGATAAAGACGAGGGGCGATATAGTTCTTGTGTTCGATGCCGAGGGTAAACAGCTAACCCGCTATCAGGGGCCTTATGAGCAGGTTAAGGGGCTTATATTGGATTCCGCACCATCTGGAACGGTGTTCGCACACGGTTTCAATGAAGAAGGCATTATGAACGAGGTTCCAAGGGGGGATTGGTAACCATTCATTCTCGGCGAGGACGTTAGTTATAATTATGCGGTGCCTGATGAGGCTTGAGCGAGTGGGGTTTCTCCTGGCCGTGGGCCTCCATCAGGGCAGCGTCCCCCATGATATCTCTGGGGCGTCCATCAGCGATGATGCGCCCCTTGTCCATAAGCACCACGCGGCTGCACACCTCCAGGATAAGTTCCAGGTCGTGTGATGCCACTATGATTGTCTCCTTAGAGGCCGCCATCAGGTGGATTAGGCGGCGCCTGGATCGGATGTCCAGGTTGGCGCTGGGCTCGTCGTACATTATAAGCTCCGGTCGCATCGCCAGGACCCCTGCTATGGATACTATCCGGCTCTCACCTTGTGAGAGATGATGAACAGGTCTCTTAGCGAGGGCTTTCCCCCCCACCACCGCAAGTGCCTTTGATACTCTAGCCTCCACCTCCTCTTCGCTAAGCGCCATGTTGCGTGGCCCAAAGGCGACGTCTTCCTGTACCGAGGGGCAGAAGAGCTGGTCGTCGGGGTTCTGGAACACCATCGCCACCCGGGGGTTGAAGTGGTTGTTCTTGACTGCCTCCCCCAGCAGAGATATGCCGCCCCCCGTGGGCTTGAGTATGCCGCCGATTACCTGAAACAGGGTGGTTTTGCCGGCGCCGTTGGGGCCGATTAACCCTACCCGTTCCCCTGCCTCCACCGTGAGGTCTATCCCCCGTAGCACTTCGGGCTTATCGGGGTAGGAGAAGCTCAGCTTGCTTGCGGCTAGAACGGGATGTTGGGGTGTCTCGTTATTCATTAGTTTATCTCCCATAGTTTCGTCATTGTAGTAGAGTGACGGTGTTATGGCCAAGCGTAACATCCAGGGCGACAAAGACAGCCGCCGTGGCGATTGTAAGCCCCAGTATCATGCCGTCCCTATTGCCGGCACTGAAGTTCTTGCGGGGGATGGGGGCGTTGCCGTATCCTCGGGTTAGCATGGCCTTGTATATCCACTCCGAGCGCTCATAGCTCCGCACCAGAAGGCTGCCGCTCAGCCAGGCCAACACCCTGAGTCCCCTCGGCGAGAGGCGGCGCTCGCGGAGGCCGCGCAACCTCATGGAGGTCTGCATTCGCGTTAGATCCTGGCCTATCTCCTGAAGATAGCGTAGCGCCAAGAGCGCTATATCGGCGATGATTGATGGTAGCCCTAGCGCCCGTAAGGCGTTGATGTTGGTGAGCAGGGGGGTGGTGCTGAAGAGCACCATGCCGATGGTGAGTATGCAGACGAAGCGGACGGCGATGAGGCCCGCCATCAGCAGTCCCTCCTTGTATACTGCCGCTGGCCCTAGCGTGGCTATGACGGTTTCTCCGGAGAGGAAGGGCAGGCTTATGACCACTGCCAGAAGGAACAAGGAGGGCAGCCGCAGCCGGCGTACTATGAAGGAGGACGGCAGACGGGAGACGACGTATATGGCAATAGTCGTTCCCACCATTGCCGCCATCATGCGCGGATCATGGATAAAGGAGAAGGAAAACATCAGGCTTACTAGGCCGATGAGCTTGTATCGGGGGTCCCATCGGTGCAGGGGGGAGTCAAGGTGGACGTGCTCGTCTATGCCTAATCTCATACGCCGTTAAGCATCCTCGGCCGCACCTTGAAGAGGAAGGTTGTTACAAGGGCGGTGACGGTCCCTTCTATGAATATAAGCGGTATATGCGATGTGCCCAGGGCGATGATGGCCGCTCGCTCGGTGATCGGGTTCATATCCGCGGGCAGATTGTTGAGCAGTATGACCAAGAACAACGCTACCGACATGGCCGTGGCTGTAGCCGCCGCCAGGAAGCCGAAAGCGCCCGTTCTCTTGCGTCCGTCCTCGCTTACCCTCCACTGGCGCATGCGGAATATTTGGTGGGCTGCCAGAGCCGGTAGCCCTATTATGGCCGCGTTTATACCCAGCGTAGTGAGCCCCCCATGGCCGAACATGACGGCCTGCAGCGCAAGCCCGATGAGTATGGCTGGGAAGGCGTAGTAGCCTAAAAGGGCACCCAGGAGTCCGCTCAGCACCAGGTGGATGCTGGTTGGTGGTACAGGTATGTGAATCCAGGAGGCCACGAAGAAGGCGGCGGTTAGAAGCGCTGCCTTGGGGATACCCTGTCTGGGATCGTCCTTCTGCTTTAGCTTGCGTATGGAATACCACGTGGCGGCGGCAGTAACGGCATATCCTACGCCGGTTGCCTGCGGGGGTAGTATGCCGTCTGGTATGTGCATCAGCGTCCCCTCCGCCGTGAGAAGTAGAGCGCAGTGCCGACGCATCCCCAGGCGATGCCGGCTGCCATTATGCCTATCTGGGTCTTTGTGTAGCCGGAGTTGTTATCGGCGGTAGATGCGCCCTGGCCTATGGGGATATGAATTATATCTCCGTGCCCTGCCTGGCGCACCTGAACAACCCATGTCCCCGGCATGGAGGTGTCTGGTGTGAAGGTGAAACGGCCCTCCTCATCGCACGTTCCCGTAAGCCAGGGGGTAGAGGGGTCTTGGGGTGAGTAGACCGCCACCTGGGCGCCGCCCATGGGCTCGCCGGAGTCGTAGCGGGCGGTTATCCCCACCTCCACGTCGGTGGTGTAGGTCACGTTGGCCCCGTGGGCGTAGGCCGCGCCGGCAGGCACGGCCATGGCGGCGGCCATCATGGCGATGGCCGCTGCTATGATATTTCGTTTTTTGGGCATATAGTCCCCGTTCCTGAAATGCGGGTTACTCACACACGCAGAGGCAGTGACCCTCTCCCACGTGTCCCAGGTGCATCTCTATCATGTTTATGGCCTCCGCGCCCGTGTAACCATTGGCGAAGGGCTCAAAGCCGACGGCGGCCGCGTTCAGGTCGTCATCCAGGGGCAGGTCTCCGTCGCCGAAGATATGGTCGAAGTGGAAGGTCATCTCCAGGTCCGCCGTGCCGCCCGTGGCGAGGATTCCCTTGCGCTCGTCGCCTACGTACTCACCGCCGGCGTAGGTGTATTCCTCATCTACGGCGATGGCGAAGTCTATGACGTTGTCGTCCTTAATAGCTGTGCCTATCATAAGCAGGCTGTGCCCCGCCGCCTCCCCCGACGTTGCCCTGGCCATATTCCAGGATATGGCGTTGTAGTGCCCCGCCGGGGCGCTGGATACCTCTCCCACCACTATCGGCGGCTCGTTTTCCCCTCCTTCAGCCAGGTCTATGGTGTGGGCGCCGTCCAGGCTTATCTCGGCCTTACCGTTGATGGCAGCGCCATCATGCGGGTCGTAGGGCGGGTCGGTCTGATAAGCGGTTATGTCAGCCAGGGTGATGTAGACGTGGTCGAAGCTGATGGCCCAATCGTCCTTGGAGACGAACCCCTGTCGTACGAAGTCCTCTCCGTTGGCATGGAACTGGAGCGTGCCGGTGGCCGCGCCGTTGGTGCAGCCGGCGAGCATAGCGGCCAGCAGGGATAGGGAGATGGCGGGGAGTAGGATTTTCCTTGTCAACATATGCCTTCTTTAGTTTTGCGCCCTTTGTGGGGCAGCCTTTATACGCAGTTGCGACTCGTTGCCGTTAGGGGCAAAATAAAAACCCCCGTTGCGAGGCGGCCTCTGGGCGCATCTAATAGCAGTTGCGAATGGTCGCATTCCCCGCAAAATATACTACCCCTGCGCTCAGTTGTCAAGAGGGGGTTGCGTGATGCGGTATAATCAGCGGCCTTCGGTATAGGGTAGATATGGTAAATAGTTCCGTAGCTGGGGGCTGTTGTAGCGGGCATGGGGGGGAGATGATAAGACGGTTGTCAGGTTGAGGAATGATGCGGCGCTGGTGTTTGCCAACAGATTCAGCGGCAAAGGCCGAATAAATGTGGTTGCCAGAGGGGAATGGTAGGCTGCTCGCTTTTCTTGGGCATGCCCTCCCATCAGGCTTGGCGGTCTAATGGGGTGACCTGGTTAGTGTACATATCTTCCGCAACCAAAGCCTTCTCCCAGTTTGCACCAGGAGCACTGCCTTGGGTTCGGCTCGGAGGTCAGAAGCTGGGATTCGCACTGGCCGCAGAGGCTTTCCTCCCCTGGCTTCATGGGGCCGTCGCAAGGCGGTATGGGCATGGGACAGAGTTGTATGCAGTTCTCACACTGCTTACAGAACTCCGGACGGATGCCGAAGGGGAAATCAATATGGCGGTCCTTGCCCCGTCCCACAAAGCCGATCGCTTGTGCTCTCCATACCTCGGCGCATACCCTAACGCAGCGTCCGCATAGAACGCAGTCGTCGTTATGGAAAGGATAGCGCACCTCCTTGACGCCGCAGCGCACGGCGATGTCCTGAATCGCGCGAGAGTTCGGGGCTTGAGCCACCAGCAGCTCGGCGAGGTTGTGGCGCAGCCTGCGGATTTTATCCGTATGGCTTAATATCACCATGCCCTCCTCCACGGTGAGGGTGCAGGAGGTAGTTACCTTGGATCTCCCGTTTACTATGTGCTCCACTATACACAGACGGCAGGAGCCTATATCGGATACATTTGGGATATGACAGAGGTGGGGGATGCAGATGCCGTATTCAATGGCGGTGTCAAGGACGCTGCTGCCCTTGACTGCTCGGACGGTGGTGCCATCTATAGTAATGTTGACGTACTGTTGCATCTCTATACCTCGTTTCCTCAGGCCACGTTAATGGCGTCAAACTTACACTCGCTGCGGCAGATGCCGCACTCTTGACACAGGTCTGGGTCTATAACATGCGGCTCTTTCTTCTCGCCGCTTATGGCTCCGTAGGTGCACCCGCGTATACATACGCCGCAGCCGTTACACTTATCTGGGTCTATGGAGTATGTGATGAGGGCCTTGCATACTCCGGCCGGACACCTCTTTTCATTTATGTGAGCCTCGTATTCAGAACGGAAGTAACGTATGGTGGACAGCACCGGATTGGGGGCGGTCTTGCCCAGCCCGCATAGGGCTGTCTGTGATACGGTGTAGGCCAGCTCTTCCAATAGATCCAGCTGCTCCGGCCTGCCGCGGCCTTCGGTGATGTCTGTGATTATCTCTAACATTCGGTCTATGCCAACGCGGCAGGGCAGGCATTTGCCGCACGATTCGTCCTGCAGGAAGGCCAGGAAGTACTTGGCTACGTCTACCATGCAGGTGCCCTCGTCCATCACCACCATGCCGCCGGAACCGACCATAGAGCCGGCCTCCGAGAGCACGTCGTAGTCTATCGCCAGATCAAACGCGTCCACAGGCAGACAGCCGCCTGACGGCCCTCCTGTCTGCACTGCCTTTACGTCCTTGCCGTCTACGGCACCGCCGCCGATATCGAACACCACCTGGCGTATTGGTGTGCCCATGGCTATCTCAACCAGGCCGGTGTTCTTTACATGGCCGGTCAAGGCCAGAATCTTGGTGCCCTTGCTGCCCCGTGTGCCTAGGGAAGAGAACCACGAAGAACCTTTCATTAGGATGCCTGGCACGTTGGCCCAGGTCTCTACGTTGTTGAGCGTGGTTGGCTTGTGATAGAAGCCGTCCACGACGGTGTGGACGTCCTTGGAGCGTGGGTTGCCGACCTTGCCCTCCAAGGAGGCCATCAGTGCTGTTGATTCCCCGCAGACGAAAGCCCCTCCGCCCCTGGCGATTTCCACGTCAAAGCAGAAGGAGGAACCCAGTATGTTGTCGCCCAAAAGCCCCAGCTTGCGGGCTTGCTCCACCGCGGTCAGGGAGTGCTTCACTGCCAGCGGGTATTCGTTGCGGACATAGATGTAACCTTTGCTAGCGCCTACGGCCCTGGCGCCTATCATCATGCCTTCTAGGATCAGGTGTGGGTTGCCCTCTAGCACGCACCGGTCCATATATGCCCCTGGGTCTCCCTCGTCCGCGTTGCAGATTACGTACTTCTCGTCCCCGGCGGCATCGGCGCATTGCTCCCATTTAAGGCCTGTGGGGAAGCCGCCGCCCCCTCGCCCCCGTAGCCCTGAGGCCTTGATCTCTTTGATTATCTCCTCTGAGCCCATGCCGTTTAAGACCTTGGTCAGGGTAGAGTAGCCGCCGGCCACTATATAGTCTTCTATGGAACATGGGTCTATGAAGCGGTTCTGGGACAGGATGCGTTGGTCCTGGGCGTTGTAGAAGGCTATATCTGACTCGGTGAGGGCGGGCTCGCCGGAGATGGGGTCATGGTAGAGGAGGCGGTCTACTACCTCTCCGTTTATGACGGTGTTGTAGATTACCTCAAAGGCGTCTTCCGGGGCGACCTTGCAGTAGAACAGGTCTCCCGGTTCAATGATGACTACGGGGCCCTGTTCGCAGAAGCCGTGACAGCCGGTGACGCAAAGGCGAACGCTATCGTCAAGGCCTTGCCTGGATATCTCGTTGCTGATGGCATCAATAACGTCCTGTGCCCCCGATGCCTGGCAGCCAGTGCCGCCGCATACCATAACCGTGGTCTTTATGCTCTGCCTCTGCTCACGGAGCAAGTCTCGCAGGTGTTCCAGTTCACGGTAGCTGTTAAGCCTGGACATCTATCTTTTCCCCCTCTTCAGGTTCTTCTCGCTCCTCCTGGAGGCTCAGGGTTTCTATCAGTTTGCGCAGCTTGGCCGGTGTCATATGGTGGTGATAGTTTCCGTTTTCGGTAACTACCGGCCCTAGAGCGCAAGCGCCGAGGCAGTTAACACATTCTATAGAGAATAGGCCGTCTGGGGTTACCTCTCCCGGCTCTATGCCGAGCTGGCTGACGGCTTGGTCCAGTAGCATGCCCGCGCCTCTTACGTGGCAGGCCGTTCCCATACAAATAGTGAGAATATGCTTGCCCGATGGCCGCAGGCGAAAGGCCTTATAAAAAGAGGCTACGCTGTAGACTTCTATAAGCGGCACGCCGAGGCCTTGGGATACAGCCCTCATCGCATCTTCAGATACATAGCCGTGGCTTTCCTGGATGTCTTGTAGCACCTCTATAAGCTGATGGGATTGACTGAGGCGTCCTTCTAGGATTTGGTCGAACGTTTGAAGTGGCATTTTGCCCCCCTCGGTTGGTGAAATACTTGATTGTATTCAAAATAACTGATAGCATCTGTGGTGTAAATACGGAATAAATACACCCATAATACCTATATAGAATAGGCATTATGCTTGGGGGTGTCATGGCAGATAATATAACCCCTTCGTCCCCGGGGGGAGGTCAGCGCCTACCCCTCACTTCGGAAGACCTGGCCCGCCTTTGGCGAATTCCGTTACCGAGCGAAATAGAGCGGGACAAGGCAGAGTTCGCGCTGCGCGAGCGCATCAAGGAGCTGAACTGCCTGTATGGAATCTCACAGCTGGCCGAGCGTCACATGGATTCCCTTGATGACCTTTTACAGGAGCTGGTGAACTACCTGCCTCATTCATGGCAGTACTCGGATGTAACCTGTGCTCGTATCCTGTTTAAGGGTAAGACCTATGCCAGCGCCGGGCTGAAGGTAACCAACTGGAGGCAGTCGTCGCGGATATACATGTATCATAAGGCGGTGGGTGAGTGCAGCATCTTCTATCTAGAGGAGCGCCCACCGGCTGATGAGGGCCCCTTTTTAAAGGAGGAACGCGCCCTGCTGGACGCGGTGGCAGAACAGATAGGCACCATTGCCACAAGGATCTCGGTGGACCTGGATTTACAGGACGCCAACCGCCAGCTGACCCTGGAGCGGCAGGCCCTGCAGGAATCAAACACCGCTCTGCGGATAGTACTGGCCCGGATAGAGCAGGAGAAACAGGAGATATATCAGGACATTAAGACTAATGTTGAGAAGGTCATGATGCCTATACTGCATGCCCTGTCTTTACAAATAACTCCTGCCCAGAAGAAATACATGGATATGCTTAAGGCCAACCTGGAGGAAATCGCATCCCCATTCATAAGCCAGCTATCCCTTTCCTATAAATCACTGACGCCGACTGAAATCACCATATGCAATATGATTCGGAGCGGAATGCGCACCAAGGAGATAGCTGAGATGCGGGGTGTCTCCGCGGCTACTATAAACCGCCACCGCGAGAAGATCAGGCGCAAGCTTAAAATAACCAACCAGGATGTTAATCTGGCAACCCTTTTGCAATCCAGCATGTGGGAGGAGAGGTAAGGGGGG
>CAZVIZ010000011.1:20845-24019 GCA_964627215.1 uncultured Dehalococcoidales bacterium
CTCATCTCTAACCTGCGCTTATATGCCGTCATATGTGACAGCATTTGCCAAAGTTTTTAAGGCTGAGATGCCTCTAAACCCTGGTTTGTTATAGGGCTCCCAAGACTGCTGGCGGTTCAGACGAACACCTATTGTGTCATTAGGCATAATGGGTTGACAGCGGGCATGGTATAGGCGAAGATAGGCAACTAAGTGCTTGATGGTAATGCGGGCGCTATTCGGAAGGAACGGTTTTTATTTCGTTGCTGTATGAGATTGCATGTGGAGAAGGTAAATGAATAAAGCTAAGTTACAGAATGTGGGGCTCATATTAGGTGTTGTGATGTTATTGAGCATAGTGGCTTGTTCGTGTGCGCCCGGGGCGAAGGAGCAGGGACAGGAGCCGCTGGAGGAGGTCGCCCTCGGGCTTTCTTGGATCCACCAAGCCCAGTTCACAGGGGAATATTATGCTGATCAGAAGGGTATTTATGAGAGAGAGGGGCTGGACGTCACCCTTGTACCTGCGCAGATAGACAAGGATCCTCTGGAGAGCCTCATCGCGGGGGAGCTAGATTTTGTCATAGCGCAGCCGGATAGATTGATACAGGCGCGAGCAAATGGTGCTGAAGTCGAGGCTATTGCCGCAACATACCGTCTCCATCCCCTTGTTTTCTGCTCGCTTGCTGATAGTGGAATCAGCAAACCACAGGACTTTGCCGGCAGGACCGTTGGAGTAGCCTACAGCGAGGAAATAATGCTGAAGGCCATGCTGACGAAGCTAGGCGTCGACGTGGGGGCAGTCGACATTGTTCCTAGGGACTACAACTTCGATGGCCTGACAAGCGGCAGATTAGATGTACAGGGGGCCTGGCTTACTGACGAAGTGCAGACCGCCAAAAGAGGTGGTATTGAATTCCGGTATATCTCACCATACGACTATGGGATAATATTCTATGCCGATGTTATCACTACTACGGAGGATATGATCAAAGACCACCCCGAACTCGTAGAGGGGTTACTCAGGGCTACCTTGGAGGGATGGGTCCAGGGGATAGGGAATCCGGAGAAGCACTCCAAGCTGACCTTGTTATATAATGAAGGGCTTGATGCCGTCCATGAGCGTGATGTGCTTTTGTCAAGCCTGCCGCTCATCCATACGGGCGAGGACGAAATAGGCTGGATGCGAGCTTCGGTGTGGCGGGACATGCATGATATGCTGCTGGAACAGGGTCTGATAGAAAAGCCGATAGAAATTGACCGAGCCTACACCATGGACTTCTTACATGAGATATACGGCAGGTAATCCAAAGTGAACCTCGGGTTTTTCAATAGAGGAAGCTTGGGGGTTAAGCTCCTTATCATACTGCTACTGGTATCCATTATCCCCGCTGCGCTTATGGCCTATCTCGCCTATGAAAGCGGGAAGAAGTCGCTTGAGGAGCAGGCGGTCAATCACCTTACCAGTGTGGCTGCTATTGAAGCCCAGGAAATTGGGGGGTGGATCAAAGGGGGAGAACACTTTTTGGCGAACTTGGCCGCCTCGCCCTACCTTATAGAGAATGCTGCCGTCTTGTTGGAAAGGGGTCAAGAGGGGGAGGACACGTCTTTAGTCACCAGCTTGGTTAGGTACTCCCTGTTGGGGAGCAAGGCACATGGCGATGATTTCACGGAGCTGTTTGTAATGGACCTGAATGGGGAGGTTATCGTTTCCACGGATGCGGAGCAGGAGGGAAAGTTCAAGTCAAACAGGCCATATTTCATTGAAGGACAGGAGAACACCTTTATACAGAACGTGTACCACTCTTTAACATTGAATAGACCTGCTATGACCTTTTCTACCCCACTTAACGATGACGATGAAGTGATCGGGGTACTGGCCGGCAGGTTCGATCTGGCGATATTGAACGAAGTCATGACTGAATACTCAGGTTTGGGTGAGACAGGCGATACATACCTGGTGAACAGATACAATTTCTTCGTGACGGACCCCAGATTCGGACCGGGATATGCACTCACCAGGGCAGTTCACACCGAGGGGGTGGAGGAGTGCTTGGAACACAGGAGCGGTTTCGCCCTGTATGATGATTATCACGGTGTCCCTGTGCTAGGGGCGTACAAGTGGATAGAGGAAAGGGAACTGGCATTGATCGCCGAGATGGACCAGGCCGAGGCATTTGCCCCCGTATATTCTTTCCGCTCCTTCGCCCTTAGAGCGTTTATAGTCATAGCCAGCGTGGTGACAACGTTGGGGATTATCTTAGCAAGGAGATTGATTAAGCCACTGAGAGCTCTCGCCACCGGGGCACGGGACATCGGACGGGGAGAGTTAGCTCATAGAGTTCAGGTAGACTCTGAGGATGAACTGGGAGAGGTAGCCACTGCCTTCAACAAAATGGCAAGTGAGCTGCGGCAGACAACGGTATCCAGGGCTTATATGAACAATGTGCTGGAGGGCATGGCGGATGCTGTGTGTGTGTTGGATTCTAGGGGAAGGGTAGGGTTTGTTAACAAGGCAGCGGAGCTTCTTTCAGGTCATAAAAAGGGAGAGATGATGGGCTGGTCGTTGAAGGACTTACTGGCTCGGACGGACGTTTCTCCCGATGCAAAGCGCCGGGACATGCAAACCTGGGGCGCACTAAGCGGCTATGAATTGAACTACAAAACCCCGGATGGCAGGATGATTCCTCTTTTGGTTAGCAGTATGCCATTGAAGGATGAGAGCGGTGCCATAGGCTCCGTGGTCTTCTCCGTCAAGGATATCACCGAGCGCAAGCGTGCCGAGGAAGCGCTGAAGGAAAGCGAGAAGAGGTATCGCAACCTCGTGGATACAATAAACGACGGCTTGAGCATAACAGACAAAGAGGGAACCATCACTTTTGCTAACAAGGCTCTTGCCAATATTCTTGGCCTTGAGAGCCCCAAGGAGCTTTTGGGAAGGAACCTTCAGGAGTTTGTGTGCCCTGAAAAGGAGGGTGAAATTAAGAATGAGTATAGACAGGACGCTAGCGTCGGAAAGTTCCCTGAAATCATCGTAGACCGCATTATCAGAAAAGATGGGAGTACCGGCTTTATTGAGGTGAAGCCTATCGCTATCGTAGAGGAAGGCCGGATAGTGGGTGCGCGGGCGGTTATTAGGGACATCACCGCCCGCAAGCAAGCCGAGGAGGAGCTTAAGGCCAGCGAGGAGAAGTACCG
>CAZVIZ010000012.1:0-20704 GCA_964627215.1 uncultured Dehalococcoidales bacterium
AAGAGGTACAAGAATAGCTATACCATCGTCATGAACCTAGGAGTTGATCCATCCACGGGCAAACGTAAGCAGCAGTGGATTAGTGTAAAGGGCACCAAGAAAGACGCTGAAAAGCGCCTTGCTGAGTTGCTACACCAGCTCGACACCGGCACGTTCATGAAGCCAGGCAAAACGACACTGGGGGAGTTCTTAGAGCGATGGTTAAATGACTATGCTTGGCCCAATCTTGCTCCCAGGACGGCTGAAGGCTACGAGTCTATCATACGGCAGCACCTTATCCCCGCATTGGGGAATATCACTCTAACACAGCTTAAACCTGAACATCTTCAAAGGTACTATTCCGAGACACTATCCAGTGGTCGTTGTGATGGCAAAGGTGCATTAAGCCCTCAGTCGGTAAGGCACCACCATACTGCCTTACACAAAGCCCTACAGACTGCAGTAGAGTGGAGGTTACTATCACGAAATGTCGCTGATGCTGTCAGACCTCCCCGTGCGGAACGTCCAGAAATGCAGACTTGGGGGGAAGATGATGTAACCCGCTTCCTTGAGGCTGCCAAATCCACGCCTTATTATGCACTATTTTACACCGCCCTTTTCACGGGCATGAGGCGCTCCGAACTACTAGCCCTGAGGTGGTCTGATATTGACCTGCTCTTATGTCAGATATATGTTACCCGTACCCTTCATCAGCTCCGAGACGGCAGCATTGTCTATAGAGCGCCTAAGACAGCAAGGGGACGTCGGATGATAGCATTATCGCCATCAGCTGCCCTAGTTCTTAGAGAGCATGGGGAAAAGCAGGAAGCGACCCGAGATCAGCTGGGGATACCACTAATTGATGATGACCTGGTATTCAGTGCCCTAGGCGGTAAGCCGTTGCGCCCTAATACAGTCACCCGCGCATGGACTATGCTGGCCACCCGTGCCGGTCTAAAGGTTATACGTCTTCACGATGCCAGGCATACCCACGCCTCACTTATGCTCAAACAGGGGATACATCCTAAGATTGTCTCAGAGCGTCTAGGCCACGCAAATATCGGCATTACGCTTGATACCTATAGTCACGTACTCCCCGGACTTCAGGAAGCGGCAGCCAAACGCTTTGACGAGGCGTTCCCCACCAGTTATACTGAACTTGCCAATGAAAAGGCTGATTAGCTATTTATTAGCTTTTTTGATAATGTCCCCCGTTTTGTCTAACACTTAAGGGGTTAATTTAGCTTCAAAAAGTAGCCTGGAGGGGTGTCCGAGTGGTCTAAGGAGGCGGTCTTGAAAACCGCTGTTCCCGCAAGGGAACCGTGGGTTCGAATCCCACCCCCTCCGCCGCCTCCTTTAGCGTTCTTCCAAAGGCAAGACTTTAACATCATTCAGCATCGCTATGCCCATAGGGTTCAGCCGATAGCCCTCCACGTAGGGCTTCACCAGGGTGTAACTCTCCCCGAACCACAGAGGTATGCATGCGGCGTCCTCAACAAGAATTCCCTCCGCCCGGCGGTAGAGCGCCACGCTTTCCTCCCAGTCCAGCTCCGCGTTGGCCTCTGCCACAAGCTCGTCAAAGCGAGGGTTTGCGTACTCGCCGTGGTTCGCCTCGGCTGAGGAATAAAACAGGGTCTCCAGAAAATTCTGGGGGTGGGGATAGTCAGCCACCCAGCCCAGTATGAACATCTCGTCCTTCTCCTCGCTGGTATGATAGAAGAAACGCTCCGGGTCCAGCTTACGCACCTTGACCTCCACCCCCAGATTCTCGCGCCACTGGCTCACCACCGCCCCCAACCCCGCCGAAACCCCCGGCCCCCTGCCTGGGGTAGTGATAGTAATAGGAGGCAGGTTGTCCACATCACCATAGCTGGACTGGGCTATCAAACGGTGTGCCTCGTCCACGTCAAAGCGAAGTCCATCAAGCCCTTCGTCATAGCCGGGCATCCCCGGCGGCAGTATGCCGTAAGCAGGCTCCATCATATCCCTATACGTAAGCGAGACTATCTTCTCCTTGTCTATGGCATGGCAGAAAGCGCGGCGCAACACGGCCTCGTCAAAGGGAGGGCGAGTGGCATCGAAGCCGATATAGGAGAAGCTTATCTCCGGAGACATCGTCAAATCGTCATAAAAGGGGCCTTTCTCGTCGATAACCCTATCTATATAGACCGCGGAGACGCCGGTTACGTCTATCTCCCCGGTCTCATACAGGTTCATGGGCACGCCAGCCCACAGCTTGAAGTTAACCCGCCCCACCCCCGCCACCTCGCCGTGATAGCGCTCGTTACGCATAAGCACGATAAGCTCATCCTCAAGCCAATCGCTTAATACAAAGGGGCCGGTGCCGTTAGGGCGGCGCCACCACTCCCCCCCCACCCCCACGTTATCCTCATCCACCACGAAGGCGGTGGCATAACTGAGCTTATACAGGAAGTAAGAGCGCGGCTCGTCTATGGTGACCCGAAGGGTATGCTCGTCCATTACCTCCACCCCGCTTATGCCGTCACGCTCCCCTGAAAGAACCTCCCTCACCCCCACGATGTCCCCCAGGAACATCTCCGCCGTATCGGACTCCGTGGCGGGGCGGCAGGCCCTCTCCCAGGAATACTTAAAATCGGCGGCGGTAACGGCATCACCATCGTGGAAGCGAACGTCTTGGCGAAGATGAAAGGTATATGTCCTGCCGTCAGGAGAAACCTCCCAGTCCTCGGCGATATCGGGCGCCGGCCTGAACTCCTCGTCCAGGCGCACCAGGCCGCCGAAGAGTTGCACCACGTATCCGTTGGATACAGAGTCGTGACACACGGCGGGGTCCAGGGTGTAGGGCTCCACATTATACAGGTTTAGGGCAGGGAGCTCCTCAAGGGGCGGGGTGGATGTAAAGGGTGGGGCTATGTCCCCCAGACCCGCGAGGCAGCCACCCAGGGGCAGTGCTAACGCAAGACCCAGCGCAAGCCCCGCATAGAGCCTTATCTTAATACCCATGGGCTTCCCCTTTTTCAAGCTTTATCCTTCCCGCGCATCCTGGGGCGGAACACGAAGATAGTCATCACCACCGCCAGTGTGCTGCCCACGCCCACCAGGGCATAGAAATAGCGAGCCTCTATAACCGTCCCCAGGGGCATGTTGACCACACTGGGGGAGGCTACAGTGAAGACGCCATATGTCCAGTCGCCCTCCACCCCACTACTTATTGCCCTAACACGGAAGAAGTAATTGCTGCCGCTTATCAACTCGGTGGTCGCCTGATAGGCCGGTATGACGACCTCGGCAGACTCTATTGCATAGGCGAAGTCTGCCCTATCAGACAGCTCAAAGTAATAGCTATCGGCACCCTCCACGTTGCGCCAGGCGAACGAGGGCAGGCGCGGCACGCCGGTGGCGCCAAGCGGCGGGGCTATGGTGCCACTGCCAATATTCAGCCCCTGCGGCTCCAGGTAGAAGCTCCACACCTCCGACCAGCGGCTGTGGACCGGCTTAACGGCCCGGACCTGCCACCAATATTGAGTGGAGGTGGTGGGAATACGCCCGGTGGCGCTCTTCTCGTCCACCAGAAGTATGGGGTCATCGCCACCGACCAAGCCATGGTAGCACTCACTGAGTGCTGTCATATACTCATCGGAATATACGCGAGCCTCCCAGTCCTCGGCCGAGGCGAAGCCCTCCCAGGACAATACGAACTCGTCGCTATCAAGATGAGGCGTGCCTCCCACGGGCGGGCCTATCATCATATCGGTATAGTCCCACAGCAAGGCATCATCCCCATCGTATGCCCACACGGTGTTGGCACCCTCAAGGGGAGCTAAAGCCAGGCCTTTTATCCCATAATCGCCGCCTTCATTGGCATGGATAGGCGTAATAAGTGTCTGATCCCAGTTGCTATCATCAATGTCATATATATCCACGGCGGGGTTCACACAGCGGGGCACCACCATACTATCCCCACCTATATAGAGAACGCCGTTGCCGCAGACCACCCCCGTTGCCTCCCCCACGTCGGCGGCGCCACCTCCTTCCAGATCCGTGTCGTAGAACTCCCACTCCCCGTAGACACCACCGCGCTCGGCCAGGCGAGCCACCCTGTCGCCGGAGGCGGCGTAGAAGATGCCATCCCTGGAGCCGGAGCAGACATATACCGGCGCATCACCCTCATAAACAGGCCCGCCGCCAGCTAACCCCCAGGTCAAGCCGCCGTCATCGGAGATGAAGGCCTCCCCACCTGAGCCACCGGCGATGGCGACCCCAGCCTGGTAATCTATGGAGGCTATCTCCGTCTCAGCGGGGTCCACCTCATGGCGGCTCCAGGCGCTATTGCCCCGATCGGCGGTAGCCCATATACAGCCGGCTTTATCGCCGACCCACCAGTTCCACTTATTCACAATAACAAGCGAGGATATACCCGCCGACGGCACTTCCTTTAGAGGAGAGAAAACCCTCCCACCGTCCTCGGAGAACCACATACCACCCCCATCTGCGTCGGCCAGCAGCACCATGCCGCCATCAACCTCCACCATATCTGCAGAGCCGCCGTACTGGCTGCTGGTGAACACCCGCTCCCAAGCACTGTCATACCTCCATAGCGCGGTGTCGCCGCCATCCTGGGAAAGCATATAGAGGACACCCACCCCGGACTGTGACCCGGCGGCCAGGTCAGCTATGCCGGATATATCGGCCCCGGCGAGGAGCGAAACCCCCTGCCAGCTCAAGCCACCGTCAATAGTGCGGTATACTCCTCCCTCCTCCCCGGCGACAAATGCCCAGGCCATGCCGTAGCGCCATTTGAAATGCTGATTCATGACCACATGGGTAGGGCCGTCCCCAGCGGGGTTTACCCCCTCGGCGGAGGCACGCTTCCATCTTTTGGCGCCGTCCCAGGTGTACCACACGTCGGCGGCGTCCGTCTCGCCGGCGAGCAGGCAAAGCTCGTCCCCCCTGCCCACCCCGTCCAGAGAACCGATATTGGCCCGGACACCTGTGAGCAGGCGAGCGGAGCCGTCATCGGGCCCGTACACTCCATAAACTCCACCAACTTCGGTGTTAGTGTGGGCAGGGCCACCCACACCTACGAAGAACTCCCCATCGCCCTGGTAGAAATCGTCGCCATCAAAACCTGATGGGAACACGGGGTCGGAGGCCCCGGTTATCTCATAATCAACGTCCGCATCGCTATCCAGCGTTATGCTATCCCAACCCACGGGGTTAGCGCCGGTATGAACGCAGACAGCGCTTGTGTCGGCAGCTATATCGGCAGCCACCGCCGCCTGGAAATGGTCGTGGCGGAAGCGGGGCGAGACGGATACGCTGTAAACGTTCAGGTCGTCGGTCTCTCCCTGGATATCCAGGGAGAGGGTCGTCCAATTCTTGCCGAAGGGGATATCATAGCAGTAGAAGATGCCTCCCGTATCGTAGGAGACGTCTTCGTCGGGCCGATGGGGGGCCTCGTCCAGGGTGCCCACAAAGAGGTGGGGGTCATAATCATGGTCATAGCCTACCGCCAGGGAGGTTATGGCGCCGGTGTCCTCATAGGGGAAGCTGCCCACCTGTCTCCAGTTCTCGCCGCCGTCCTCGGTCCTATACACCGCGTTGTGGACGGCCTCGCTGGAATCGGTGGCGGCCACGTATACTGTATCGGCGTCCACCTGAGAGCAGACCACCGCCGCCACGGAGGTCTCGGGACCCCACCACCCCCCGGCGGCGACTGCGGCGGCAAACCCCGTCTCCCTCCAGCCTCGCCCATAACCATCCAGAGAGCGAAACAGGCGGCACTCGCCCTCTCCCTGGTCACCATCGCCATCGTCGTCAAACCAGGCGTATGCCCAGAGATATCCGTCCCTATCTATATCCACCGGGCCCAGCACCTCACCCAACCCCGCATGGCGGAACCAGTCCCCCTCCTTGTCCTCATGGGGATAGCTGAGGCGAGACCACTCATCTTCATCGGCAGCCGCCCCCTGAGGAAGCAAGAACACGCCCAAGACGAGTCCTACCGCAAGGGCCGCTCCCAGCACTCTTGATATCCTTGGCATCATAAACCCATCCTCCCCCTCTTATATACCATTAACAGCGCTAGTTCCAGTAGGCCTCCACGCTCTCCACCGCCTTATCGGCATCGTAATAAGGGGGAGGAAGACCAAGGTCCTGCCAAAGCTCGTCCAGATTTTCCTGCCACCGCTTCATCTGAGAAAAGCTGCGTTCGCCCCGACCGCGGTTAAAGTCGTCCACGGCCTCGTTATAGGCATCCACGCTGTCATGGTAGAACTGCACACGGGTCTGATAGTCCTCATAGTAAGCATAGCTCGTGATATCGCTGATGGAGGCATATTTAAGCGACCTGTAGAAGTCCTCCGGGTCCCCATCGCAGGAGATGAAGGTTTCCTTCACCCCCTCAAGCATTATGCTGCCGAAGGGTCTACCCTTCTGAATGTAGGATATCTGGTCTGCCTCGGTTACGTCCACATATGCCAGGCCCTTATCGCTGGTCTGGAAGGCGTTTACGGCATGGCCCTCCATGCCGGGAAATCCCACCTCCACGTAGGCGCACCTGAAGCCGTACCTCCAGGCGCGGTCGCGCAGGGTGATGGCGAAGCCGGTGCAGTCAAACTTGTCCGCCTCATAGGCCTTCTCGTCGGTATCGTCCTCCTCCAAGAACTCCTTAAGCTCCGCCCAGGAGGGGTCCTTCAGGTCGGATAGCTCTATCCTCTCCCAAAGGGCCTCGTAGCCGCCCTCAAGGTCATTATAGTCCGTGAGCAATTGCCCATATCTATCATTAAGGGTATTGTAGTCGGCCTGAAGCTCGGTCATATTCTGCCTCTGGGCCTCAATCTCAAGCTGCGCCGCATCAAGGCGCATCTTAACCTCATCGTAATCACCGGGCGCAAGTAAGGGGGCACAGGACACCGAGGCTGTCAGCATCACCATAGACGCCGCCAGCGCCACCCTGTTATTCATCCAGCCTCACCTGCTTATTGGGGTAGATACTCGCTATCATATATCCAATCACTCCACAGGGCATCCAGACCGTCCGTATCAAACCCATAGACGCCGCCAGCGCCACCCTGTTATTCATCCAGCCTCACCTGCTTATTGGGGTAGATACTCGCTATCATATATCCAATCACTCCACAGGGCATCCAGACCGTCCGTATCAAACCCATAGACGCCCTCCAGGGCAGCGTCATAGGTGCTGCCCTCGGCGAAGGTGTTTAGCAGCCTGAGCATATCCTCCCGCCCATACTCGGTGATGAGGAAGTCCACCACACTCTGGCTCTGCGCATAGGAGAGCAGCGCCTTCATGGGGTCGGTGGAGAAAGGGCTAGCCAGGCTCTGGAGGGACATCAGCGTGCCGCCGTCAATTCCCAACTGAAGTGCGGCGGAGTACACCTGGTCCAGCGCCCCCTCGTTGTTCACCGCCAGGCCCTCGTCTAGCCAGACGGGTATATCGCCGTAGGGGTTAAGCGTAACCTGGTGAACCACCATATGGGTGAGCTCGTGGGATACAGCCCTTCGTCCCCACTCCAACTCGTCAGGCCCTATGCCGATGGCGATAACGCCGTAGCGGGTATGGGCCACCCCACCCGTCCACTCCTGGGGAAACATCAGCGCCCCTTGAAGGTCCTGGCTGTTTGAGTAGACATATATACTCACCGGCCTTTCCATCTCGGCACCGGTCTCATCGGCCAGGCGCTTAAGCGCTCCCTCCACCCCCATACCCAGATCGCGGGCGAAGGTCTCGTCGGCCTCATACCAGTAGAGGATGACCTGGCCTAACTCAAGGCTGCGCCAGTTGTAGCGGTCGTCGGCGAACTCAAGGCTTATCGGCTCGGTGCCGAACACGTTGCCGTCCACGTCCTCAACCGTCCACCAGTAGCGCACAACCGCCCCCGGGGGTAGCCCCCCCGTCTTCCTCATATCCCACATCCAGCCCTCCTCAACGGACGGGGCGGGGTCAAATTCAATATAGACCTCTGTGGTAACATCGGCGAAGTCCACACGCTCCACCTGGTAGTGGAGGCGTATATCCACTATGTCAGCATCGCTTTCGGCCGAAAGCTCAAAGGTTATGGCATCAGGGAAGGATACGCTCGCCGAGCCCTGGGCAGACCCCACTCCCTCCTCAGCCCCGACCGAAAAAGGCGCCAGCGCCGCTAATATAGACAATGCCGCAGCGGCTATAAAGGGCCTTTTACTCACTCTTCCTTACCCATATTGGCACGCAGGTAAGCGTTTATGAACCCGTCCAGGTCACCCTCCAGAACGGCCTCGGCGTTGCCGCTCTCGTAATTGGTGCGGTGGTCCTTGACCATCTTATAGGGGTGGAGGACATAGCTCCGTATCTGGTTGCCCCACTCCGCCGAGACATGTTTCCCTTTAAGCCTGGCCCTCTCCTCCGCCTGTTTCTTGAGCTCCAATTCCAGAAGGCGCGACTGGAGTATGCGCAGCGCAATCTCCTTGTTCTGGTGCTGCGAGCGCTCGCTCTGGCAGCTTACCGTAAGGCCGGTGGGCAGGTGTATCATCCTCACCGCGCTACTGGTCTTCTGCATATGCTGGCCGCCGGGCCCACTGGAGCGGAATACCTCTACCTTAAGGTCATCAGGGCTGATATCAACATCCACGCTGCCCTCCTCCGCCTCGGGAATCACCTCCACCAGTGAGAACGAGGTATGACGGGCATAGTCGGCATCAAAGGGAGAGAGTCGCACAAGGCGGTGGACGCCGTGCTCAGAACGCAGATACCCATAGGCGAAGTCCCCTTTTATCTCCACCGTGGCGCTCTTCAACCCCGCCTCCTCCCCGGGAGACGTGTCCAGCACCTCGGCCTTATAGCCACGCCGCTCAGCCCAGCGCAGGTACATGCGCAGCAGCATATCGGTCCAGTCCTGGGACTCCGTGCCCCCCGCCCCTGCGTGAAGGGCCATTATAGCACTCCTGGAATCATACTCGCTGGTGAAGGCCATCTCCAACTCTAAATCATCCAGGCGCTCACCAACCCGATCCACTTCGGCCTCAAGCTCCGCCTGAAGCGCAGCGTCCTCCTCCGCAAGGGAGACCATATCGACGGCATCGGCTATCTCCTTCTCCATACCCCGCCACTCGTCCACCAGGCGATTAAGGCCGGCTATCTTGCGCATAACCCCCCTGGCGGCGTTCTGGTCCTGCCAGAAATCAGGGGCGGCCGCCGTCTTCTCCAGGGCCACTACCTCCTTCTCCTTTTCGGCGACCTTAAAGATACACCAGCGCCATAGAGACGCGGTGTTCCATGTCCTTCAGTTTATCCTTAAGCTCCTGCATAATACGCTGTAATCCCCTCTAACAGACATTATCGGCCTTAAGCTCGCCCCCTGCCGCCAGGTGCGCCAGACGGGTGGGCTGGGGTAGGCGATACCCCTTACAACACCTCAGCAACCATAAAATGGCCGTATCGAGGTCTATCTTATGACCTACGGACACATATACTGGCTTGGTATTAGCCTTAGTGCGCACCGCCGCCCCGATGACCTCGCCGCGGTCTTGCAGGTAGGCGAAGCTCCCCGGCTCGGCGGCGGGTTCGTCGCAAGAGCCGCAGAGCCGCGATTTGGCACAGCCTATAGCGGGCACGTCTAAAAGCAGGCCCAGGTGGCAGGCCAGCCCGAAGCGACGCGGGTGGGCTATGCCCTGACCGTCCACCAGGAGTAAGTCCGGGGTAGCGTTAAGCCCCTCACAGGCCCTGATCACCAGGGGTGCCTCCCTGAAGGAGAGCAACCCGGGCACGTAGGGAAAGGTTAGCCTGCCTTCCGCCACGCTAACCTTCACAACCTCCAGGGAGGGATACGCCACCACCACCGCCGCCGCCCTGGAATCCTCCCCTATCCTGCCCACGGCCATATCCACGCCGGCTATAAGGCGGGGCGTGCCGAGCGCACCACTGCAGCATACCCGCCGCGCCAGACCCCGCTGTATCTCACTAGCGCGGGAGGCGCTGACCCCCCACTGGTGCAAGCCCTTCGCTCTCACAACCCTGATTATATCCACTGGGCGATATTCTGACAACCAGCGTAGGCGGACGTTTTATTGTTGACAGCAAATGTAATATAGCCCATAATATGTCAGCGTAAGGACGAGGGAGAAGATGGTTAAAATAAGACTGCGCCGCACAGGCGCGAAAAAGAAACCAAGCTATCGGCTGGTGGTTGCCGATTCACGCGCGCCGCGCGACGGGGCGTTTGTTACTATTCTAGGTCACTACGATCCTCTGACCGACCCGGAAACAATAGTCGTTGATGAAGAAAAGGCGCTGCATTGGCTGAAACAAGGGGCGCAGCCAACTGCTACCGCCTCCAGACTGCTATCCAAGGTTGGCGTCATGGATAAATTCAAAACAATCAAGGAGACATCATGAAGGAACTAGTAGAGTACATCGCCAAATCAATAGTTAATTCACCCGACGACGTAGTCGTGACTGAGGATACGGATGAGGAAGGCCTGGTACTGAAGCTTCAGGTTGCCGACGAGGATAAGGGCCGAGTAATCGGCAAGCAAGGCCGCATAGCCCAGGCTATCCGCGCCCTGATAAGAGTGAAAGCGGCCAAGGCCGGCACCAAGGCCACCTTGCAAATACTTTAACCCAACCCCACCAACACAGTCCTGGAATAAGACCTAAAGTTAAGTTGCCCCACAAAGATGTGAAACCCCCAGCGTCCCCAGGCGAACGGCCTGAACCCCTCCCCCCAGGAAGCTACTACCACTCACAGATTATCGGCCTCCGCGTAGAGACCACCAGGGGGGAGGCGCTGGGAAGCATAACCGAGATAATATCCTCCCCCAACACAGAGGTGAACGACGTCTACGTCGCCAAGGGCGTGAAAGGCGAAGTTCTCATCCCCGCCATAGCCGACGTGGTTAAACGCATAGATACGAAAAACGGCGTTATGGTGATAGAGCCTCTAAAAGGCATGTTGTAAGCCCACAGAGTAAGGCTACTTCAACCGTATCTTAAGAGTAGCATGCCATGAGTAAGGGCGACCACGATAAGCGTGGGGGGAATGCAATATTTCATAAACTTCTTCCAGGTGATGCGGTGTCCCTCCCGCTCGGCGATAGCAGTGCCCACCACATTTGCCGAGGCGCCGATAGGCGTGGCATTGCCCCCGATATCTGCCCCCAGGGCCAGCGTCCAGGCAAGCGTGGGCAGGGCCAGCTGAGTGCTCTCCGACAGATTGACGATAACAGGCACCATGGCGGCGGCGAAGGGGATATTATCCACAATGGCCGAGGTAATCGCCGAACCCCAAAGTATAATGGGTATGGCTACACCCGTCTCCCCCCCAGAGGCCGCCCCGATATAGTTGGCGAAACTCCTGAGAAGCCCCGTCTCCTCCAAGCCCCCCACCACTATGAACAGCCCTATGAAAAAGAGCAGGGTGCGCCAGTCCACCCGACGCAGTATCATAAGCGCCGCCTTGCCCGAAGTCGCCAGCGTGGAGAGGGCGGCGATAACCCCGATTAGGGCCACGGAGATGCCGCTTATGGCATGGGTGACCAACAGAACCACTACCATAATGAAGATGCCCGCCTGGACGCGGAACTGCGTCATATCCGATATGGCCTCCCTGGGCTGGGGGTAACGTGTAGGCCCACCGCCCTTCAGCTGGGACGCGGCCAGCTGCTTGCGGAAACGGAAATAGAAGTAGGTCACTGTCACGCCCATACCCGCCCAGGCGATGGGGCCGGTGTTCACCAAGAAGTCGTTGAAGGTATAACCCAACGCCGTGCCGATTATAATATTGGGTGGGTCTCCGGACATGGTGGCACTGCCGCCCACGTTGGCGGTGAATATCTCAGCCACTATCATAGGCACGGGGTCAAATTTCAGCACGCGGGCAAGCTCTATAGTGACTGCGGCCAGAAAGAGGAGCACGGTTATGCTGTCTATGAACATGGAGAGTACCCCGGATAGCAGCATAAACACCATCAGTAGGGGGACGGCCTTGTAGTTAACCCGCTTGGCCAGGGTGAGGGATAGCCAGCGGAAGAAGCCCACCCTGCCCAGCCCCTCCACCATGGCCATCATACCGGCGATAAAGATGATGGTCTGCCAGTTAATACCGCGGGACTCTATGTGATGCGCCCCCGGCACCCAGAAGTTATACTGCACAAGCTGGTTTAGGTTAAGCACCCTTAGCAGCATGTCAGGGTTCTGCTCCACCACGATAAAGACGACCACGAAGGTAAAGGTGGCCCCGATAAGGGCGGGGATAAAGCGGTGCATCTTGCCGATGATGACGGCGGTCAACATCCCGCCGAATATAGCGATGGCCAGAATCTGGCTAAATGTCAGCATTTAACTAAAGTTCACGGTAATTTAGCTAATCTAGCATAACAAAACTGGCTTCTTAATGAAAGACCCTAACGGAGATATTTATGGGGGCGCCCTCTAAAGAAAAGGGGGCGAACCAGTTCGCCCCCCTATAAAATGCGGTAATGCCAGCGGTTATCAGGACTTGCGCTTATCGAAGTCGTCCATATCCAGGGTATCGATGAAGTCCTGGAAAGCGGACAGCTTCTTCATCTCCTCCTCGCTTACGGCCTTGTCGCTCGTGCCTTCACCCTTGCCCCCCTCCTTATCGGATATGATGGGCTTGCCCGTCTCTTTATCCAGGAATATGCCTGCCTTATCCAGCACAACCTCCTCGGCATAGATGGGGACTTCTGCCCTCACCGCCAGCGCCAGGGCATCGCTGGGACGCGCATCCACCTCTATATCATCTCCGTTCAGGTTGAGCATGATCTTGGCGTAGAAGGTGTCGTTCTTCAGGTCACATACGGCAATGGAGGTCACCTTTGCCCCCAGACTACTGATAACGGACTGGAGCAGGTCATGCGTCAGGGGACGAGGCACGGTTGCCCCCTGGAGCTTTACTGCTATGGCATCTGCCTCTGCGGGTCCTATCCAGATGGGCAGGTAACGCTCGGAATCCTTCTCCTTCAGGATAACCACACGCTGATAGTTCATCAGGCTTACCCTAATACTATCAATGGTCATCTCAATCATATCTCACCCCCTAATATGCCACCAAAAGCAACACCATTCTAACCCGACCCAATACCACTGTCAAATGAATCGGGTCGTTGTGAATGCCCCTCGCCGGCACTTTAAAAAATGTGGTTAATTTATGGTATAATTATAGACTGTCAACTCCAAGCGCAAAGGAGGCTACCAAGTTTATGATTGTATCTCAGCAGGCTATCGTTTGGTTTCATGAAGTAACCAAGGGCGACATACCCATAGTGGGAGGCAAGGGGGCCAACCTGGGCGAGATGACCAACGCCCAGATACCCGTCCCGCAGGGCTTCATCGTCACCGCGAAGGCTTACTACGACTACGTAAAGGAAGCCAATATAGAGGACAAAATCCGCGCCGAGCTTACAGGGCTTGACGTCCAGGACAGCAAGAGGCTGCAACAGGTCTCTGAGCAGGTAAAACGGATAGTTATGGATGGCACCATGCCCAGCCGTCTGGCCGAGGACATAAAGCAGGCCTACGGGAAGATGGGCAGGGGGCTGGTAGCGGTACGCTCCTCGGCCACCGCCGAGGATCTCCCCGAGGCGTCGTTCGCCGGCCAGCAGGCCACTTTCCTCAACATCCAGGGCGATGACGAGGTCGTGGATGCAGTTCAGCGCTGCTGGGCATCTCTGTTTGAGGCCCGGGCCATCTTCTACCGCGAGGAGCAGGGCTTCGACCACTTCCAGGTGGGCATAGCCGTGCCCGTCCAGAAGATGGTGCAGTCCGAGTCTTCCGGAATAATATTCACCCTGGAGCCGGTCACCAGCGATACCTCCAAGATAGCCATAGAGGCAGGTCTGGGGCTGGGGGAGTCGATAGTCTCCGGCAGCGTGACCCCGGACCTCTACCTAGTAAACAAGGCCGATGATAAGATAGTCTCCAAGACCATCGGCAAGCAGGCCTGGAAGCTGGTCCGGGACGACAGTAGCGGCGGCGATGACCCCAACGTCCAGGTGCCGCTGTCGCCCGCCGAGCAGGAGTCCCAGAAGGTGACCGACGAGGACATCTTATCCCTGGCCAAGATAGCCAAGCGCATAGAGGAATGGTACGACTTCCCCCAGGACATAGAGTGGGCCAAGGAGAAGGGCGAGATCTACATCGTCCAGACCAGGCCGGTAACCACTATAAAAGCGCAGGAGGAGGCAACAGGTGCCGAGATTACGGCCCCCGTGCTCGTATCGGGCACACCGGCCAGCCCAGGCACCGCCTGGGGTCAGGTTAAGATAGTCCCCGATCCCTCCCATATAGATAAGGTGAAAGAGGGCGAGGTCCTGGTGGCCGAGATGACTACCCCCGACTTCGTCCCCGCTATGAAACGAGCCTCCGCCATAGTTACCGACCGCGGCGGAAGGACGGCGCATGCCGCCATCGTCAGCCGCGAGCTGGGCATACCCTGCGTAGTAGGCGTCGAGAACGCCACCACCGCCTTGAAGGACGAGCAGATGGTTACCGTGGACGGCTCCAAGGGCAACGTTCACGAGGGCAAGATAGAGGTGAAGAAGAAAGAAACCGTGCGGCGGGAGAAGGTAAAGACCAGGACCAAGGTATATGTAAACCTGGCCCAGCCCGACCTGGCCGAACGCGTGGCCAAGCGCGACGTGGACGGCATCGGGCTGTTAAGAGCAGAGTTCATGATGGCCCAGATAGGCCAGCATCCCCGCTATATGATAGACGAGAACCGAGGGCAGGAGTTCGTAGAAATACTTCAGACCGAGCTCACCAAATTCGTGTCCGCCTTCAGCCCCCGCTGCGTGGTCTACCGCACCAGCGATTTCAAGACCAACGAGTACCGCGCCTTGAAGGGCGGCGAGCGCTACGAGACGGTGGAAGAGAACCCCATGATAGGCTACCGCGGCGCCTCCCGCTACATAACCGATGTGGAGGTGTTCAAGCTGGAGATAGAGGCTATAAAGGCGGTAAGGAAGGACTATCCCAATCTGTGGGTGATGATTCCCTTCGTCCGCACTGTGGACGAGCTAGCCGGAACCATAAAGACTATGGCCTCACTGGGGCTTAAACGCTCTGATGACTTTAAGATATGGATGATGGCCGAGGTGCCTGCCAATGTCTTCCTCCTGGACAAGTTCATAGACGTAGGCATAGACGGCATATCTATCGGCTCCAACGACCTCACCCAGCTAGTGCTGGGCATAGACCGCGACAGCGAGAAGCTGGCCGACACCTTTGACGAGAGAAACGAGGCAGTGCTCATGGCTCTGGAGAGGCTTATCACCATAGCCAAGCAGAAGGGGATAACCGCCTCCATATGCGGCCAGGCACCTTCGGTCTACCCAGAACTCACCGAGAAGCTGGTGAAGTGGGGCATAACATCGGTGTCCGTAAGCCCTGATATGATAGACACTACCAGAGATATAATAGCCGCAGCGGAGAAAAAACTGAAGATCTCATGATAAGCGGGCTTAATATCCGCCAGCTAACCGAGGAAAAAGAGGAAAGCCTTTCCCCACACGCCGCCAAGTCGGCCCGGTCACGCGGCAGGGAGAGACCAGAGGAACCCTGCCCCATACGCACCGATTTTCAGCGCGACCGTGACCGCATAATACACAGCAAGGCCTTCCGACGCCTCAAGCACAAGACACAGGTCTTCATCGCACCCCTTGGCGACCACTATGTAACCAGGCTCACCCACACCCTAGAGGTGTCCCAGATAGGGCGCACTCTAGCCCGCGCGCTGAACCTGAACGAGGACCTGACCGAGGCCATAGCGCTGGGGCACGACCTGGGGCATACCCCCTTCGGCCACGTGGGCGAGGACGTGCTGGACGACCTTTATCACGGCGGCTTTAAACACAACGAGCAATCACTCAGGGTGGTAGACCTGCTGGAGAAAGACGGCCTAGGCCTGAACCTCACCTGGGAGGTAAGGGACGGCATCTTCAACCACTCTAAGACCAGGGCCAGGGTGCTGGGGCAGGGTTGGGGGGAGGTAGGCACCCTGGAGGGAGAGATATGTAAGATAGCTGACCTGGTGGCCTACATCAACCACGATATCGGCGACGCCATCAGGGCAGGCACCATATCCGAGGGAGACCTTCCCATAGAGGCGGTGAAGGTGCTGGGGCTCAGGCACTCACGGAGGATAAACAGCATGGTCTCGGACATCATCACCTTCTCCTGGGCGGCCTCGGGGCGCGGGGAGGACCTTCAAGCAGCCCCCAAAATCGGCATGAGCTCCGTCATAAAGGAGGCCACCGACATACTACACCACTTCCTTTTCCAAAAGGTGTATAACCTGCGCTCGGCGGAGGCGGAGGCGGAGAAGGGCAGACAGGTGGTCCGCCTGCTGTACCAGTACCTCAAGGAACGCCCCGACAAGATGCCGCAGGAGTATCGCGCCCACTCCAAGGAAGTGGAGCGAGGGGTAGTGGACTACATCGCCGGCATGACCGACCACTACGCCCTGCGCATGGCGGAAGACATGGCGCTTATAAAGGGCAGGGCCAAGCAGGGCGAACTGTTCTAACCCCACGAGTTATGGGGTTGATACCAAGCCTTTAAGGTCAGCGATATGGGCGTTATAGACGAAATAAAGCAGAAGATAGATATAGTGGATGTAATCGGCCAGTATGTAAAACTCACGAAGTCCGGTCACACCATGAAGGGCCTGTGCCCCTTCCACAGCGAGAAGCACCCTTCCTTCTTCGTATACCCCGACCAGCAGAGCTGGCACTGCTTCGGCTCCTGCAACACCGGCGGGGACGTCTTCTCCTTCATCATGAAGAAGGAGGACATAGACTTCGGCGAGGCACTTAAACTCCTGGCCGACCGCGCTGGCGTAGCTCTGGAATCCAGGAAGGGAGAGGAGCGGCGGGAGGAATGCGCTCGGCTCTATGAGGCAAACGACCTCGCGGCCCAGTACTTCCAGGAAGCGCTACTGAAGTCGCCTGAGGGCGAGAGGGCGCGCCGCTACATAAAGGGCCGCGGCATAGGGATAGACTCCATTACCCACTTCAAGCTGGGCTTCAGCCCCAACAAGTGGGAGGGACTCAAGAAGCACCTCTCGGAGAGGGGTATAACAGCGGAGGAGATGCTAAAGGCGGGGCTGGTCATAGAGAAGGAAGAAGACAAAACCACCCACGACCGCTTCCGCAACAGGCTGATGTTCCCCATAAGCGACATACAGGGACGCGTAGTCGGCTTCGGGGGACGGGCGCTGGACGATTCAATGCCTAAATACCTGAACTCGCCCCAAGGCCCCACCTTTGATAAGAGCGCCGTGCTCTACGGAATAAACCTGGCCAAGCAGGCCATCAGGAAGAACGATTTAGCAGTCATAGTGGAGGGCTATATGGACGCCATCACCGCCCACCAGAATGGCTTTGATAATGTGGTGGCCTCCATGGGGGTGGCCATCACCGAGCGCCAGATGGGCATAATAAAGAGACTCACCAAGAACCTGGTTTTGGCCTTAGACGCTGATGAGGCCGGCGAGGAGGCCATGCTGCGCTGTGTGGGCTATGAGAACACCCTGGGGGCGGAGATGCGGGTGGCCGTGCTGCCCGACAGCAAGGACCCCGACGACGTCATCAAGGAGGACGCCGCAGCCTGGCGGGGGCTGGTGGAAGGGGCTATCCCCCTGGTGGACCTTCACTTCAGCAAGGTTGAGGCCAAGCACGACCTGACCACGGCACAGGGCAAGGACAACGCCGCCAAGGAGCTCCTGGCCATCATCGCCCAGATAGGATCCCCCGTGCGCCAGGAGCACTATATGCAGAAGCTGGCCTCTCTGCTGGGCATGGATAAAAGCAGGCTGGAGGAGGCCCTAGCCAGGAAAGCCACCAAACCCGCTCCCGTAAGATACGCCAAGAAGGCGAAGCCCAGGGGGAAGGCGGAGGAGACCCTGAAGCCCGTATTCTCCAAGCCGTGGGAGGAGCGCTGCCTGGAGCTTCTCTTGAAGCATCCGGAGTTCAAGCAAGCAGCCGCCCAGCCCAACCCGGAGCACTTCGCCTCCAGCGAGAACCTCATCGTATTCTCCGCCTTAATGGAGACGGAGGACGTCTCCGCCGTTAAAGACAGCCTCGGCCCGGAGCTGGCCGAATACATAGACCGCCTGGCCGCCAGGCAGCTGCCCCCCCACCAGACGGAGGACAAATATACCGCCATAGTGTGGAGGCTTAAGGAGGAGCACCTGCGCCGCCTAGCAGCGCAGGGTGCGCAGGGAACAGACGTTAGCCAGGGTCTTAAACAGGTGTTCGTCCAGAGGGCGCGCCAGACCAGGGACAAGGGAGGGAATAGATGACACAGAAAAATACCAACTCCACCGAATTCCCTCTACGGGATCGCGACCATGAATCCATACACCCCCACGAAGGCTCCATAGGGGATACAGGTCACCACGGACACCACCATGGAGACGCCGCCGTGGAGCATGTTAGCGAGCACGAGGTGGTGGACGACCCGGTACGCATCTACTTACATGAGATAGGGCGAGTGCCGCTGCTCACTGCTGAGGACGAGCAGATACTGTCGCGCAAGATAGCCGAAGCCAAGCGCATCTCCGAGATAGAGGCCGCCCTGGAGGAGGCAGGGGAGAGGGAAGCCACCGCCAGCGAGACCATGCTGGCCATGGTGGCGGAGTTGGCCGACGCCGCCTATGTAATCCCGTCCCTGCTGGAGCATCTGGGGCTGCTCCCCAAGTTGAGCTTCAAGCAGGCCATATCGGACGCAAAGGTGAGGGCCAGTATAGACAGCGAGATTTCACAGAGCCTTATCCAGGCCGTGTCGGAGCAGACGGAGAAGCCACCCGAGGAAATAGAGCACCTGCTCATAAACCTCTCCCTTAACTCCAGCCTGCTGCCCAAGGAGGTCCTTGACAGCATAGGGGATAACGTGTCCCCAGCTAAGATGAAAAAGGCGGCCCGGGACTCGGGCCTGGCTAAAACTATCCATTCCCACCAGCAACAGATGGAACAGCACATGGACTACATAAAAGAGGAGGCCCGGAGGGCGGAGAACCACCTCACCCGGGCTAACCTGCGCCTGGTGGTTAGCGTAGCTAAGAAGCACATCGGGCGGGGCATGTCTCTCCTGGACCTAATACAGGAGGGCAACATCGGGCTTATCAAGGCGGTGGAGAAGTTCGACTACCGCCGTGGCTATAAGTTCAGCACCTACGCCACCTGGTGGATACGCCAGGCTATCACCCGCGCCATAGCCGACCAAGCGCGTACCATCCGCGTCCCGGTGCATATGATAGAAACCATAAACAAGCTCCTCCGCGTGAGCCGCCGCCTGGCCCAGGAACATGGCCGCGAGCCCACCCCCAAGGAGATAGGCGAGGGAATGGACATACCCCAGGAGAAGGTGAGGGAGATAGCCAAGATAGCGCAACTGCCCATTTCCCTGGAGTCCCCCATCGGGGAGGAGGAGGACAGCCACCTGGGCGACTTCATAGAAGACCACAACGCCCTGCCACCCCCCGACGCCGCCTCCCGTCAGCTTCTAAAGGAGCAGATAAACGAGGTCCTCTCCACCTTAACCCCCCGCGAGCGCAGGGTGCTCCAACTTCGGTTCGGCCTGGAGGACGGCCGCAGCCGCACCCTGGAGGAGGTGGGGCGAGAGTTCAATGTCACCAGGGAACGCATCCGCCAGATAGAGGCTAAGGCCCTCCGAAAGCTTCGCCACCCCAGCCGCAGCCGCAGACTCAAGGACTATCTGGAGTGAAGGGGTGATGACCTATGAAAGATACCCACAAGGAACTAACGGATAAGATAGAGCGCCTGGAAGGGGAATTGGCCGCCCTGAAAGCAACGGAGGCAACACACCGCGAGACCGAGGAGAAGTTGCGGCAGAGCGAGGAGCACCTGTGCATGCTGATGAACTTCACCTACGACTGGGAGTACTGGCTCAACCCCGAGGGCAAGATAGCCTATATGTCCCCCTCTTGCGAGCGCATATCCGGCCACTCCCCAGAAGAATTTCTGCACGACCCGGGACTGCTAGCGACCATAGTGCACCCTGAAGACCGCCAGGACTTCATCAAGCACCTGGAAGACGAGAAGCACAAGAGAGCTGTGTTCACATTAAGCTTCCGTATACTCTCCCGCAGCGGCGAGGAGCGCTGGATAGAGCACAGCTGCCAGCCGGTATACGGAGTCGGCGGCAGATACCTGGGACAGCGCGCCAGCAACCGAGACGCAACCGAGCGCAAGCAGGTGGAAGAGGAGCTTAAGGCCAGCGAGGAGAAGTACCGCTCCCTGGTATCCAACATACCCGCAGTGGCCTGGACGTCGGACGAGGACTATAACATGATCTTCGTGGCCCCCAACGTGGAGCGCCTCACCGGCTATACCCAGGAGGAGGAGTATCGTTGCGGTAACTGGATAAAGTGGTTTGACCACCGTGTCCACCCTGAAGACATTAAGAAGGCCAAGGCCGACTTCCGCCGCTTCTCCAGTCAGGGCAAGCCCTACGACATAGAGTACCGCTACAAGCGCAAGGACGGACGCTGGGTGTGGCTTAACGAGCGCTCGGTGGGCACCTACGAGAAGAACGGCAAGCGCTACGCCGATGGCATCATAGCGGACGTCACCGCCCGCAAGCAAGCCGAGGAGGAGCTTAAGGCCAGCGAGGAGAAGTACCGCTCCCTGGTATCCAATATACCCGACGTGGCCTGGACGTCGGACGAGAACTGCAACATACTATATATAAGCCCCAACGTGGAGC
>CAZVIZ010000013.1:0-18294 GCA_964627215.1 uncultured Dehalococcoidales bacterium
ATATAAGGCGTAATCTGAGTGAGAGCCGAGTTTAGCGGTTAGAGAAATAAGCCTTCGCTTTTTCCATGTGCTTTTGCGCGCTTTCAACGGATTCCAAGAAGGAGGATAGCGATCCAGCAAGCACAGCTCCCGCTAGCTTGCTTAGTCCTACCCCGCTACCATGAATGTCTCCAAGCCCTCCAGACCTATGCGCTTCCGTGTAAAAATTTAGCCCTTCTTTAACGCCTTTTGTATAACCCTTAATTGCCGATTCTACTGCCTTCTTGGCTTGGCGTGCATGTGGGGAGGTGGGATTGGGCAAGCGCTTTATTGATTCAGTAATGGCGGATAGCTTACTAAGAGCCTCTTTCAGTTCTTCATGAAAATCCTTCGGGAAAGGGGGATTGGCTATTGCTTCATCAATGGTTGTAGTAATGGGCAAGGCCGCTGCATATAGGGGCTGTGCTTGTGAAAGCCACTCCTCGTCACTGACGGTTTTCTTGAAGATGCTCATCAGGCGTCCCCTTTCCTGCCCTCCAGCTTCCAGAGATACTTCGCAAATGCCTCCATTGACTTAGCAAGGTGTAGAGCGTAAGAGTCATACATGCTGCTGGTGTAAAATCCCTTTTGGCTGGCGCTTTCCAGCTGGCTTTTGGCTAATTCTAGTTCACCCGTGGGCAACAGGTCAAGTTCAAACATATCAATTCTTGCGTACATCGGGCCCAGTATTCTGTTTATCATAGACATAGGCACCTCGGGGTTGCCAGCAAAGAAAAACATTTTATGGTCAGGCAAGTCCTTACTTTTTAATTCTTTTTCCGTGTAAAGCACTTTTGTTAATGCCTGGCTGATTACCGCAGCTATTCCTTCGGGGTTTTTTCTGCCTTCTTTGATGTCTTTCAATAGCTGTGTAAGAACATAGTCATTAGAGCCTTCATATCCTTCAATGTTTATCCTCTCCGAGGTAGGGGGCTCCAAGCGTCCCATAGCGCCCATACAGCCGCCGCACCACTGTCGTAATAGGGTCTTCTTAAGCTCTCGTTGTTGTCTTTTATATATCCATGGAACAATCTTAATTGATGCCAGGATACCTAAACCGAAACCAGCTAATACTTGCCACAATATACCCATGCTCATCCTCAAAACTCCACCCCCACCTCCGCCCCTATCCGCCGCAGCTCCTCTACCCCTCCCCGCCCCTAGGGGCTTTTCTCTGCCTTTACAGCGTGAAGGAGTCATAGCAGACGGTCTGGGACATATCGCGGCGGGATGTGGGGGAGGGGTCTCCATCGGGGGTTCCCAGTGGGGTGAGCGCCACCACGGTAAATCCTGCGGGGACGCCCAGCACCTCGCCCGCCTTCTGGCTATCGAACCAGCCGGTATAGACCGTCCCCAGCCCCAGTGAGTGGGCGGCAAGAACCAGGTTATGCATGGCGAGCGCTGTGTCGAACATATACCACCATTTCCCCTTGTCGGGGCACTCCTCGCCCCTTATGGAGCCGGACTTGCCCACCTCGGCCAGGACCGCTATGGCGACGGGCGCCGTCTCCACGGCGGCATGGGCGCGGTTGGCCGCGGGTATGGTATCCGCCAGGGCCTGCTTCACGGCCTGGTCGCGCACCACCACGATGCGCCAGCACTGGGTGTTGGCCCAGGAAGGCGCCCATATGGCCGCCTCCAGGACGAGCTTAAGGGTCTCGTCATCTATTGGGGTCGGCTTATAGCGGCGCACGCTGCGCCTTGTCTTGATGGCCTCTATTACGTCCACGGCGTCTCCTCTTAGGGGGTGTTTATTCATCCTCCCAGCCCCCCTTTCCGATGAGGGATACGAAGCGGCATGCTCCCAGGTTCTGGATAACGTTCTCATGCTCAAGCTTGGTTATCTTAAATAGGTCCTGGCAGTACCTCTCCCCTGCAGGAATGACCATGCGCCCCCCGATGGCGAGCTGCTCAATAAGCTGGGGGGGTATGGTGGGGGCGGCGGCGGTTACCATGATGGCGTCGTAGGGGGCCTCCGCCCGCCAACCCAGGGACTCCTCCGCCAGCTGGATCTCAACGTTTTTATAACCCAGGCTTTTAAGCGTCTTGGCGGCGCCCTCGGCAAGCTGGGGTATGCGCTCGGTGGTGATTACGCGTCCTGAAAGCTCGGCCAGTATGGCCGCCTGGTAGCCGCTGCCGGTGCCCACCTCCAGCACCGTCTCGTCCCCCTTTAGCTCCAGCGCTTGGGTCATCAGGGCAATGATGAACGGCTGTGATATCGTCTGCCCGAAGCCGATGGGCAGAGGTCTGTCCTGGTAGGCGAGGTGGCGCTCTGCCCTAGGGACAAACTCCTCACGGGGTATGTGCCCCATAGCTTTTAAAACCCGTTTGTCCTCAATCTCGCTTTCAAGGCAGCGGATTAGCTCCGCTCTCATTGTGACGAAGTCCATGGCGTGACCTCATATCCCTTTAAGAGTCTATAAGACCTGGGACAGTACACCCAGAGTGGTGAGCAGAGCCGCCGCCAGTATGCCGATGCGGCGTAGCTCGGCGCCCACGTGGGGGTGGGTGGGTGGCGTGGGCTGTTCCGCCTTTATGGTATGTGGGGTGGTCTTTGGGGCGGCTACAGATGCGGACGGCTGGGTGGTGGTGATTGGCGACTTAACGCCCTCAGGCTTATCGGCCTTTAAGAGGTGCTTTCTCTTTCTTCTTGACCTTGAGGACATGACCGACCTCCCTGTTATTTAGCCCTGGGGTGCGATTTCTCGTAGGCGCGGCGGACGTGCTCGGTGGTAAGGTGGGTGTATACCTGGGTGGTAGAGATGTTGGCGTGTCCTAAAAGCTCCTGCACTGATCGCAGGTCGGCGCCGCCGCTCAGCATATGGGTGGCGAAGCTGTGCCTCAGGGTGTGGGGGGTTACTTCCTTCTCCAGCCCTGTCTTCCTGGCATAACCCTTTAGTATCTGCCACAGGCCTTGCCGGGTGAGCCGCTCGCCGCGTAGGTTTAGGAACACGGCTGGCTCGTCCCTGAAGCCCACCAGCTTGGGGCGCGACTGGGACAGGTATTCCTCCACCGCCTTCACCGCCTGCGCGTGTATGGGTATGAGGCGTTCCTTGCTGCCCTTGCCGAAGCAGCGCACGAACCCCTCTTTGAGGTCTATATCGTTTACGTTTAAGGCCACCAACTCGCTCACCCGCATTCCGCTGGCGTAGAGGAGCTGCAGCATGGCCGTGTCCCGCCGCGACTCCGCCCCTCCCGAATGGGCTGGCTGCTCCAGCAGACGGCGCACCTGGCTTATGGAGAGGGGTTTGGGCAGGGAGCGGCCCACCTTGGGGGAGTCTATGTTCTGCGATGGCTTCTCCCTGATGCGGCCCTCGGCGACCATGAAGTCGAAGAATGACCTGGCGGCGGCCATCTTGCGAGCGATGGTGGGGGCGGCGTAGTTGCGCTCCTTCAGGTTGAGCATGTAGCGCAGCATGCCCTGGCGGTCAAACTCGTTCCAGGAAGCTGCCTCGCCGCGGGCGAAATCGGCCAACTGCCTCAAGTCGTTGCGGTAGGCCTCTATGGTGTTCTTGGAGAAACCCCGCTCTGCTATCAGGTAGGTGAGGAAGTGGTCTGTGTCCTGTTGCACCATGCCCCCTTCGAGCTTTTCCCTCATTTTAACATAACTACACGGAATGTCCACCTGGCGGCCTCGCTGTAAGGGGTGGGGTTATATTTTGTCCCGTTTATGCTATACTTATCTCCGTTTAAAGATGAGCAAGTTCATAGATAGGCTAACAAGAGTCTCTCAAGGCGCCCCCCAGCCGATGGGCTTCAGGATGGGCAAGGCGTCTCAGGGCAACCCCAAGATGTTGCTGGTTGCCTGTTTGGAGGAGGGTGGGGGGGGATCCCCATCGCTGTCCGGCGCCGAGGCCGGCCTGGTGGCCGTCTCCTCGGTTGATGGGGGCGCCCAGGCGTTTAAGAAGGCCTCTGCGGCGGAGGATATGCCCTGGGGAGTGTGGCTCCGAGGGGCAGGCGCCGCGGCGGCCAAGAAGACGGATGCCGACTTTATGGTCTTCCCCGCAGCCGGCACCCCGCTTACGGCGATAAAGGGCGGCAAGATGGGCAAGGTTCTGGAGGTGGAGGCCTCCTTAAGTGAGGGCCTGATGCGCACCGTAGACGGTCTGCCTGTGGACGCCGTGCTTCTGGTCTGCGATGAGGGTAATTACAGCATCACCGTGGCCCACCTTATGCTGTTTAGACGCTGCTCTGACGCCATAGGGAAGCCCGTGCTTTTAAAGGCGCCTGCGGGGCTCCGCGCCGACGAGCTCAGGGTTCTGTGGGAGGTGGGGGTCTGCGGCATAGTGGTCACGGCCAAGGCCACGGAGATATCCCGGCTGGGGCGGCTGATAGAGAAGACCACCTTCAGCGCCGCGGCCAGGCGGCCCAGTGAGAACGCCATACTGCCGCCGCTGGGTGAGGCGGTGGACGCCCAGGACGAGCTGGACGACGTAGACGACGAGGGCTGACCCTTCCAGCAGGCGCTTTTTGTGTCTTGAGACCGCTTCCTTTTCGGTTGACTTTGGGTATTATCTTTAGTAAACTCCCGCTTGGAGGCTCTTATGAGCAGGTTGATTGTATATAGCTTTAAGGTTGATGGAGACAAGCTGGATAAGGCCAAGCAATTCTTCTCCCGCCAGAACCAGGCGCTTCAGGAGAGCCTGAGAGATCTCGTTGAGGTCGCAGCGGAGTGTGAGGAGTGCCTGGAGTTGGAGGAGGGAGGGGCCACCACCAGCGAGTTGCAGAGCGCTTTCGCCAGCCTATTGGCCGCGGCTAAGAACACCTGGCATCTGAATGGCATGCTTCAAGGTGCGGTGCTGGGTATCGCCAAGATCTGCGAGGTTCCGGCCGATTTTATCCTGAACGTGCTCGGCGAGGCACGGCGCATGGGCCCCACTATGCTCAAAGCTAAGAGATAAGGGGTCCCCTTGGGGGCGTGATGCTCGTTTTCCCTAAAGAAGGATTGGCGTGCACAAGGTAGCCGTTACCAGCGATTCTGGTTCCGTACATCCCAGCGTAGCCAGGGAACATGGTGTGGCCATGATTCCCTGCCCTGTTATCATGGACGGTCAGTCCTATCCCGACACCACCATAGACATGGACAAGCTCTACGAGCGCCTGCGCTCCAAGGAGAACCTGCCCACCACGTCCACGGCCAACATGGGCGAGTTCGCACAGTTTTTCACCGATGCTGTCAAAAACGCTGATGCCTTGCTGCATGTATGTATGTCCAAGGTCTTTAGCGGCCACCACGAGATAGCCTTAAAGGCTAGAGAGATGGCCTTAAAGGAAATGCCCGGAAAGCGTATAGAGGTGGTTCATTCCGCCTGTATGGGGACGGGGGTGGTGCTCCTGGCCATGGAGGCTGCCAGGGCGGCTGCTCAGGGCAAGGACATAGACGAGATACTGAAAATGGTGGAGAGCGTGCTGCCCCGGGTGAACGTGCTTCTGGCCCGCGACAGCCTGTTCTACCAGGCGGAGGGCGGCAGGATATTTGAGGCCAAGACCTGGGCCGAGGCAGAGTCCCAATCCAGCTTTCGTTCCATAACCGAGGCGGATTCCTCAACCGGCGGCGCGTTGAAGCCGGTGGCCCGGGCCAAGACGGTGACTCAGATAATGGAGCGTCTGGTGGAGATAACCGCCGAGCGCGCCCAGGGGCAGAGGCTCAGGGGAGTTTTGGGGCACGCCCGCGTGCCGGAGCGTGCCGAGAGGCTGGCCGAGATGCTGAAGTCCCGCGTGGACCTTGACGAGTTGCTGGTCGCCGAGGTCTCGGCTTGCGTGGCCGTCCACGGCGGCATCGGCATTATAGATTATTCCTTTTGCCCGGTGCCTTAAAGAAGGTTTTATTTAAAGGTTTTTATGATGTTGGCTAAGCGTATACGTATAGCAGTGGACATGATGGGAGGGGACTACGCCCCGGCGGATATAGTGAAGGGCGTAGTAATGGCGGCGGATAAGGATCGGGACGGCATAGAGATTCTCCTCGTCGGCCCCCCCGATGTGGCGGCGGCGGAGATGGCCAAGCATAAGGTCGAGGGACTGCCCATAAGGAACGTCCCCGCCACCGATGTGGTGGAGGAGGGCGAGAACCCGGCCATGGCGGTAAGGCGCAAGCCCGGCTCTTCCATCGTGGTGGCGACCAAGCTGGTCAAGGACGGGGAGGCCGAGGGACTGATAAGCGCCGGCCCCACCGGTGCGGTGGTAACCAGCGGCATCTTTCACCTGGGCATGATAGAGGGCGTGGAGCGCCCTGTTATAGGTGGCGCCATCTTTGACGACGCTCCCCAAACCGTCGTGTTTGACTGTGGGGTCAACATGGACTGCAAGCCCAGCCACCTTTTAACCTTCGCTGCCATGGGCTCTGTGTACTGCAAGAAGTTGCTCGGCGTGGCTGACCCTGCCGTGGGGCTTTTGAATATCGGCGCTGAGCCGAGCAAGGGCAATCATCTTACCAAGGCAACCTATCCCCTCCTGGAGAGGTGTGGGCTTAGGTTCATCGGCAATATAGAGGGTTTTGACCTCCTTAAGAAGAAGGCCAACGTAATCGTCTGCGACGCATTCGCTGGCAACGTCGTGTTCAAGCTGGTGGAGTCCCTGGGGCTTTTCACCGACGACGCCGGTGCCACCGACGACCGGGACCTGGGCGGTGGGGTGATCTGGGGGCTTAACGGCCTGGTGCGCAAGATACACGGCCACAGCCGCGCCCCTCACGTGGCGATGAAGGTAAGCCACGTTAAGCAGGCGGTCGAGATGGGTCTCATAGACGCCGTAAGGGCGGAGTTGGCCGCCATAGCCGCCAAGATAAACTAACAGGTGTGAACCACTAGACCAAAGGCTCAAGCAGGTGGTGGATATCGCCGACCGGGGCTATGTGGTGGCAGGTGGCAAGACCATCCGTGAGGATTCGCCTGAGAATCTACTGGCGGTCACGGAGCACAAGCACTTCGTCTGACGTCTTTTAAGACTGCGTCAACTGCCAGGACTTGCCCTCGGTGGTTATCGCCGGGGCGATTACCATCTCCGCCTTGTGGAACTCCTGTATGTTGTAGGCGCCGCAGCTGCCCAGGGCGGTGCGTATGGCCCCCACCAGGTTCTGGCTGCCGTCGGTTACCGACGTGGGTCCGAACAGTATCTGCTGGAGCGTCCCCGATGTGCCCACCTTTATGCGGGTGCCCCTGGGCAGGGCGGGATGGGGGTGGGACATGCCCCAGTGATATCCCCTGCCCGGTGCCTCCTCGGCCTGGGCTAGTATGGAGCCTACCATAACCGCGTCGGCGCCGGCGGCCAGTGCCTTGCACACGTCCCCGCCGCAGCGGAAGCCGCCATCGGTGATGATGGGAACGTGGCGGCCCGATTCGCGATGGTATTCGTCTCTAGCGGCGGCGCAGTCCATGGTGGCGGTTATCTGGGGGACTCCCACGCCGATTACCTGCCGTGTGGTACATGCCGCCCCGGGGCCCACGCCCACCAGAACGGCGGCAACGCCCGTCTTCATAATCTCCAGGCAGGCGGAGTAGCTGACGCAGTTGCCCACCACCACGGGTATGGACACGGCCTTTAGAAGCTCGGTGAAGATGAGCCCGCGGTAGCTCTTGGAGATATGCTTGGCTGTGGTCACCGTGGACTGCACTACCAGCAGGTCGGCGCCTGCCTCGGCGGCCACGGGGGCCAGGCGCTTGGTGTTAGCAGGGGTTACGGATACGGCGCACGTGCCGCCCCCGTCCTTAATGGCCTTTATCCGCTCGGCCACCAGGTTTTCCTTCGCCGGCTCGGTGTATATCTTCTGAAGTAACGCGGTGACCTCATCTTGAGGAGCCTGGACCACTTTCTCAACCATCTCGTCGGCGTTGGCATATCTGCTCTGTATGCCGTCCAGGTTTAAGACACTAAAGCCCCCCGCCTTGGACATCAGCACGGCCATGTTCACGTCGGTAACAGCGTCCATGGCTGCCCCTACTATGGGCATGGAGAAGTCTATCTCGCCTATTTTAAGGTCGGTGCAGGTCTGGTCCGGGTTTATGGTCACATCGCCTGGCACCAACGCCACCTCGTCGAAGCCGTATGCCCGTCTGAGCTGTTTTGATTTGGGGGTCATTTAAAGTGTCTCCTTAAAGGTTGAATATAACAAAATAGGGGTAGTTAAGTCAAGGAGTCTAGACTAACGAAAGCTTGAGGGGTTATAATAGCTAGTCTAAGGGGGAGGTTGATGCCGACTCTCTATATCGTGGCTACCCCTATCGGTAACCTGGAGGACGTCTCTCTGCGCGCCCTGCGTATACTCAAGGAGGTTGAACTCATCGCCTGTGAGGACACCAGGAGGACGCGCAAGCTCATGGACGCCTACGATATCAAGACCCCCCTCACCAGCTACCACGAGCACAGCAAGGCGGGTAAGGTTGACTATATACTGGCCAAGCTTTCGGAGGGCGATGTAGCCCTGGTCTCCGATGCGGGCATGCCGGCGGTCTCCGACCCCGGCTATGAGCTGGTGCTGGCCGCCGCTGAGAGGGGCGTGGCTGTGATACCCATACCCGGCCCCTCGGTGGTGACGACGGCGCTGGTAGTATCGGGGCTGGCGGTGGACCGCTTCCTCTACCTGGGCTTCCTGCCCAACAAGGCCGCCGCCCGCAGGAAGGCGCTTAAAGCAGTGGTTGGAGAAGGGGCCACCCTGGTGGTGCTGGAGTCGCCGCATCGCCTGAGGTCTGCGCTTAAGGATATACTGGAAGTGATGGGCGACAGGCGTATAGCCGTGTGTCGGGAGCTTACCAAGCTCCACGAGGAGGTCTTCCGCGGCAGGGTAAGCCAGGCCGCGGCCCATTTCCAGCATCCCAAGGGGGAGTTCGCCCTGGTGATAGAGGGAGGGCATGAGCCCGCCCCTCGCCTGACCGAGGAGATTGAGAGGGAGCTTCAGAGCCTGCGCAGCTCCGGGGCTAGAGCCAGGGAGGCCGTGTCACAGATGGCCGCCGAGACGGGGCTTTCACGCAAGGAGCTTTACCGCGCCTGGCTAAAGCTGGGCTGAAATATTATAGACGAGGAGTTGATTATATGCACCGAGGTTGTGTGTCTCTGGGCGATATTAAGTGTGGCGGCTGCCGTAAGATGGTACCCCATTCCAAGCGTTATCTGGTGGTGGAGAAGGACGGCAAGGTGACCAATCTGTGCGTGGATTGCTGTCTTGAGAAAGGATTGGCTCACTATAAGGAGGACAAGGGCGAGCAGGTGCTTACCTTCTTCACCGGGGAGTTGGGGGAGGGGGAATGAGGAGGAGCGTCTTCATCGGGGTGGCCTGGCCTTACGCCGACGGGCCGCTCCACCTGGGGCACATAGCGGGGGCCTATCTGCCCGCCGATATCTTCGCTCGCTACCACCGCCTTAAGGGCGATGATGTGCTTATGGTGTCCGGCTCTGACCAGCACGGCACCCCCATAACAATAAAGGCGGAGCAGGAGGGTATAAGCCCTGGCCAGCTCGCCGATACATATCACCGCGACTTTATGGACTGCTTTGAGCGTCTAGGTATATCCTTTGACCTCTTCACCAAGACCACCACACCCAATCACGCCCGGGTGGCGCAGGAGATGTTCCTTAAGCTTATGGATAAGGGGCATGTCTATAAGGATACCGTGTCCCAGGCTTACTGTCCCCGGTGCCGTCGCTACCTGGCTGACCGCTACGTGGAGGGCACTTGTCCTAACTGCGCCTCGGAGGGGGCGCGGGGCGATCAGTGTGAGGCCTGCGGCAAGCCGCTTACCCCCGCCGAGCTTGTAGATGCCCGCTGCCGAATCTGCAGTACCACCCCTGAGTTCCGTGATTCGGAGCATTTCTTCCTTCGTTTGAGCGGGTTCCAGGAAGAGATATCGGCCTGGGTGAAGAACAAGAGCAAGGAGGCTGGCTGGCGGGCCAATGTGAAAAACCTCACCCTGCGCTACCTCAAAGAGGGCCTCAAGGACAGGGCCATCACCCGTGATATAGATTGGGGTATAAGCCTTCCCCTTGAGGGCTACGAGGGCAAGCGCCTCTACGTCTGGTTTGAGGCTGTTATAGGCTACCTCTCCGCCTCCAAAGAGTGGGCGGAGTCTAAAGGAAAAGACTGGCGTCCCTTCTGGGAGGATGGCGGCACGAAGGGCTATTACTTCATCGGCAAGGACAATATCCCCTTCCACACCATCATCTGGCCAGCCATACTTATGGGCTATGGCGGCCTGAACCTGCCCTATGACGTGCCTGCCAACGAGTTCCTCACCATAGAGGGTAAAAAGCTGTCCACCAGCCGTCGCTGGGCGGTTTGGCTGCCCGACTACCTGGAGAATTACGACCCTGACCCCCTGCGCTACCTGCTCTCCATCACAATGCCCGAGAGCGGCGATGCCGACTTCTCCTGGCACGAGTTTGTCAGACGCAACAACGACGAGCTGGTGGCCACCTACGGCAACCTGGTAAACCGCGTGCTCAGCTTCGTGTATAAGAACTTCGACGGGTGCGTGCCCACCTATAAAGACATGGGTGCTGTCAAAGTATCATCCTTTGATGACAGAGGCAATGAATTAATTAACATGGCTGGAGCAGTATCTAATACTATATTTGGTGATAACGGACTTCTTGATAATTGTAAGTTCAAGCAGGCGATAAAAATGGCGATGACCATAGCTCACGAGGCCAATCGCTACCTGGAGGAGACCTCCCCCTGGAAGGCGATTAAGCAGGATAGACAGGCCGCGGCGGGCAGCCTCTATGTTGCGCTCCGCGTCATCTCATGCCTCAAGACTATGCTGTATCCCTTCCTGCCCTTCAGCTCCCAGAAACTGCATGAGTTTCTGGGCTTTGAGGGCAGGGTGGAGGATTTCGGCTGGGAGCCTTTAGTCCCCGAGCCGGGGCAGAAGCTCAATAAGCCCCAGCCGCTGTTTACAAAGCTGGAGGACTCGCTTATAGAGGAGGAGGTCGCCAAGCTCAAGCGATGCTAGCCGAGATATATAGGCCTGTAAGTGAGGACATGGTCTGGGTGGAGGAGGGGTTGGGGGCGGTGTGCCGGGTGGATCCTCCGGAGCTTGCCGAGATGCTGGACTACGTCCTTAATGGAGGTAAGCGGGTGCGCCCTGCCCTGGTGCTCTTGGCTGGGCATCTCTTTGGGGCTGAGCTAGAGCGGCTGTTGCCCATGGCCTCCGCCGTGGAGGTGCTCCACATTGCTACTCTCGTCCACGACGATGCCATAGATAACGCTGCCGTGCGCCATGGCCGCCCTACGGCCAACCATCGTTGGGGTGACGACAGGGCTATACTGCTGGGTGATTACTTGTTGGCGCAGGCCGAGGAGATGGTGGCCTGCACTCAGGAAGATGCGGTCATAAAGGGTTTCGCCCGCGCTATAATGTCCGTCTGCCGCGCCGAGGTGGGGCAGTCCTGCGCCGCCTTTAGCCTTAAGGGGACGACCGAGGAGTATCTGGAGCGCATAGCTGGCAAAACCGCCTCCCTTATCACGCTTTCGACCTGGTCTGGGGGGGTGTTGGGTGGGGCCTCGCGGGAGCAGGCCGATGCCCTGGCCGCCTATGGGGAAGGCGTCGGCATCGCGTTTCAGATAGCTGATGACATACTGGACTTCACCGCCACGCCCGAGGAGTTGGGTAAGCCTGTGGGCTCCGATCTCAAAGAGGGCACGCTCACCCTGCCGGCGATGCTTTATCTTGAGCGCTCGCCAGGGGATAACCCGATAAAAAGGCTCTTCAATAGCCATGGCGAAGATGAAGATGCGCTAAAGGAAGCCCTGGAGGGGGTGCGGCGCTCAGGTGCCATTGAGGAATGCCGCCAGCGCGCGCAGGAATATGTGGAACGTGCTAAGAATAGCCTGGCCTGCATGCCGCCGTGCTCGGCCCGCGACTCGCTTTTAAGCCTGGCTGAATATGTAGTGGAGCGTAGGAGGTAGCTGGTTTAGCCCTCCGTTATGTGGGTGCTGCCGTCCAGGTAGGCCTCCTTCTTATGGGTGGGAACCCGTTCCTTGAAGCAGTCTATGATGAACCGTGAGCATTCCGCCCCCTCCTTGCGGTGTGTTGCCGCCACCGCCACCACCAGGTTTATGTCCCCTACCTTAAGCTGTCCTATGCGGTGACAGACGGCTATGCAGTTAACCGGCCACCTCTCGCTAGCCTCTTCCTCGATTTGCTGGAGGATGCTTAATGCCGTGCCGTCGGGGTCGGTGTATTCCACACCGGCTACGTCCTTACCACATGAGCGATCGCGAATAAGCCCTATGTAGGCCACCACACAGCCGCTTTGGGGCGTTTTAGCTCTTCCTATAACCCTATCGGGAGAGATGACCAGGTCGGTTATTTCTATCATGTGTCTACGGGCCTGGGCCGTATTTCCTTGGGCAGAGGCGAGAGTTCCGTCTCCTTGCGTGCCTTCGCGGCCCGGGGTTTGGCCTCGGTCTTTTTAGCTTCGGGTTTGGCCTTGGATCCGGCCACCTTCTTGCCCAGCAGAACGTCCAGGTCTTCGCCCTCCAGTGTTTCGCTAACGATAAGTTCTTTGGCTACTTTTTGGAGCATATCCTGGTGCTTGGTGAGCAAATCCTTGGCTATGTCGTAGGCTTGCTGGATTATGCGCTGCACCTCTTCGTCTATATCCTGGGCCACCTTCTCGCCGTAATTCCTTGCCTCGGCTATCTCGCGTCCCAGGAAGATGGGCTCGTCCCTATGTCCGAAAGTGCGCGGGCCCAGCTTGTCGCTCATTCCGTACTGCGTTACCATCTTGCGTGCCAGGCTTGTGGCCCGCTCTATGTCGTCATGGGCGCCGGTGCTTATCTCATTGAAGGACAGCATCTCAGCGGTGTGCCCCGCCAGCAGCGAGGCCAGGACATCATTGAACTGCGAGCGTGTCATCAGGTAGCGGTCCTCGGTGGGGAGCTGCCTGGTGTGCCCCAGTGACATACCCCGAGCCACTATGGATATCTTGTGCACCGGGTCAGCGTTGGGCAGCATCTTGGCCACCAGGGCATGCCCCGCCTCGTGATAGGCGGTTATCTCCTTCTCCCTGGCGCTTATGCGGCGGCTCTTGCGCTCCGGCCCGGCAATGACGCGGTCTATGGACTCTTCAAAGTCCCGCATGCTTATTGTCTTACGGCTGTGCCTGGCGGCGAGTATAGCGGCCTCATTTACCAGATTGGCCAGGTCAGCGCCACTGAATCCGGCGGTCTGCTTGGCCAGAACATCAACGTCCACCTCGCCTGCAAGCGGCTTGCCGTTGGTGTGCACCTTCAGTATGGCAGACCTGCCGTTTATGTCTGGCCTATCCAGGATAACGCGGCGGTCAAAGCGGCCAGGGCGCAGTAGCGCTGGATCCAGGATATCGGGTCTGTTGGTGGCCGCCAGTATGATTACGTTGGTGTTGGTATCGAAGCCGTCCATCTCGGTTAGTATCTGGTTAAGGGTCTGCTCGCGCTCGTCGTGGCCGCCGCCTAGTCCCGCGCCGCGGTGGCGGCCCACGGCGTCTATCTCGTCTATGAATATGATGCAGGGGGTGTTGCGCTTGGCCTGGTCAAACAGGTCGCGCACTCTGGATGCGCCGACGCCGACGAACATCTCCACGAACTCACTGCCGCTTATGGAGAAGAAAGGCACCCCCGCCTCCCCGGCCACCGCTCGTGCCAGCAGAGTCTTTCCCGTTCCGGGCGGGCCGATGAGCAGCACGCCCTTGGGTATACGTGCTCCCAGACGCTGGAATTTCTCCCTGGCCTGCAGGAAGTCCACCACCTCCGATAGCTCCTGCTTGGCCTCGTCCACGCCGGCCACGTCTTCAAAGGTGACCGTGGGGGATTTCAGGGGAAATAGCCTGGCCCGGCTGCGCCCGAAGCTCATCGCCTGGCTGTTCACGCCCTGAGCGCGGCGGAAGAGGAAGAACAATAGCCCCCCGAACAGTATCAGGGGCAGGAAGTTAAACAGCATCGTCCAGTTGAAGCCGGAGGGCTTTATGCTGTATTCCAGGCCTTCCAGATTAAAGCCCAGTTCTTTAAGGTCCACCAGGCTGTTGGCGCCGATGTTGGCCTTCGTCTCAGAGCCGTCCAGGGTGGTAATAAGCAGCCACTCGCCGTCCTCCTGCACCTTCTCTATGTCGCCCTGCTGGCTCATGAGTATGGCCTGATCCAGGTCTATCTCCTCTGGCTTCTCGGTTAGAGGCGAGAAATAGGCGAAGGCGGCCATGGTAGCGATGGCCATGACGATGAGGATTATCATGTTGCGGCTTATCTTCATATGCCTGTCCTTGTGGGCCTAAAGCCCCTTTCAAGTCGCGTATAGATTATATCAGAAAAGCGAGGTTGGGAAAACAAGCCCCTTTGCCCCGCTATCCAGGTTAGGGTTGCCTTGGTATAATATATATATAGATCTAAGCTTTATTATCTCATGTATGGACCATTACCCCGGCAGGCTTGGTTCAGAAAGGAGGAGATTATGACAAAGAAGATTCTAGTTCCACTGGATGGCTCCAAACTGGGGGAGTGCGTGTTGGGCTATGTAGAAGATCTGGCGAAGGGCTGCGGTATGGAGGTGGACCTGTTCGTGGCCGTCCCGCAGATGACGACCCCCATAGGCGCTACCGATATAGCCTCCAGCTACGCGCCTTCCAGGCGGAGGGATGTGGAGGACTTGATCGAGGAGGTGGAGCAAAGGGATAAGGCGGAGGTCAATAGCTATTTGGAGAAGGTAGGCCGGGGGCTGAAGGAAAAGGGCATCAAGGTTCAGACGTCGGTGCATGTAGGAGACCCGGCCGCTGAGATTATCGCCCATGCTGGTGCCGTTAACGTCGACTTCATCCTTATGGCCAGTCACGGCCGCTCCGGCCCTGCCAAGGTGGCCTTCGGCAGCGTCGCCGACAAGGTGCTCAAGACGAGCAATGTCCCTGTTATGATAGTGCGTCCCTCCGCGTGCCGGATTAAGTAGAGGCGCTGCCCCTCAGCGTAGCTTGTCGTAGAAGGTCTTGAGCAAGAGGGTGTCCTCCTCCAGACCGGGGCTGGGGCTTTCGCAGATGACCAGTCCCCCCGCCCCCGAGGCCGCCAGCGCCTGAAGCAGGGACTCGTAGTTCAGGTCGGACTCCTTAAGGTTCAGGTGCTTTATCTCCCCCTTGGCGCCGTACTTTATGCCGGATATGTGTATGTGCATATCCTGAAGCGCCTCCCGTCCCAGCCGCTTGGCCACGTGCGATAGCACCGAGGCGAACTCCTTGCGGGAGTTGACCCCGCCGGTGCGGGCGTGCCAGTGGGAGAAGTCTATGCACGGGGCAAGCTCCGGAAGCTCCGCGGCCAGGTTTATTATCTCCTCCAGGGAGCCGAACTCGGAGTGCTTGCCCATCACCTCCGGCCTAAGCCTTATATCCACTCCATCTCGCTTCAGATCCTCCAGCACCTCCTTGAGGTGTCCCTTTATGGTGTCGTAGACCTTCTGCGGCTTGTCGCCGAGATAGAAGCCGCTGTGGAACACCACGCTCCCCGCCCCGCACAGGTGGGCGATGCGCGCCGCATGGCGCAGGCGCTGCTTGCTTCTAATCACCTTCTCCGGCTCGTGGGAGTTAAGGTTGATGAAGTAGGGGGCATGGGCGGAGAGCTTCACCCTTGTCCGTGAGGCCCTCTCTTTTACCAGCTTCGCCGTGTCCTCCCTCATCTTCACCCCCTGCACGAACTCCATCTCCATGCAGCCCAGCCCCAGGCGGGATATGCGGTCTATCCCGGCGATGGTGGAGTGGGGGGATGCACTCTTGGGGACGCCGGCGGTGCCGAAAAGCAGTTTGCTCATGGCATATGCCTGATTGAGAAGTATAGCATAGTCAGGCCATCTTCCTGGCCACGGAGTCTAACTTGCCCTCCATGGTGAGGGGTTTATCGCGGCGGTCGTCTATCTTTAAGTTGGTTACCGTCCGCTTGGCGCCCATCTCAAAAGGCGCCTGGTGCATCTTGTAGGCGGCATCCAGCACCCGCTCCAGTGGCCCCTGGATTATGGTGCCCATGGCGGTGAGCTGGTACCTGATGCCCTGGACGCGCTTCAAGACTTCCAGGCAGGCGGCAACATAGCCGCTTACACTGGGGTCGGCGGTGCCCACGGGGACCACGCTTATCTCGGCGACGACTTCCTGTGCCATTTTCTCTGCCTCCTTCTTCCTTACTCACGTTAATTATAGTCCAAACCCGCCGTCTTGATAAAACAACCCCTTTGGACTAGACTAGATTTAAGGTGTTGTATCTAGGCACCTCCGGGTTCAGCTATAAGGACTGGGTGGGCGGGTTCTACCCCGCCGGCCTGCCTCCAAGGGAGTGGCTTACCTATAGTGAGGGTGGGCGTTGCTTTATCACCTGACACTGGTTATAATAGCTTACCTGTCTTGGGGTGTGGTGGCGGCAGGGTGGTTTGCCAAACTAATCCTTTATGGGCAAGCGGGAGGAGGTAGCAGTGACTACCGATAATAAGAAAATACGTTCTCTACTAGAGGGCGAGAAGAAACACCTGAAGGCGGAATTAGACCAGCTCAAGGCCAAATCCCGTCCTCCTGATGATAGGCGTGAGGGCAGCCCGTTCGGCAAGCGTGAGGAGGAGGCCACCGAGGCCTCCGAGCTGGAGAAGCGGCTGGCTCTTGAGAAGGGTGTCAGGGACAAGCTTGCTGAGGTTGAGCACGCACTCGGCAAGATGGACGACGGCACCTATGGAAAGTGTGACATGTGCGGCAAGGGAATTGAGCCGGCCCGCCTGGAGGCCCTTCCCCAGGCGAACCTGTGTCTTACCTGCAAGGCAAAACAGGCGAAGAATGCGAGAGGGATATAAGCCTCTTTCACGGCGTTGGCGCATAGCGGTCTTCTTGCTTACGGCGGTTGCGGTGGTGGTGGGAGACCAGCTCAGCAAGGGGTGGGTCAGAGCCAATATAGCCCTGGGTGAGCGCAGTCCCGAGGATGCCTTCATCTTCTTCACCCATGTGCGCAACACCGGCGCCAGCTTCGGCACCTTTCAAGGACATTCCTTTGAGTTGGCCGTTATCGGCATAGTCGGCGTCGGCGTGGTATTGTTCTATGCCCTTTATATAACACGCCGCTTTCCCTACCTTAACAACCTGTTCAACCGTGCTGCCCTGGGCATGATACTGGGGGGAGCTGTGGGCAACCTTATAGACCGCTTCAAGCTGGGCTACGTTACCGACTTCGTCGGTGTGGGCACCTGGCCGCCTTATAATGTCGCCGATGCCTCTATAGTGGCTGGCGTGGCTACCTTTGTCGGCTCGCTGTTGTACCTCGTCTTCGGCCGCAGGGAGCAAACCTCCAAGTCCCTGAGGCCTAAAAGGGGATAGCCTGATGACCAGGGATAGGACGAACTTGGTGGTTGACGCGCCGGGCGTTCGGCTGGACGTCTTCGTGGCGGATAGTTGTCCCCACCTCACCCGCGCCCGCGTTAAGCAGCTTATAACATCGGGCCATGTAAGGGTGAACGGCGAGCCCTCCCCTAAGGCAGGGGCCAAGCTGCGGGTGGGGGACAGGGTGGATGTGGAAGTCCCCCCGCCCCCGCGCTTAATTGCCGAGAAGCTCCCCGTGAGCATCATCTACGAGGACGAGGACGTTTTGGTGGTGGATAAGCCCCCCGGCATACCTGTCCACCCTGCCCCCGGCCACCCCGACCATACCCTGGTGAATGCGCTGCTCTCCCATCTGCCGCACCTTGCCGATGACGCTGATTTAAGGCCGGGCATCGTGCACCGTCTGGATAAGGACGCCTCCGGCGTTATGGTGGTGGCTAGGAACGAGGCCGCCAAGGCCGATTTGATAGCCCAGTTCAAGTCCCGCACCGTGTCCAAGGCCTACCTGGTGTTGGTTAAGGGTCGGCTGGAGGAGGACCAAGGCGCAGTGGAGGCGCCCATAGGTCGCGACCCCCGCAACCGCAAGCGCATGGCGGTGGTGTATCAGGGTGAGGGTAAGGAAGCCGCCACCGAATACCGCGTGGTGGAATACGTGGGTGACTATACCCTGGTGGAGGCGAAGCCCCGCACCGGCCGCACCCACCAGATAAGGGTGCACCTGGCTGCCATAGGCCACCCCGTGGCTGGGGACACGGTATACGGGTCAAAGTCCCAGCGCCTCCCCCGCATGTTCCTGCATGCCTGCCGCCTGGGCTTCAAGCTGCCTTCATCTGGCGAATACAGGGAGTTCACCTCCGAGCTGCCGCCGGACTTGAAGGGGGTGCTTCAAGCTATTGGCTAGCGGGGGGTGGGGTGGTAGAATTGGGTGGAAGGAGGAGCCGTGACTATCAAAGATATGCCATTGTTCACACAGGGCATTGC
>CAZVIZ010000014.1:0-1655 GCA_964627215.1 uncultured Dehalococcoidales bacterium
GCGAGTTCGAATCTCGTCTTCCGCTCCATAGGAATTAGGTTCGGGCCGAAGTGGCGGAATGGGTAGACGCGACAGTCTCAAAAACTGTTGAAGGGTGACCTTCGTGTCGGTTCGAGTCCGACCTTCGGCACCAGTAGTGCTATAATTGAATAAACGGAATTGCCGAGTTGTGTAGGGGTAGCACAGGGGACTTTGAATCCCTTAGCCCAGGTTCGAATCCTGGCTCGGCAGCCATGGATTCCCCGATAGCTCAATGGTAGAGCGGGCGGCTGTTAACCGCTAGGTTGTAGGTTCGAGTCCTACTCGGGGAGCTTTTCTTTTTGAGGGCGGTCTCTCAAATTATGGTTAAATCAGTCCTCCAGGGGTATCCACTGGAGGCTATTCTCGGTGCTTCCGCCCACCAGTTCCACCTTTCAGTAGTCCCCTGCTTTTACAGGCATGGTGCTTGTGTAGAACAACCTGAGACTAGTCTGATGGCCCTTCTTAAACATTAAACAAGAAGTTTATTATGTCCCCATCCCGCACGGTGTAGTCCTTGCCCTCCAGGCGCAGAAGACCCTGCTTCCTGGCCTCCGGTATGCCGCCGCACCTGATGAAGTCCTCGTAGCCGATGACCTCCGCCCTGATGAAGCCCTTCTCTATATCCGTGTGTATCTTGCCGGCGGCCTTAAGTGCGCTGGTGCCTTGCTGAATAGGCCAGGCCCTCACCTCGTCCGCGCCGGTGGTGAGGAAGGATATAAGCCCCAGCAGGCGGTAAGACGCCTGTATGGCGCGGTCCAGGCCGGGCTGGGCGATACCGAACTCCTCCTGGAACTGGGCGGCGGCTTCCGGGTCAAGCTGTGCCATCTCCATCTCCAGCTCGCCGCAGAGCGCTATGACGTCGCGGCCGGGGCGGGCGCAGTCCGCCCTTACGCTCTCTTCTATGGCCGCTGTCTCTCCCAGCTGCTCCTCTCCGATGTTGAGAATTGTCAGCAGTGGTTTAGCGGTGAGGAAACGATAACCGGCGATTGCCCTGGCCTCCTGGGGTTCAAGTTCCATCTCCCGTAAGGGAGTCTCCTCCTCCAGGGCGTTTTTGAGGCTGGTAAGCAGACCCTGCTCCTGGGCCAGCTTGGCGCGCTCGGCCTGCTTGGCGCTCTTCAAGGAGTCCTCTATTCTTGCTAACCGCCCCTCTATCAGTGCTAGGTCGGAGAAGGCCAATTCCATCTCCATGGCGGCGATGTCCCTGGTTGCGTCCACGCTGCCCTCTGGATGAGGCACGCTCTCGTTCCTGAAGGCGCGGGCCACGTTTATAAAGGCATCAACCCCCGTGAGCTGGTTTAGGAACTGTCCCGGGCACTTTTCTTCCACTATGTCCCTCACTGAGGTGCCGATATCCAGGTACTTCACCTCGGCGTGGGTCAACTTTTTAGGCTTGAACATACCCGCCAGGGTATCCAGGCGGGGGTCGGGCACCTTGGCCACGCCGGCGCGGGGCGCCATGCCGTCATGGTGGTGGGAGGTGGTGTCGGCGTGGCCCCTTGTCAGGGCATTGAAAACGGTGGTTCTGCCGCTCTGTGGGAGACCTATTATGCCTATATCAACGCTCATTTGTATTAAACCTTAAAGTAGGGATACCGTATCATTCTACTCTCTATTTAGGCGCTGTTCAATATGAT
>CAZVIZ010000014.1:1755-17548 GCA_964627215.1 uncultured Dehalococcoidales bacterium
TAAAGTAGGGATACCGTATCATTCTACTCTCTATTTAGGCGCTGTTCAATATGATTGTTCAGGAGGCCCTAGCTTGTTGCAAAATGGTTGTGTATACTGGGATAAACCATGGTCAAAATGCACGAGTGGCACAAGCAGGGGTAGGTTTATGACACCTGCAGTTCGCATCAGGGAAGCTAAGAAGAATTTCTGGTTTGCTGCACTACAGTGGGCAGCGATGAAGAATAACCGTTTCCGATATAGCTGCCTCCCGAACGGATTCAACTGGACAATTGAGGGTGAGACTCGCTTGATTAAGTGGACACGGTCCGAAGAAGGATTCCGAACCCAAGTTACAAATCAGCTTCGTGCTGCCCTTGCCGTATTGGTTGTTGAAACTGATTCCTCGCTTACGGATCATTTCTTGGGCGAACAGCCACATGAGGATAGAGATGATGAACGGCGGGCAGCTCGTTGCATAATATATATGCTTCGGTGTGCTTTTGCTCATCACCCACTCCAACCAACATGGAACGTTACAAATGACAAGTATAAAGGCAAGTTTTTTGTCGTACCCCCCGTTGATTTCAAGCTCGATACCATGGGGCTTCATGGGAAACCATTAGACGTTGAAGATTTAAACTGGTTCAAGTTACTTGACCTGATTGACCACTGCATAACATATGTTGAATAGCTAATTCACTGCTCCATCTAGCATATTTGCGGTTTTGCAACAAGTTAAGCTTGTTTTGGGAGGGGTTGGGTTGCTGTATATCCTTTGGGGGGAGGATGATTTCTCCCTGACGAAGGCACTGGAGGACATAAAAAGTAGCACCAGCGATCCGGAGATGCTGGCGGCCAATACCACCGTTCTTGATGGGGCCAGGATAAGCCCTGAGGAACTTGCAATGGTAGTGGCTACGGTGCCTTTTCTTGCCGAGCGGAGACTGGTGGTGGTGAGGGGTCTGCTTAGCCGTTTTGAGCCCGTTAAGGGTGCGGGCGCCGGTAAGACGAAGAAGGCTCCCAAGGCTGCTTATAAGGAATTTGCTGGGGCGTTGGATTCTGTTCCCGAGAGCACCATAGCGGTGCTTACGGATAGCAAGCTCTCTAGCTCCAACTCGCTTATGAAGGCGCTCTCCGCAAAGGCGACGGTTAGGGCCTTTCCCAGGCTGCGGAAGAACGATTTGGGGCGCTGGATTGATAAGGGGGTGAAGGGGAGAGGTGGGACTATTTCCCCCCGGGCCGTCAGTATATTGGTGGATCTGGTGGGGCCCGACCTTTGGGTTATGGATGGGGAGCTTGAGAAGCTGTCCCTGTTCGCCGAGGGGCGATGCATAGAGGCTGAAGACGTGGAGGCTATGGTAAGCCGTGTTCGCGATATAAACGTGTTCGCTATGGTGGATGCCGTCGTGGAGGGCAAGGTGCGTTCGGCGGGGCATTCGCTGCACCAGCTTCTATCTCAGGGCGCCTCGCCTATGTATATCATGGCCATGTTGTCGCGTCAGGTGCGCCTTATGATGCTGGCTAAGATGCTGTGGGAGGAGGGAGTGCCCGATGGGGAGATGGGGCGGCGGTTGGGCATAGGCCACGAGTTTGCGCTACGTAAAACCCTCCAGCAAGCACGGGGCTACCCTCTGGAGCGCCTCAAGGCGCTGTATCGCCGCCTTTTGGAGACGGACCTGGCCATTAAGACGGGCAGATACGATGCCGAACTTGCTTTGCGCATGCTGCTGGCCGACATGTGTCCCGGTGGTTGAAGATAAGGCCTCATTGACAGCGGTCGGCGCTTGGCCTAAAATCGTATAGGCGTTCTTTTTTGTGGTGATTATATAAGTGACTGGTGACGACATTCGGGCAGCCTTCCTCAACTTCTTTAAGGAGAAGGGGCATGATATCGTCCCCAGTGCCTCTCTGGTGCCGCAGGGTGATCCCACGCTGCTTCTCACCAGCGCCGGTATGGTGCCCTTCAAGCCCTATTTCCTGGGCGAGCTCACCCCGCCCAATCCCCGCTTGGCCTCGTGCCAGAAGTGCTTCCGTGCCACCGATATAGACGAGGTGGGCGACTCCACGCACCTGACCTTTTTTGAGATGCTGGGCAATTTCAGCATAGGGGATTACTTTAAGGACGAAGCCGTGGCTTGGGGATGGGAGTTCGTTACGGAACGGCTCAAGATGCCGATAGAGAGGCTGTGGATAACAATCTACACCGATGACGACGAGGCCTTCGCCTGCTGGCGCAAGGTGGGTGTGGCGGAGGATAGGATAGTGCGTTGCGGCGATGAGCATAACTTCTGGGGGCCGGCGGGTGACCGCGGGCCGTGCGGGCCATGTAGCGAGATACACTACGACTTTGGCCCCGATGTGGGTTGCGGGAAACCCTCCTGTGGCCCGGCCTGCGACTGCGGGCGCTTCTCCGAGATATGGAATCTGGTGTTCACCCAGTATAACCAGGGTGCCGATGGCAAGCGCAGCCCTTTGCCCAAGCCCAACATAGATACCGGCATGGGGCTTGAGAGGGTGGCGGCGATCATGCAGGGGGTGGAGAGCGTCTACGATACGGATTTCTTCGCCCCGTTGATTCAGGGCATATCCGACCTTACGGGGATTAAATACGGTGGGGGTGGGGGGCGCGTCGATAACGCTATGCGGGTGGTGGCGGAGCATGCCAGGGGGTTGGCCTTCCTCATCACCGATGGGGTGCTGCCCGCCAACGAGGGGCGGGGCTATGTGTTGCGGCGCCTATTAAGGCGAGCCGTTGTCTTTGGCAGGAGGCTGGACCTAACCGAGCCCTTCCTCGTGGGACTTGCCGATTTGACAATAAAGAACATGAATCACATCTATCCTGAGCTGGCCCAGGGAAGGCATCTCATATTGAAGACGATAGAGATGGAGGAGGAGAGGTTTGATAGGACGCTGGACAACGGGCTTAGCCTTTTGGACGAGCTTATGCCCTCGGATAAGGCCGCCGAGGGCGGCGTGATATCCGGCGGGACGGCGTTTCAGCTTTACGATACCTACGGCCTTCCTGTGGAGGTAACCCAGGACATCGCCGCCGACCGCGGCCTTGAGGTGGATATGGAGGGCTTTGAGCGCGAGATGGCCAAGCAGCGCCAGCGCGCCCAGGACGCCCACCGCTTCGCCTGTGTGGTGGGGGAGGAGGCGGGGCTGGGTGACGAGTTCGGTGATGCCGAAACCCCCTTCGTCGGTTACGAGTCTCTGGGACATCATACCAACGTGCTGGCCGTGCTGATTGGCGGCGAGTCCGTTGATGGAGTGGAGGAGGGGAAGGAGGCCGGGGTTGTCCTGGCGTCTACCCCCTTCTACGCCGAGATGGGTGGCCAGGTGGGTGATAGCGGCATTATAAAGGTGGGCTCGGGGTCCTTCCAGGTGGACGATACCGTACGTCTCTCTCCTGATGTCATCGTCCATCGGGGGCGTATGGCTGTGGGCTTGCTCAAGGTGGGGGATAAGGTGGAGGCCTGCGTGGACGAGGAGAGGCGTCTGGACATAGCCCGTAATCATACCGCCACGCACCTGCTGCACTTCGCCCTGCGCCGCGTTTTGGGCGAGCACGTTCAGCAGCGCGGCTCCCTGGTATCTTCCGATAGACTCCGCTTCGATTTCTCGCATCTTAACGCCATGATGGCGGAGGAGATATTGGAGGTAAACCGTATAGTGAATGCTGAGATACGCCGCAACTTGAGCGTATCCTGCTATGAGAAACCGTATAGGGAGGCGCTGGACGAGGGCGCTATCGCCCTGTTTGATGAGAAATACGCTGATACGGTGCGCGTGGTGAGCGTGGGTGATCCGTCCATAAGCTCCGAGCTCTGTGGCGGCACGCACGTAATCCGCACCGGCGATATAGGCTTCTTCCGCATCTTGAGCGAGGGCAGTATCGGCGCGGGATTAAGGCGAATAGAGGCTGTCACCGGCTCCGCGGCGGAGCGCTTTGTGGAGCACCAGGGGAATAGTTTACATAATATTGCCGATACACTGGAGGCATCCCCCGACGAGGTTGAGGGCAAGGTGGCCGGGTTGGTGGCCGAGTTGGGTCGTGAGCACAAGCGCGTCCAGTCACTGGAGCGGGAGCTTTCTGTCCAGGCGGCGGCGGCGCTTATGGATAGGGTGGAGGAGGTGAAGGGGGTGAAGGTGCTGGTGGCTGAGGTGCCCTCCGCGCGGGGGGAGGTGCTCAGAGAGATGAGCGACCGAATTCGTGATGGGTTAAAGAGCGCTATTATAGTTCTGGGTAGTGTGCATAAGGATAGACCCCTATTCGTGGCGGCGGTCACCCCGGATTTGATAGAGAAGGGCTACAATGCTGGTGATATAGTTCGTTCTGTGGCCAAGGAGGCGGGTGGTGGTGGAGGCGGCAAGCCTCACTTTGCCCAGGCTGGCGGTAAGGACAAGGCTAAGATAAGCCAGGCACTGAGGTTGGTTAAGAGCCTCGTGTAGGTGGAGGGGGGGGACGGAGATGGCGCGAGTACTGGCCCTGGATGTGGGAGATAAGCGAATCGGGGTGGCCTTGAGCGACCCGAACGGCGTGCTGGCAAGTCCCCTTACCATACTACATCGTAGTGATACCGAGTCTGATATAGAGGCCGTTAGGGATATAATCGCCAGTAAAGGGGTGATGCGGGTGGTGGTGGGGATGCCCTTGGCCTTGGATGGCGGCATGGGAGAGCAGGCGGAGAAGGTGGAGGGTTTCGTTAAGCTTCTCCGCGCACGTCTGGATATACCCCTGGAGGTCAGAGACGAGCGCCTGTCCACGGTGACGGCTCAACGTTTGCTTAGAGAGGGTGGGGCGAAGAGAGGGCGGCGTAAGGGTTATGATGATGCCGCTGCGGCGGCGGTGATACTGCAGGGCTATCTGGAGGAGTGCCATGAAGAAGAAGGTTAAGCGCAGCTACTACGCCAGTCTGTATGAGGTGGCGGCCCTGCTTAACTCCGTCCGCAACCCGGAGGTGATACTAAGCAGCATAGTGGAGAAGGTTGCCAAGACCCTGGAAGCTAAGGGTTGCTCTATCATGCTGCTAACCCCGGATAGGAAGCGACTTCTCCATACCGTCGCCTATGGTTTGAGTGATTGGTATATCCGTAAAGGTCCCATAGCCGCCGATAAGAGCCTCGCCGAGGCGTTGGAGGGCAAGCCGGTTTCTGTGCTAGATGCCGCCACCGACGAGCGCATACAGTACAGACAGCAGAAGCAGAAGGAGGGTATCGTCTCCATTCTCTCCGTTCCGATGATGCTCCATGACGAGGTTATCGGCGTTATCAGGGTGTATACGGCGGAGCCGCAGCACTTCAGCAGGGACGATACTTACTTCGTCAGCGCGGTGGCCAATCTGGGTGCCATCGCATTGGAGAACGCTCGCCTCTACGAGGATATAAACAAGGACTGTCAGACGATAATGCGGGAGCTTTTGGAGTGGCGCGCCACCTTCGGCGAGGACTGGATAGGCGGCGGAGATGTGGTGGCCCATCAGTGGTGGAAGCTCCTCTAGGATGCTAAGTTTGTGTTATTGTGAGGTTATTTAAGTTGAAGTTGCCATGCTTGCTTTGACCCATGATTTCGCCCTGGCCTTGGGCGTTATGATTACGGTGGGGGTGTTGGGTGGGGTTCTCTCCAATAGGGTCAGTTTTCCCCGTGTTACAGGCTATATAATCGTTGGTATCGTGCTCAGCCCATCCGTGCTGAACCTGGTTTCCGTGCCCATGCTGGAGAGCCTGGACATAATCACCCACATCGCCCTGGCTATCATCGCCTACCTCATCGGCGCTAGCCTGCGCCTGGAGTCCATAAAGAAGCTGGGCAGGAGCATCGCCATAATCACGCCCTTCGAGAGCCTCATCGCCTGGCTCTGTGTAACCCTTGCCCTGGCCTTTATCGGCCCCAGGATTCTGGCCGTGCCCGGGGCCGCCTTCGCCCGTAACTACCTCCCTGTGGCGCTGGTAATAGGCGCCATAGCTTGTGCCACCGCTCCGGCGGTGACTATGGCCGTTATTCGTGAATACAAGGCCAAGGGGCCGTTGACTACCACGCTTCTGGCGGTGGTGGCTCTGGATGATGCTATAGCCGTTACAGCCTTCGCAGTGTCGGTGGGTGTGGCCCAATCCCTGGCTGGCGGCGTGGCTGTGCTTTCACCTTATCACATGTTCGCTCCGCCGGCGCTGGAGATAACCAAGTCCATAGGTATAGGCGTCGGTCTGGGCTTCGTGCTCATCAACATGGTCAAGCTGGCCAAGAGCCGTGCCCTGTTGCTGCTGGTGGTCCTGGGGGTCATCATACTCTGTGCCGGCGCGACCAATTACCTGGGCGCATCGCTCATCATGGCCAACATGATGGTCGGTTTCGTGGTGGCCAACCGTGGTTCCAATGAAGAGGCGGTAACCGTTATGAGCAGTATAGAGGACGTGGTCTTCGCCGTATTCTTCGTGCTTGCGGGGATGCACTTCGACTCCAGTGTGATGGGGACTGCGGGCATACTGGCGGCCGTGGTGTTCGGCTTCAGGTTCCTGGGCAAATATCTCGGCGTCCGGGCCGGTGCCAGGCTTTCCCATGCCCCGGAGGTGGTCAAGAAGTACCTGGCCTTCGGCCTAGCGCCTCAGGCCGGCGTTGCCCTGGGCCTGGCCCTACTTGCCAAGACCATGTTCCCCACGCTGGGCAATATAATGTTCAATGTGGTGCTGGCCTCGGTCATAATCAACGAGCTGGTCTCCCCGCCGATGACAAAATACGCCATATCCAGTGCTGGAGAGGTGGGGAGTGCGGGGGTAGCCTTGCCCCGACCTCAGTGCTAAATGACCTTGACTGTGGCGGGCGGGCCGCAGTAAAATTGTTCAGAGTCTCAACCTGTCGGAGAATACTGTTATTTCGCCCGTTTTGCCCCCGATATACCCCTTTTTTTTAGTATGAGGAGCGATGCGATGTCAGATAAGGGTGCTAAGGCCAAGGCGGTTATACTGGTCGGCGGCGAGGGTACAAGACTGCGCCCCCTTACTTACGAGATGCCCAAGCCTATGGTCCCGGTGCTTAACCGTCCCTTCTTGGAGCATACCCTGGCCTATCTGAAGCACTACGGCGTAGACGATATCGTGCTGGCGGCGTGCTACCTGCCCCAGGCTATCACCCGCTACTTCGGCGATGGTGGTGGTGTTGGGGTGAGCCTGTCCTACGTCGTGGAGGAGAGCCCCCTGGGGACGGGTGGGGCCATAAAAAACTTGGCATCGCATCTTGATGATACCTTCGTGGCCATGAACGGGGATATCTTCTCCGATATAGATATAGGAGAAATGCTCAAGCTGCACCGTGAGAGTGGCGCCAAGGTCACCATAGCCCTTACCTGGGTGGCTGACCCCTGCGCCTTCGGCGTGGTGGAGACCGAGCCCGACGGCAGGATAAGGCGCTTTGTGGAAAAGCCCAGCCCCGATAAAGTTACCAGCAACTGGATAAACGCCGGAATATACGTAATGGAGCCGGAGGTGCTGGAGCATATACCTCCTGACACGTTCCACATGGTGGAGAAGGGACTCTTCCCATGCCTTCTTGAGTTGGGCGAGCCGATATACGGCTATCGTTCCGAGGGCTACTGGCTGGATATGGGAACGCCGCTTAAATACCTGTGCTTGAATGCTGACTTGCTGGAGGGTGGGGAGGCGAAGAGCTTCGTCATCGGGGATATAGCCCCGGGCGAGGTGTGCTGTGCCGCCGACGCCGTCTTACACCCTGCGGCCGGAGTTCGCGGCCCCACGGTTATAGGAGCCGGATGCACCGTGAGCGGTGGGGCTGTGATTAAGGGGCCGGCGGTTATAGGCCCGGATTGCCGCATAGGGGAGGGGGCCAGCATAGAGCGGGCCATCCTGTGGCAGGGGGTGTGTGTGGGGGGTGGCGCCGTTATCCGAGAGTGCGTCATCGGCTCTGGGGTGGAGGTGGAGGATAACGCGCGTATTGAAGGCCGCGTAATTACGGTTAAGGGCGGGGAGTCGCCGCTTATCCGCCAGGGTTGAGGTAGGTTAACCTCCTCCCTTAAGCTCCCTGCCTATGTGGAACGCCCTTCCCAATACCTCGCCCAGCGCCTGGTAGCGGGTGGCGGGGGAGGTTATGTAGCTTATGGGTCTCACCTTGTCCACGTCCGGCTGTTCATCGCTCAAGCAGTCCTCGGATATGTGCGTCTCCACTATCCTGCCGACGATTAGATTGTGAGATCCCAGTTCCAGCGTGTGCTCCACGGTGCATTCCAGGTTTATAGGGCATTCCTGGATTAGGGGTGCTTTGACACTGCCACGGAACACGTTAAAACCGCAGGCCTTTACCTTATCCTCCTTAGAGCCGGAGGCTATGCCGCAGTAGTCGGCCTGTTTTACCATATCGGTGCTGGGTATGTTCACCGAGAAGGCCTGGTTCTGTTTTATGCCCTTTAGGGTATGGCGGCTGGTCCTTATGGCCACGGATATCATGGGAGGGGTCGCGTTGGCGATGCCGCCCCAGGCCACGGTCATGAAGTTGGGTTTGCCGTCCACATCGGCGCCTACCAATAGCACCGGCTTGGGGTAGATAAGCGTTTGCGGGCCCAGGGTTACCTTGCTCATGGTGTTACCTCTCTTTTAAATACAGGCGTTGGGGATATTGTAGCCCATCCGTCCCCCCTTTGGATAGAAGAACACCCCCCGTTTCTTGGAAACGGGGGGTGTTGTGTTTACGTATGTAAGACCCTGGTTTAGTACTTGAACTCGAAGCCTATATCCTTCATGGTCTTCATAGCCTTGTCCAGCACCTCTAGGTGCTCATCGGTGGGCTGAAGTGTGGCTACGTCGTAGCACTCCTGGAAGGTCTTGCCCTTAGGAGGCTTGTTGAACATCTCCCTCTTCTTGCCCTTAGGCTCGGCGGGGACGCCCTCGTAGTGCTCTACCAGCTTGTCCAGAAGGACATTGACGTCATTGACGTCCATGCCTGCGACTGCCCTGGCAGAGTAAGCCATCATCCTGGCCTCTATGGGGGTGCAGCGATCCAGGGCGGTGCCCTGAGCGGAGGCACAACCGCTCATCAGCTCGCGGCCGCTGGCGGTATCGGTGGCGGCCTGTGCCGCAGCCTCCAGCAGGCACGACTCGGTGCAGGGTCCGGAGGCGGTGTAGTACTGGTTGCCGGCTAGCAGGTGAGAATGCTGCTCTACTGCCCTCATAGCGTGGGCGGCTATCACCAGACACTCCCTGGCGGTGGTGATGCCCCAGCGCATGTGGGTAGGGCCGTCCAGATGCCAAGAACCGCCCACCAGTGTGGGGGTGTTCAAATGGGAAGCTACGCAGACGATGGTCGTCTCCTCGAGACCACCGGCCCAGCCACCCATAATGGGCATCTGCTCGGTCATGATGTTGTTGCCGTTCATCCTGTAGTGGGCGGTGAAGGTAAGGGCTTCCATATCTATTTTGAGCTCACAGAGCTGGCTTACTTCGTGGTTATCGCATGTCCTCATCCCGCCTGGGAAGTCGGCGGCGATAACGCCAGCAGAAGTGAGAGGGGTTTCAGGCCCCTAGAAGCCCATCCCTGGACGGCCTGCTCGCCTTACGGCGTCGCGGATGGCCAGTGCCTCCGCCTTGGCGGCGGCGATGTCCCAAGGGGTGTTCAGGGCTAGTGGGTGCCCCATGATGGTGTCATATACGCCGTCCACTATGCAGTCTACCAGCTGTTCCCTGGCGAATGCCTCGTGGGTCGCGACGAAGATGTCCTCGCTCACTGGGGAGCCGGTGGGGCCTCCCTGGAGCAGGGGTGGACGGGGGTCATTGCCATAGCGCGGCGCCATTATGCGGGCATCGCGGCCCTCGCCGATGATGACCTGCTGGGGGGCGCCGGCCACTGCTTCTTCTATCTCTTCTTTGCTGTACTTGATTACCCTGTTGGTCTCGGTACAGAAGACACCGCAGGTAGCCAGCATCTCAAGCCCTGCCTGATACAGGCGCTCAAGCATATCCTGATCGGTGGGGATGATAGTCCGCTTGTCGAACTTGAGGTTGTACTTCTCCTTCAACTTCTTGGCGTTTTGGGGTATTACTTGTCGGTCCCATTCCTCTTCCGTCATTTTGGGACCGGTGAGAGCTCTATCATAACTCTCAAAAACACCAGCTTGTGCTTTTATTCCCATATTTGCCTCCTTTTGTAAGTGTATTAAAGCTTAAGCTAAGCCCGTCAGCTTCTTGATCTGGACCACAGCGTCGGTTGCGTTCTCGCCATAGGCGTCTGCGCCTATCTTCTCAGCCCACTCCTCGCTGGTGGGGGCGCCTCCGACGACGACCTTGACCTTATCCTTGAGGCCGGCCTCTTCCACGGCGGCGATGAGCTTCTTCTGCTCTTCCATGGTGGTGGTTAAGAGAGCGCTGGCGCCAATGACGTCGGCACCCATCTCCTTGGCCTTTTCAACGAAGCCCTCTGCGGAGACGTCTCTGCCCAGGTCAACGACCTCAAAGCCGTTGGCGGCTAAGAAGGCTACGACGATGGACTTGCCGATATCGTGGATATCGCCCTCGACGGTGCCCATGAGGACCTTCTTCTTGTCCTGGATCTGGCCGCCCTTGAAGGCCGCCTCTGCGATTGCGGTGCCCGCCTTCATGGCGTCGGCAGCTAGGATGAGCTCTGGCAGGTAGACCTCACCGGCGTCGAAGAGATCACCGACCTCGACGATACCTGGGACGAATCCCTTCTCAACCAGTGCCACCGGGTCAGCGCCGCCGGCCAGTGCCTGTTTGGCGGCCTCCTCAGCTTTGGCGACATCGTAGTCGAGAATGGCCTGCTTTGCCGCTGCTAGAAGCTCCTGTTCGTTAGACATAAAAAACCCTCCTCTTTTTGTGTGTTTATGTTTAAAGACTAGTTTTAATAAAACTATTCGTTATTGGAGTTGGCTCGCCACTACATAGACATACCCCCTTTGCTGACGTGGGACACCCACGTATTATAGCATAAATGTGTGCACTAGGTGACTAAAGCTCAAAGATCCCGAACGAACAAACAATCTCTGCATTCAAGCCCTAATTATATAGATATAATTGTGGTTTAGCAATAGCAAAATAGTGCTAGGCAAAGCGTGCCTAATAGCATGTAATCCTCAATGCCCAATTCCCGTGGGATATGACCCGGTGCGAATTGGCCTTGCTGGTTTGCCGGCGATTGCTGGTCGTGCCACCTCCCAGACGCGGTAGATTGCCTTGTGGGCTTGCCAGGTCTCACGGCTCAAAATCCGTGTTGACATCACATTGTCTATTCGACTTATTCCCACCTCTACCCCCTCGACTTTTTTACAGTTCTCATGGACCGCATCCTCTATTCCTTTTGGCAGGTCCGGGGCATAGACGAAGACCGTGCCCATATGATACGCACCTTTCCAGAGACGTTTTAAGGCGTCAATATCGTAACGGTTGGTGGCAAAGAGACGGTCCAGGACAAGTCTGCGGTTGTTAACCACAACCTCAAATGCTGAAGAGAGGCTGTCGAACTGAAAGATTTCGCCCTCCCCGTAGTGGATTCGCCCCGCTGATAACAAGTCCGTGGCAAAGAGCCTTGAGGAAGGGGCCATGACTATCCTTATGTACCTCTCCACTCGACTCCGAGCAAAGGGGATGGTTTCGTTAGGGCAGTATTCGAATAGGGCGTCGGGCCCAACGGACACGTCTATAATCTCACGAGCTGGTTTGCCTGTAAGGCATTTATAGAACTTGCTGGCCGATGTCGTGGTTACCAGCATTCGTGTGCCGGGGTCGAGAAAAGCATGAAATTCGGATACATCGCCTTCTACAAGGCCGCCGGAGCTGTGTAATAAAGGTAGAAACGGCTCATCATCTTGGTCCTGGTAATGGTAACCCTGCCATTGGAAGGGAATGCGCCAGCTCTTGGGATCAATTTCGGTGCGCCCCTTCCGCCTTAGCGCGTGAATATTCAACAGGGCATGTTTGCCCACAATCCAATCAGGGTCTGGCAACACGGGTTTGACCATGAACATCTCCTCTAGGGGCTTAGCGAGGGACAATTAAAAACACCTCATTTTCAATCCAAAGGATCACCTGTCCCAGCCCTGCGCCGGTCTTCATGTTGGTTAAGACAAAAGACCGTTTACCAGGCATCCTTTTGGTATCCCGTTCCGTCAAAGCCTGATTAGCAGGGCGGTTTTCCCTGACTCCATTGGTTTGCCAACCTCGATTCTAACGGGTTTTCGCATCTATAAATGACCTCCTCAAGACATACAAAGACGGGAATATAGACGTTCGTGGCCCATCGCTGCGATATCTAATGCCGCCGTCATCGTGCCGAATTCCTCGGGCTTCCGAGATTTGGCGACATTGGCCGCTTGGGTTAGCAGGGGGGCAGCCTTGGTGATTATGCGTTGTGCTTCCACCTGGCCGAGTGGTATTAAGCGGGCTGCGACCCCAAGCAGGTTGGTGAGCGTCGATTGCAGAAAGACCAATGTTGCCTCATCCTCGGTGACCCCGAAGGTGGCCGCGGCGGCGCCGAAGGCCACAGATTGATGGCCTTCGCACCTGCCTCGTTTTATTGCTTGGGCGTATGATTCCATTGCGGCGGCATGAAAAATGTTGCAAACGGCTGTCAGGAAAGCGCGCCCGGTTTTGTAAGATGCCTCTCTAACCTCCCGTGCCAGCTTCAAGGCTCCAATTAGGTTGTCGAGTTCGATAAGCTGATCTAGATCCCCCGATATATTAGCGCGGTGCGCTGAAACCGCCGCGGCCCCGTCTGCTGGCGCCACTCCATAGAGCAGCCAGTCACGGCATGCTACTTCCAGTGTCTCGGCATTGTAAATAGTCCCTTCGTCAATCAACGTTTCAAACCCGTAGGAGTGGTTGAAGGCACCGGTTGGGAATGAAGAGTTGGCTACCTGGAGCAAATAGAGGAGCGTCTTGTAATCACCTTTACCTACCATAAATATTCCTAATCCTTAGTGGTCGTATTGGCGCCCTGTGCGGGGGGGGCATATTGTTTGCCCACAAAGGGGGCCATGACCCTATCATGGGGAATCCCAAGCCGATCAAGTAACTTGGCGACTTCCGAGTCGGCTGGCGTTAGCACGGCTTCGTCGGTAAATCGCACTTGTCTATGCAGGTTTCCCACCTGGTATCCGACTATACCCCACTCCAGCGCGTCCCTCGGAGTTATCACGATGAGGTTCTCCGTAGCGGCGGCTACGACGATGGCCACGTTTCCGTCCACCGCCAACACATCTCTTTCGTGGAGTTCCGTGCCCCGCGGCAAGGATATACGCACAGTACGGCCGCCCTCGGTGTGCCCAACCATATGAGGGCTCGTCCGCTCCAGCAAAGTAAGCAAGAGCCTATCTATTGCCATAACCTGATCCTGGAAATCCACCAGCGTCCCCAGGACCATGGTTACGACGTCTCGATTAGTAATTGACATTACTAGCCCCCTGTAGTCTCAGCGGAGATAGAAAAGCCGCGTCAATGGGAGTGTCTTAGCGGGCTTTACAGTTACCCTCTTCCCATCGATGTAGACGTTGTACGACTCCGGGTCAATCTCTATTGTGGGCATGGCATCGTTGTGCACCATATCGCGTTTGGATATAGTCCGTGTGCCGTGTATGGGCATAAGGGTTTGATGTGTCATGAGCTTATCCTCCAAGCCATGTTCCAGGGCTGCCTTGGTGACGAAGGAGTAGCTCGTTCTGGTGGGGTTGGCCCCCAAAGCTCCGTACTGTGGGCGGTATTTAGTCGGCTGTCCTGTCATCAGTGAGCCGTCGGGGTCGCCCATAGCGGACCATGCGATAAATCCCCCCTTGACTATTAACTCCGGCTTGGCCACAAAAAACTCCGGTCGCCAGAAGACCAGGTCAGCGAGCTTGCCCGGCGCTATTGAACCCACATACTGGTCGATACCAGTTGAGATGCAGGGGTTGATAGTCACCTTGGCCATATACCGCTTGATGCGGAAATTATCGTTATTTGGCCCATCCTCAGGCAATCTGCCGGAGCGGACCTTGCTTACGGCGGCCAGTTGGAAAGCACGCTGCGCGCTCTGGGAGGCACGGCCGCAGCCCTGGCTGTCTGACCCCATCATGCTTATGGACCCGATGTCGTGCATTACATCCTCGGCGCGCATGGTTTCGGCGCGGGCTCGTCCTTGAATGAAGGCTATATCCGTAGGCACGTCTCTGTTGAGATTGTGACATGTAATCAACATATCGATTTCTTCATCATAGGTGTTGATGGAGAAGGGGTTGGTAGGGTTGGTCGAGCTGGGCAGAACGTTAGGCTCCCTAACACAGCGCATGATATCAGGGGCGTTCCCCCCCCCGGCTCCCTCGCAGTGGTATATATTCATCACCCTGCCGTTGATTGCCGCCATTGTGTCCTCATAATAGCCAGTCTCGTTGAGAGTGTCGGCGTGGATATGCACCTGGCAGTCCATCTCGTCGGCGATGTCCATACATGTCTCGATGGCTGCCGGAGATGATGACCAATCCTCGTGGATCTTCAGCCCTGTAGCTCCATTGAGGAGTTGCTCTACTATGGCGCCGCTTGTGGAGGCATTGCCTTTGCCCCAGTTGCCGAAGTTGAGCGGAATGTCGGCCATCGCCTCCAGCATGCGGTGTAGATTCCAGGCACCAGGACACTCTATGCCCACCGTCTTGGGGCCCGAGCCACCGCCGAGGACGGTGGTGAACCCACCGCTTAGGTATTCATAGAGCTGTTGTACTGAGTCGAAGTGAGGGTGGATGTCCACGAAGCCGGGGGTGCAAATCATTCCCTCTACCGATAGGATATCAGTGTTGGGTGATACGATAAGCCCCTTGGTTATATTCATGGTATCCGGATTACCCGCCTTGCCCACAGCGACGATTTTGCCGTCCTTGATGCCAATGTCGCCTTTAATGATGCCCAGGATGGGATCAATAATCATGGCATTGGTCACCACGATGTCGAGGGCGCCGTCGCTGGCCTTCCATTTAGAGGCGTGGCCCATGCCGTCACGGATTGTCTTGCCGCCACCGAAGACGAGTTCGTCACCATAGGTGGTATGATCATGCTCTATCTCAGCCACTAATCCTGTGTCGGCTAGATGAATGCGGTCGCCCTTAGTGGGGCCATATTGGGTCACATAGTCGGCACGTGAAATGTTTTCACTCATTTTGTCCCTCCGATTCCAAACTAAGGCGTTGCCTATCTGTGATATGGTTCAAACTATTTTTGGGCATATTTCTCGTCTGGGGAAGGCTTAACCGGATATTTATCCTCCTTGAAACAGTAACCTTCCGCGGTTAGTTTTTGCATAGTGCGCTTCTTGATTATGTCCGACCTGACAGAGCCGTTGGTCATATTGTTCATGCCGAGTGCTACCTGCCGTCCGACATAGGTTGTTAGCTTTACCTTTTGGCTCTGTCCTGGCTCGAATCGCACAGCAGTGCCGCTGGGGATGTCGAGACGCATGCCGAAAGCGGCTTCGCGGTCGAAGGCCATTGCCTTGTTTACCTCAGCGATATGGTAGTGGGCCCCAATCTGGATGGGGCGGTCACCTGTGTTAACCATCACGATTTCCTTGGTGGGGCGGTCGGCATTTATTTCAATGTCGCCTTCTCCTAAGTCAATATGCCCGCACTTGCCAGGCTCACCGACATCAAATGCCTCCTTGGGTATCACAGACTTAGGCACGGGCGGGGGTGACCATTTCCTCTTCTTCTCCTCCATAGCTATCCTCCTTGAGTAGTAGTTAGTCTCGGATCGGATTCTTAACGGTGACCAGCTTCGTGCCGTCGGGGAAAAGGGCCTCGACCTGCACGATCTTCATCATTTCAGGCACCCCTTCCAG
>CAZVIZ010000015.1:0-11651 GCA_964627215.1 uncultured Dehalococcoidales bacterium
ATCGTCTCCTCGGCGAAGGGCTTGCCGATAATCTGCATGCCCACCGGCAGCCCCTCGGCGAACCCGGCAGGGATGGATATGCCCGGCAGGCCGGCTATGTTTATGGGCAGTGTGCATACATCAGACAGGTACATCTGGAGGGGATCGGTGGTCTTCTCGCCTATCTTGAAGGGGGTGGTGGGGGCGGTGGGGGTTATCAGGGCGTCGTATTTAGTAAAAGCCTGGTCAAACTCCTGGCGTATCAGGGTTCTCACCTTTTGTGCCTTCAGGTACCAGGCGTCATAGTAGCCGGCGGAGAGGGCGTATGTGCCCAGCATTATGCGCCGCTTTACCTCGGCGCCGAAGCCGTCCTCACGGGTCTTCTCCATGGCGTCCCACATGCTTTCGGCGTCTTCGTAGCGGAAACCATATTTCACCCCGTCGTAGCGGGCCAGGTTAGCCGAGGCCTCGGAGGGGGCGATGATATAGTAGACTGCCAGGGCGTGGGAGGTGTGGGGTAGGGAGACGTCGAAGTCCACCTCCGCCCCCAGTCCCTCAAGATCCGCTATGGCTTTTTTGAAGATGTCTGCGACCTCTGCTTGCATCCCCTCCACCAGGTATTCCTGGGGCACGCCCAACCGCATTCCCTTTATGCCGCCATTAAGGTTGGCGGTGTAGTCGGTGGGGTCTTGGGGAGAGGAGGTTGAATCCCTGAGGTCGTAGCCTGAGATTACATTTAACACCTCGGCGCATCCTAATGCGTCCTCGGCTAAGGGGCCTATCTGGTCCAGGGAGCTGGCAAAGGCCACCAGCCCGTATCGGCTCACACGGCTGTAGGTGGGCTTGAAGCCGCTTATGCCGCAGAAGCTGGCGGGGAGGCGTATACTGCCCCCGGTGTCCGAGCCCAGGGAGTAGACCGCCTCTCCGGCGGCCATTGCCGCTGCCGAGCCTCCGCTGGAGCCGCCGGGAACGCGCTCCAGGTCCCAGGGGTTGCGGGTGGTGTAGAAGGCGGAGTGTTCCGTTGAAGACCCCATGGCGAACTCGTCCAGGTTGGCCTTGCCTACCATCACTATGCCAGCTTCATGAAGCCTCTCCATAACGTGGGCGTCGTAGGGCGGGACGAAGTCGGCCAGCATACGCGACGAGCAGGTGGTTTTTATGCCCTTGGTGCAGATGTTGTCTTTTATGATGGCGGGTATGCCGGTTAAAGTCCCCGCCTTGCCCTGGGCGATGAGCTTATCGGCCTCCTCGGCCTGAGATAAGGCTCTATCCGCTGTGATGTTGGTGAGGGCGCCCAGTTTGGGTTCCACCTCTTCAATACGCTTTAGGTGGGCCCGCGTAAGCTCCACCGAGGAGCACTCCTTGCTGTTCAGAAGGTGCCGCGCCTCGGCTATACTTAGACGTTTAAAGGTGCGTGGCAAGTCTATTCCTCCAGCACCGCCCGCACGCGGAAGAAGTCACCCTCGCGGTGGGGGGCGTTGGCCAGAACCTCGTCCGGTGGCAGTGAGGGGACTGCCTTGTCCTCTCTGGTTACGTTCTTAAGGGGTATGGACTGGGTGGTGGGGGGAACGTCAGTCGTGTCCACCTGCTGGAGCTCCTTGAAGTGCTCAAGCAGGTCTGAAAGCTCGCTTCTCAGGCGGCTCACCTCGTCCTCGGTGAGCCCCAGCCGCGCCAGCTTGGCGATGTGTAACACCTCTTCGCGGGAAAGCTCCATTTGGGCTTCATTATAGCACTTAGCCTCCGCTGCCAGCAACAGCGCTGGGGTGGGGTGTGGGCAGGTGTGTGGGGAAGTAAGAACCAGTTAAAGGGCGTATAGAGGGGATATACAGGGCATGATAGGGCATATTTGCCCTCTAGCTTGCCAGGGGCTTCCCTTGCTGTCTGATTTTGCCCCAGCTTGCCTAAATTAGGGAGGGTAGGTTGACTTTGCCCTGCCTGCGATGTAATATGGGGTTCAGTGTAATCTTACCCTGTGGGGGGTGAGATATGCACTGATGCCTGAATGGGTTGACTGTTAAAAGGATTTCCAGGGGATTATGAAGGTGAAGATGAAAAAATTGTGGGTCCTGCTGGCTAGCATCGGGCTCATATCAGTAATAGCCCTGGCTATCCCACTGCTGGGCGGTTGCAACGCCGGTATGCCTGGGGGCAAAAAGGTCTATAAGATAGGCATCACCCAGATAGTTACACACCCGGCCCTGGATGCCAACAGGCAGGGTTTCATAGACCAGCTGGCCGAAGAGGGTTTCGTAGAAGGAGACAACGTTGCCTACGACTCTCGCAATGCTGAGGGCGATATGACGCTTGCGGCCACCATAGCCAATAGCTTCGTCGCCGACAGGTCGGACCTCATTCTGGCCATCGCCACTCCCACCGCCCAGGCTTGCGTAGAGGCGGCCAAGGCTACGAATACACCCATTGTTTTTGGCTCTGTGACCGACCCCGTGGCGGCCCGGTTGGTGGACAGCTGGGACAGCCCTGGAGGTAATGTGACCGGCATCAGTGATTGGGCTGACGTAGGCGCGCAGATTCAGCTGGTGGCTGACATCGTCCCCGATGTCGCCGTCATCGGCACCATCTACAACGCTGGAGAGGTTAACTCCGTGGGGCAGGTGGACGAGCTTAAGAACGTCGCGCCCGGTCTTGGTGTAACCGAGGTTGTGGATGCCACGGCGGCATCTTCTGCCGACGTACTCACTGCGGCTCAGTCCATGGTGGGTAGGGTGGACGTCATCTGGGTTCCTACCGACAACACCGTAGTATCCGCCTTTGAGGCGGTGGTCTCGGTCTGTGAGGAGAACCAGATACCTCTCTTCGCCGCCGATACTGCCACCGTGGAGAGGGGCTCCATCGGCACCCCAGGCCTCAACTACTATGACCTGGGTGTGGAGTGCGGCAAGGTAGCGGCTCAGATATTGAACGGTGCCGACCCGGCTAGCATAGCGGTGAAGAAAGCCCCCATGACTGCCCTATACCTGAATACCGCGGCGGCTGAGCGCTTAGGTGTCACCATACCACAGTCGGTACTGGATAGGGCCACCGAGGTGCTTGCCGAGTAAGCGCGCTTTACGCCTTCCGGACGGAGACGAGATGAAGTCCGCAAAAGACTACTACGAGGTTCTGGGCGTCCCCCGTGACGCCGATGCTAAGGCCATAAAAAAGGCCTATCGCAAGCTTGCCATGAAGTATCACCCCGATCGCAATCCTGGCAAGGAGAAGGATGCGGGCCACCGCTTCAAGGAGATAAACGAGGCCTACGCTATACTGGGCGACCCAGAGAAGCGCAAGCAGTACGATCAGTTTGGCACCGTGGGCGACCTGGGTGACATATTCGCCAGTCCTTATACCCGCACCACCTTTGAGGACGTCTTACGGGACTATGATGGTGCCCATCTTGGCTTCGGCTTCCTGGACGACGTCTTCGGTGAGATCCTGCGGGGTGGTGGTGGTAGGGGGGGCAAGTTCTCCTTCACTTCCTTCTCTGGCCCTGGGGGGGGGAGCTTCGGGCGGGGACAGCGGATAGACCTGGGTGATGTCTTCGCCCAGGCGCAGCGCCAGCGGCAGCCGCAGCGCTCGCTGCAGGAGACGCGCTACGAGATAGCCATCACAGCTGCGCAGGCGGCAAGTGGCTTGGAGAAGGACCTCAAACGCAAAGGGAAAAAGCTTCGGGTGAAGATACCCTCCGGCGTCAAGGACGGGGCTACTATACGTCTCCGAGGCGCTAAACAGATAACCGACGGCATGCCGGGCGATATTATCATTACGGTCAGGGTGAAGTGATATGGCTGAGGAACTGGGCAGAATAGAGAAGCCAGAGGCCGCCGATTTCAAGAAGGGCAGGCGGCTATACTTCGTGCCTCTAATCTACTGTGAGAAGGAGGCTCCGGAAGAATATGTGGAGAAGTTCAACCGCTACTGGAGCCAGGTTGAGGACCAGATAGGTGCCCTGGAGCGCAAGCTGGGGCGGATAAGCCGCATATACCACGAGCTTATCTCCGAGGGTGGTGATGAGGGGGTGAGGGGCATAAAGACCTTAAACGAGCGCAGTTACCAGGTGACGGAGAACCGCCTGGCCAAGGGGGCTTGCTTGGAGGCTGTGGAGGAGGGGGGGCTATTAAGCGAGTTTATGGACTGGAGTCGGTGCCTGGTAGTGGGCCTGGAGAACGAGTCCGTGTTCACCAAGGTCTACCGTAATTATACGGCGGCCGCCAAGCGGCGCGGTCGGCATATCGCCAAGCGTATAGATGAGACGCTGGACGGAGATGAGGTGGGGGTGTTCTTCATGAGGGAGGGCTACCAGGTTCGCTTCAAGTCTGATATCCAGGTGTTTTACGTCTCTCCCCCCGCCCTGGACGAGATAAAGCGCTGGTTCCGCCAGCACGGGGATGAACCGCCCCGAGAGTAGCCCCTCACTCCTCGGAGAGGGTCTCCACTCTTATGCCCCTGGAGATAGCCCAGGAGATCCCGTCCTCTATGTCTTTATCCGTGCCCTCAACTTCCAGGTCAATCCAGCCGCTGTCCTCGACGATTTCGGCGCGACGGATGTTGGTCACCAGGTTGAACTGCTGGCTGATGATGTAAATTACGGGTTCTGAGAGCAGGTCAGCGGGAAAGCTGAGTGCTAGGCGTCTTTTGGCCATTCCCTTCCCTTTCGTTATCGCGGCATGGGGCAGACTTCAACCCTGCCCCACAGCCCTGTGCGGTCGCCGATTATTATCACCGCTCCCGTTATGCCCTCCATATCCTCGGCGGTGGTCAGGGCTTTAGCGATGTCGTCTGCGTTGCTTACGGTATTGGCTATGGCGGTGGCGGCAGCGTCTGCCAGGGCGGTCGATGGAGAGAGTGCTACCACGGCATCTGCCCTGCCCAGGCTCAAGGAGTGCCCCACCGTCCCCGACGAGGTGCATACCCCTAAAGGGGTGTGGGTGGCGGCTATCTTAAGCCCTACCCTTCCTGAAAGCGGGGAGGAGCCGGCGTATATACCCACGGTCCTTGGTTTTAGACTTTTAAGGTAGATGTCGCCGCCGTTCTCCACTATAATCTCATCGGAGTGTTCCCCAAGCCCCCGCCCCACGAACTCGGCTATAGCCCCTGCTACGGCGGCCATGGGGCCTACCCCAGCCGCTTCAGCGGCGCGGCCCATCTGTCTTACTATAAGAGGGGCGCTTTCCTCTATGGGTACGGGTGTAAGCGATTTAAGGAAGTCGGGGTTTGCGGCTATGTATGTCTCCAGGTCACGGCGGCACTCTACTACCAGTTCCTCCGCCCTCCGGGAGAGGTCGTTGTGGGCGCGTATATACAGGTCGGTCTCTTTTACTGTGGCATGGAAGGAGACCAGGTCCTCGTCTGTAACCCAGTGCCGGTATGTCCGGGGCTGGTACATAGACTTAGAAATGCACCTCCATAGCCCGCGGTGGGCAGGCCTTGATGCACAGCCCGCAGGCTATGCACTTGTCATTGTGGAACTCTATTCGTCTGGTGCCCAGGTCAAGCTCAAAGGCGCTGGTGGGGCAGAAGGCTACGCAGGCGCCGCAGTGGGTGCACCGTTCCTCGTTGCGGCGGATGTCCTGGCTTAGGTCCTGTATCTTCACCCCCGCCTTGCTAAGGTAGCCGATGCCATTGTCGTAGTCGGCCTGCTCCCCGCTCAGCTCCATCACCATAACCCCTTCTTCGTCCTGGGTGACGGACGCCTTGAGTATGTTGAAGTCCAGCTTAAACTCCCTGACCAGATGGCTGATTATGGGCCTATCCACCAGCCGCTTGGGGAAGTGGAGCACGATTCTCTTCTTTACTGTTTCCATCTTTATATAATTCCCGCTAGTCCTTTATCGGGCGCTCTTTCAGAGGCTTAAACTTGGCCTCCGTCTCAGCACCGGGCAGCGGTGATACCGCCTCGGTGAGCAGGAATTCACCCTCCTGTATCCACCGCTTTAAGGTGGTGGCTATCTCCATCGCCTTGGGGTAGCTGGACAGGGAGGCGGTGGGAACGTTCTTGCCCTTTACCTTTATCTCGCCGCTCTTAAGCTCAGCATAGCTCACTGCGCCCAGGGTCTCCGTCTTAAGCTGAGGATAGGCCCCTGCGTAGTCCACTATGGGTGCATAGATGTCGCTATCAGTCACTGCGGTGTACCTAAGTATCTCTTCCGAGAGTATGGGTATGGGAACGCCGATGCCCACCGTTAGAGTAGTGCCATAGCCCAGCATACTGGTGCCCACCAGCCACTCGGGAGACATCACCTTAAGGTCACCAATAACCGCCAGCGTGCCTGAGCCTGCCTTGGGCACGCCGTCCTCTGTGCGGGGGACATGGGGGTTGTGCTGTGTCCCCTGCCAGGAGATGTAACCCTGCCCGCCACCCAGGAATATCCGCGTGCCGATGCCTATTGTCTTGTAGTAGGGGTCGTTCAAAAGCGGCGAAAGCTGACCGGCGCTGCAGTAGTTAGCATTGCCCAGCTTTGGTTTGAGCATGCCCATATAGGTATAGATAATCTTGCCCGAGGCGTTTACTGCCACGTTGTAGTTCTGGTAGCAGTTCCTCATGTTGAACAACACTGCCTCGTTCATGTCTTTTATATTTACCCACGTATCCAACCTGCGCTTGGGGTAGCAGTCCGTGCCATAGGCGGTGGCAGAGAGCTTGATGTCCTTACCTGCCACTAGCTCCTCTATGACGTGCCCTCCGCCATAGTTGAACTCGCCGGGGTGTATCTTGTTGCGGGGGTCGTCGTCGGGTAGGGCGTTTGCCCCTATGAGCAAATCCACAGCGGCAAAGCCCACATACGCCGGCACGTCGTTCAAGTAGGCCCTACCCCCGCCCAGCTTTATGCGGGGTTTGGAGTGGCCGATGTTGAAATAGGCGCTGGAGGAGCACATCGGGCCGAAGGTGCCGGTGGTTACCACATCGACGTCGCGCGCCGTCTTGGCGGCTCCGTCCTTGGCCACCAGGCCGATAATCTCCTCGGCAGTGGCCACCACTGCCTTGCCCGCCTTTATCTTCTCGTTTATCTCCGCTATTGTTTTAGCCATAGTCCCTAAATGATAGTATCTACGCTAATGTGTTGTCAATCTGGCTGGCGTGTCGCGGGCAGCTTACCGGCGGGCGGGTATCCCCACTGGCATGATGTATAGGGGGTGGTACTGCTCGTCCAGTCCCAATGCCTGCCCGACCTCATCGTCGTTGAAGGCGCCTATGGCCACCGTGCCCAGCCCGAGTGCGGCGGCTTGAAGGTAGATGTTCTCTCCTGCGTGCCCCGCCTCCATGTGGACATATCTCGCGCCGCGGCCGCCGTAGCTCAAACAAGTGCGCTCGTATACGGCGCAGATTACTATGTCAAGGGGAGCCTGGAGTATGCTGTCCTGTTTAAGCGCCGCGCTGGCCAGCGCCTGCCGTTTGTCCCCCTTTTGTAGCATGGTGAGGCAGTGGTCATCCACCACGTAGTGGAATATTCCCTCCTCCATGCCCTCTACGCCTTCCTTGCCCGCTACCACGAATATCTCCAGAGGGTAGGTGGCCCCGGCGCTGGGCGCAGTTCTGTATTGATGCCTGCGGTCACTTGTGCCCTGGGCGGCCCATAGCAGCTGGGCCAGCTCTACCTGCGCCAATGTGTTGGGGGCGAAATCTCTCACGGAACGTCTGGCGGCTATCGCCTCCTCCAGCGAGCGCTCTCCCTTAGTGTTGGGTGGGGGGAGGTATACTGTGGTGGGCTGATTACGGCTCATCTGGCTATCCTTTAATAACCCCCATAGGGGCGGACTTTATAATCCTGCGGGATATACCTGCCTTGTGGGCTGCCTCCACTACCTCCGCCACGTCCTTATATGCCGGCGATGCCTCCTCGGCCAGCGCCCCTATGCTCCCCGCCCTCACGGTTATTCCTTCTGCCTTTAGCTTTCTCATAACCTCCTCCCCCCTCATGCTGCGCTTGGCCTCACCACGGCTCTTGAGCCTGCCGGCACCGTGGCAGGTGGAGCCAAAGGAGAGCCTCATGGCCCCCTCCGTGCCCACGGCTATGAATGAGTAGCGTCCCATATCGCCAGGTATCAACACCGGCTGGCCTATATCCTTATAGGCTGTGGGTAGGATAGGGTGGTGGGGTTGGAATGCCCTGGTAGCTCCCTTGCGATGGACGCAGAGCTTCTGCTTTTTACCCTCCACGGTGTGCGTCTCTATCTTGGCGATATTATGACATACATCGTAGACCTGCTCCAGCCCTATGCGGCTCGGACCCTGCCCCAGTACCCTCATAAAGGACTGCCTGACCCAGTGGGCGATGCACTGGCGGTTGGCCCAGGCGTAGTTTGCGGCGCATGCCATCGCCTTCAGGTATTCCTGCCCTTCGTTGGAGTCTATGGGTGCGCAGGCCAGTTGGCGGTCGGGGAGGTCTATGGCGTATCTCCTGGTCGCCTCCGCAAGCACCTTCAAGTAGTCGCTGCATACTTGGTGCCCCAAGCCGCGGGATCCGGTGTGTATCATTATGAGCACTTGCCCTGGCTGTGTGATGCCCATCGCCTCCGCCGTCCGAGGGTCGTATATCTCCTCCACCGCCTCTATCTCCAGGAAGTGGTTTCCCGAACCCAGCGTCCCCAGCTGGGGCGCTCCCCGCTTCCTAGCCTTGGGGCTTACGACATTGGGGTCGGCGTTTTTAAGCCATCCCCCCTCCTCGGTCACGGTTGTATCTCTTCCTTCCCCGTAGCCCGCCTCCAGGGCCCATTGTCCCCCTTTCGCCAGCACTGCCTCCAGGTCGCGCTCGGAAAGGCGTATCCTGCCCCTGGACCCCAGGCCTGAGGGCACGTTCATATAGAGGTCGTCCAGCAGGGCATCTATGCGCGGTGCCACCTCCTCCCGCATGAGGTCGGTTCTCAGTAGCCTCACTCCGCAATTTATATCAAAGCCTACCCCGCCCGGCGATACCACTCCGTCCGCAACCCTGGTGGCGGCCACACCGCCGATAGGGAAGCCGTAGCCCCAGTGTATATCAGGCATGGCTAGGGAGTGCCCCACTATGCCGGGCAGGAAGGCCACGTTGGCCACCTGCTCCAGGGCGCGCTCCTCCAGGATGTGGCCCAACATCGCCTCGCTTGCGAATATAAGGCCGGGGACGCGCATGCCCGGCTTATAGTCTGCCGGTATCTCCCAGCGGCACTCGCCCAGCCTTGTAAGTATCCCTCCCCAGGGTGACGGCATCTCGCCCTCCTTACTAAATGTCCAGCAGCACCTGCACCCGGTAGCCCCCGCCGCGTTTTTCCACCTTGAGCATATGGTACGTGGCGGCTTTTATGCCCATCTTTAGGCCGTGCTTTAAGACGTTCGCACGCTCGCCGTAGGCAACGGCGGCAAGCTTTGTATTGGTGAGGCTTGCTACCTCAAATCGGCTGAAGAGTATGCCCTCGGCATCAAAGATATATATAAGCTCGTTGAGCCACGCTACAAGCAGGCTCTCCCTGTCGGCGGCTTTTAGCTCAATGTCCCGTCTCTTCGTCTCCTCCGTGTCGCTTGCCTCCGCCATTAGGCTGAACATACCCCTGGCGGCGTTTATGAAAGCCTGCTCCAGAGTCTCGCCGCGGGCTATTATGCCCACGTCGGCGGTATGTTCCAGTATTTCAAAGTCCTCGGCCATGGCGAGTATTATAGCACCAATCCTGGGGGGGGGTTAACCCCGCTGCTTTTTAAAAACCCCTTCATTTCTAGTATAATACCTTAATGTGAGAGGTGGTCCTGTGGACGAGATAAAGAGCGCCCTTGAGATAGCAATGGAAAAGATAGAGCGGCTGGAGAGCGCTACCGACGAGGAGCGCATGGGGTGGAAGTATGTCCCCGAGGGGCGGGGGCTGGGGGCCAAGTATATGAAGCGCGGCGGCAGCCTGATTAAGGGCTTGGCTGGCTATGAAGAGGCGGTGAAGGTGTACGTTATGCGGGGTGTTGCCGAGGTGCTCATCGGCGCTATGCGCCTGCCCGAGAGCGATGCCGAGAGAAGGACCAATAAGCGGGCTATGGATGGCCTGAAGCTGGTCAGGAAGGACAAAACCGCGGTGGAGAACGTGTTCAGCAAGATGCGGCGCATCTTTGAGCACTATGCGGGCGAGGGCGAGCAGCAGCGCGCGCAGGCGCGTAAGCAGCTTAAGGCCGACATGGAAGGCAAATTGAAGCAGGCGCTTACGCAGCAGTATGGCACCTATATGGGCACCGGCATAGACGTGGAGAGACAGCCGCAGTTTAGGGAGGAGTGGCGCAAGATACGGGCCAAACTGGATTCGCAGTATGTCTTATTACTCAAGGAATATAAGCAGGAACTCGCCGACATATCGTAGACGGGGTAAAGGGCGCCGCGCCGACGCGCGCCTGGCGCTGGTGTTGGGGCTGGTTGTGGGGCTTATTGCGCCCCTGACCTCGGGATGTGTGTTCTCCGATATGCGCATGAGAGTCACCATCCCGCCCCAGAACGGGTCGGTGGAGAACGAGGCACTTTTGCAGTTTATTGATGATACCTATCACCAGCGCTATAACCTGGCCTTTAACAATTGCCTGGACAAGTCCCTGCGCATAATGGCCGAGGCGGAGAGGCGGGGACTTGAGGCCGAGCTGATGGGGTGTATGGTGATCTATCGTGCCGATATGGTGGGGGGGGCGCCCTTCCCCATGTTCCATTTCTACTCGGAGGTAGAGGGGGAGAGGATTGATGTGGCCTTTGACCCTGCCTCTGAGAAGGTCTACTGTTCTAATACAGATTCCTACATATTCTTCCCCTTCAGCATAACCGGCCTGGGTCGTATCTTCTGCCGTCTTTTCGGTTGTCCCAAGGTATAGATTAGGGGGTGAGAGGTGTGGATAGCAGCGATGAGAGGATAAGGCAGGCGGTTGCCAATACCGAGATAATCAGGCTGCCCCGCCAACGCCTTTCCACATTTGGTACCACTAATGTGCACTACTACCTAGTAACCGAGCCGGTGTATACCGAGTTGGATCGGGAGGATAGGGTGGAGACGGTGGTGCGGGAGGGCAGGGTTATCGCCGAGAGGCCCCGCATAGTTACCCCCGCCTACCTGTCGCATTTAAGAGGCTTTAGCCAGGAAGCCGAGGGTTACCTGCGCCGGATGATGCAGCACGGTGGCCCCAATTCGCCGGGATTGTTCTATACCTATCGCAACCAGCCCCACGAGCTCAGCATCGTCTCCGGAGGGTTACAGGCGGTGGTAGACAGGATAAACCAGGATATTGACAAGCGCAACGACCCTCTGGCCTCCATCGTCAAGGGCAAGGACGATATGTGGGACGTTTCACTCTTGAAGTTCATCTACGAGATGACGATGAGCTCGGTGATGGAGAACCTTTCCCAGATGCAAGGCCGAGGACTGCTGAATATAGACCGCGGTGGCGTCCCCATGGACGGCAGGGTAAGGATCGAGGAGCTTTTCAGCCGCGTGGCGGCGGAATTAAGTGACCCCCAGGAGCTTAAGAACGAGCTTGACCGCTGGGGGGTGTTTGGGGAATACGAGGACAGGTTCCTGGATCTGTTCCGTAAAAAGGGGCGGCATTAACGGGCGCTTGCGGTTGTATTGTGGGGCGCATCTTTGCTAGAATGTTTAGTTGTTGGGGCCGCTAGCTCAACTGGCAGAGCAGCTGACTCTTAATCAGCAGGTTCGAGGTTCGAGTCCTCGGCGGCTCACCACATTTT
>CAZVIZ010000016.1:0-11131 GCA_964627215.1 uncultured Dehalococcoidales bacterium
AAGGAGAGGGGGAGGAGATTAATAAAGAGGGGCTGACGCCCCTCTTAAACGCCCCTGCGGATTGAGGTATAATTAGACAAAACAACGTAGGTGATAGTATATATGTCTAGCTTGCGCGGAACAGAGGGTAAGCGGGTATTAAAGCAGGCAAAGGATCTGCTTGATGAAGTACAACAAGCTATTAAGGCAGGGGATTTTGGCTGTGATGAAGTGCGTATGAAAACTTATAACGACTTAATAGCGGCAGCTTCAAGGGTATTTTACGACGACCCTGTTTTGAACGGGCAACTGATAAAAATGCCCGATGGTGTGCTGCAGGCGTATGCCCCCGAGCATGGTGGTTTATTGCCCATTGGGATTATGCCTTCAGACCTACCCTCCAAGCGAACAGAACAACATCTCAAGTGCCTAGTTAACCGCCTTGAATTATTGTTGGGAGAGGAATCAGACGAACGGACCTTTGATGAGAGGGACTTCTCGTTTGTAACCAGTCCTGAACTGCGAAGGGTTCTTGTGTTGGATTATATGGAGGCGCAGAGGGCGTTTAACGCGGGGGCATATAAAGCTTGTGGGTTGTTATGTGGGGGTTTGATAGAGGGCATGCTCTTGGATAGCATTAAGAGGCCAGAGGTTGCCACGGAGCAGCAGTTGATTAAGCTGGCTGGGGAATTAAGGCTACCTCGTGAGGGTAGATATATTAGGTGGGACAGGATTGGTATGGCGAAGCTCATTAAGTTGTCCGTAAAGTTAAGTTTAATTAAAGGGTCAGCCTTGAAATATGCTGAAGGGGCTCGTGATGTGCGTGATACTGTTCACCCACGTGCCGAAGTCCGTCAAGGCCATAGAGTTTTGGCTGATGAGGCTGAAATCCTCTTGAAATTGGTGGCGCTTATTTATGATTTGCTGGCCTCTAAGTTTGGTGGTGAGCCAGCGGCATAAGTGGCACACCCTTCGAGGGTGGGCTTGGGTGGGCCAATCACCCCTTGGGGGGTGGTTGGGACGGTTACTCCGACGTGGGCAGACCCAGCGCCGTCCAGGAGTCCAGCCCGTCCGGCATTATATAAACATCCGTAAAGCCCATCTGAACCATAACCCCCAGGGCCTTCTCGGCGGTGTGCCCGCAGGCGCAGGTGTGGTAGAGCAGGTATGTTCCCTCCCTGTCCAGCGCCTCCAGCCGGCCGCGGAAGTCGTCCTGGTCGTAGGGCATGTTCACCGCTTCAATTATGTGGGCGCTGGCGAAGTCCTCCGCCTTTTGAAGGTCTATGACCAGGAAGTCGGGGTTATCCCGGTTTTCCTCTATCATGCGGTGGGCATCGTTAGGGGAGAGGGACTCCTCTTCGTAGAGGGGCTCCCCCGGGACTACGGGGCGTCCCTCCGCCTCCCACTGGGTTATGCCTCCCTCCATGTTCTAGGCTTCCTTAAAGCCCAGCTCTGCCATGGTGTCCAGCGCGCTCGCGCTCCTGCGCCCTGACCTGCAGTAGACCAGGTAGGTTCTGTCTTTGTTCAGAACGTCCAGCTTGGAGCGGAACTCCGTATCGTAGAAATCCAGGTTGAGGGCGCCTTCTATATACCCCTCGGAGAATTCCTCCGCTGTGCGCACGTCCAGGATAACGAAGTCGGGGTCGTCCTGCCTGTCCGCCATCATTTCGGCAGCCTGGGCTGTGGTGATGTCCTGGAATGCGGGGGTGGTGGGGGCGGCGCACCCCAAGACGAGGGCCGCTACTATGGCGGCCGGCGCCGCCAGCGCTGCTATTCTAAGGACCGTTGAGCTTTTCCGCATAACCCTTTTCCTCCTCACAGCTTGGGGACGGGGAATCATATTCTTACTTCCAATGTTATCCTGACACTTTCGGGGTTTGTCAAGGCGAGTGCTTTACGGAGGCGCGTTCTTTTATGGTATACTGCGGGAGATATAAGGAGGGTTTGTGTGAGAGGTAAGGACCTGCTTTCCGTATCCGACCTGGACACCTCTGAGATAAATCTGCTCATCTCGGAGGCGGTGGATATGGAGTCTAAGGGTTGGCTCTCCCTGCTTGAGGGCAAGACGATGGTGCTCCTTTTTGAGAAGCCCTCGCTTAGGACCAGGGTTAGCTTCGAGACCGCCATGCGCCAGCTTGGCGGTGAGAGTTTATATATGTCCCCAGCCGAGGTGGGTCTGGGCGAGCGGGAATCCGTGCCCGACGTGGCCCGTGTCTTGAGTCGCTACGCGGACGTCATCGTGGCGCGCACCTTCTCCCATAATACAGTTAAGGGGCTTGCCGAGTCCGCCTCCATTCCGGTGATAAATGCACTCTCTGACGTGGAGCACCCCTGTCAGGCTCTCGCCGACATGCTAACCATATTTGAGAAAAAGGGGGGCCTGGAAGGGCAGAACCTGGCCTACGTTGGCGATGGCAACAACGTAGCCGTGAGCCTTATGCTGGCCGCCGTGCTAACCGGGGTAAACTTTGCCATTGCCTCCCCGCCTGATTATAGCCTGGATAAGAGGATGCTCTCCCTGGCCCAGGGTTATGCCTTAGGCAGCGGGGTCGAGATATGCCAGACGGATGACCCTGCCGAGGCCGTCTCTGGGGCCGATGTGGTCTATACCGATGTCTGGACAAGCATGGGGCAGGAGGAGGAGTCCCCCCGCCGCCGCCAGGCATTCGCCTCCTATAAGGTAACCCCCGAGATACTCTCCCTGGCCAAGGCGGACGCCATATTCATGCATCCCCTGCCGGCGCATCGGGGTGAGGAGGTATCGGACGAGGTCCTGGACGGGCCGCGGTCAGTGGTTTTTGACCAGGCTGAGAACCGCCTTCACATTCAGAAGGCGCTCCTGGCGCATATGCTAGGGGGTTTGGAGATACCTCTTCCCGGATACCTGTGAGGTGGGTTATGGGCAAACCGATGGTGGCCATCATCGGCAGGCAGAACGTAGGTAAATCTACCCTTTTGAATAGGCTCGCCGGCCAGCGTATCGCCATAGTGGCCGATCTTCCCGGCACCACCCGCGACCGTGTCATGGCTGACGTTTCGTCATGCGGTCGCGACTTTGCCGTAGTGGATACAGGGGGACTTGAGTTGGAGTCCGAGGGCGAGATAGATGAGGGGGTGAGGCGGCAGGCGGAGGTGGCGCTGGCCGAGGCAGATGCCATCATCTTCCTGGTGGACGTAAGGGGCAGTGTTACCCCTGCTGACCAGGACATAGCCGATATGTTACGCCGCTCCGAAAAGCCCCTGGTGGTGGCAGCCAATAAGGCTGATAACCCACGTCTGGCAGAGGACGCGGTAGAGTTCCACTCTCTGGGGTTGGGAGAACCCTTCCCCATAAGCGCTCATCACGGGCGGGGGGTGGCCGAGATGATGGAACAAGTGGTGGCCCTGCTGCCGCCTCCCCAGCCGTCCCTACCCGAGTTTGAAGGTATGCGCGTAGCCGTGGTGGGCAGGCCCAACGTGGGCAAGTCCACCCTTTTGAATACCATGCTGGGGGAGGAGCGGGTCATCACCAGTGATGTCCCTGGCACCACACGAGATTCCATAGATACTGTGATTGACTCGGGCGAACAAAGCGTGCTGCTTATTGATACCAGCGGCATCAAGAGGCGGGGGCGCATAGGTGGTGGGGTGAGTAAGTATAGCGTGCTCCGTGCCCTAAAAGCCATAGACAGGGCTGATGTCGTGCTTCTAGTTCTGGACTCCACTGAGCTGGCCACGGCTCAGGATATACATATAGCCGGCTATGTGGAAAGCGCGGGCAAGGGTATAGTATTGGTGGTCAATAAGTGGGACCTCGTTGAGGATAAGGACACCTTCGGGTGTACCGAGTATGTAAGAGGACGGTTTCGGTTTATCCCTTATGCATCGGTGCTTTATGCTTCGGCCAAGTCGGGCAAGGGGGTGAATAAGATTATGCCTAGGGTGAGCCAGGTTTATGAGGAGAGGGGCAAGCGCCTGGCCACCGCAGCGCTTAACAGCGTGGTCCAGCAGGCGGTGGCGGCGCATCCTCCCCCCCGCAAGGGCAGGCGGCAGCTCAAGGTGCTGTATGTCACCCAGGCTGATGTGGCCCCGCCCACCTTCGTTTTCTTTGTGAACGATGCCCGTCTTATGCACTTCTCCTATCAGCGCTATCTGGAGAACAAGTTGCGCGGTGTCTTCGGCTTCGCTGGCACACCGCTCAAAATGACCTTTAAGAGCAGGGGCGAGAAGTGAGCACTGCGGCCAACTTCGCCCTGGTGGCGGTTATGGGCTATCTCTTAGGCTCCGTACCCTTCGGTCTGCTGCTGACGCGGTGGAAGACCAGGGTTGACGTGCGTCAGTACGGCAGCGGCAAGATGGGCAGCACCAACGTATTGCGCACGGCGGGGCATAAGTTGGCCATAGCCGTCTTTTCCCTGGACCTCTCCAAGGGATTTCTGGCGGTTATATTCGCCGGGTTGATAGTTGGCCGCGACGCCATAGTGATTAATAACTACGGTAGCGGCGTGCTGGTGGCCCAGGTGATCGCCGCCCTGGCCGCTATGGGTGGCCATACACGCTCCGTGTTCCTCCGCTTCAAGGGTGGGGGAAGAGGGGTGGCCACCTTCTTCGGAGGTCTTTTAGCACTTTATCCGCCAGCGGCCATATTCGGTGGTGAGATATTCATCATCGGGGTGGGATTGACCAGGTTCGTCTCTCTGGGCTCAATCTGCGCTGTGATAAGCACCTATGCCATTCTGGCCCCGCTGACGGTTCTAAATGGATATCCCATAGAATACCTGGCCTATGCCTTAATTGGCACAGCGGTGGTGCTGGGAATGCACCGCGATAATATCGCCCGCCTGCTGGCGGGCACGGAGCGCCGCCTGGGGGAGAAGGCCACGCCCCATGAGGCCAAGCCCGAGGATAGGAAGTAGGCCATGCCCCGCATAGCTGTAATAGGCACCACCTCCTGGGGCAGGACACTGGCGACCATGCTGGCCTGCAACGGTGCGGACGTGCGGCTGTGGGCGCGCACGGAGGCCGAGGGGCGGCGGGTGGAGGGGGAAGGCCCCAATCCGTCCGTCCTCCCCGGAGAGCCGTTCCCTGCCAGCCTATTGGTCACCACCTCCATGCAGGAGGCGCTTAAAGGGGCAGATGCGGTTATTCTGGCCGTGCCCTCCCAGACCATGCGGGGTAATATACACCTTGCCGCCCCCTACATTGAGCCCTCAACGCTGATAATGAGCGCGGCCAAGGGACTAGAGGCAAAGAGCCTCAAGCGCATGTCCGAGGTCATCGCCGAGGAGGTGCCGTCCACCCACCGGCGGCATATCTGTGTCCTCTCCGGCCCCAACCTGTCGCGGGAGATACTGCAGAATCTGCCTGCGGCCACGGTAGTGGCCGCCGCCGAAGAGTCTGTAGCCGAAAGGGCGCAGGAGATACTTAACACCCCTTCCTTCTGCGTATATACCAACACCGACGTCCTGGGGGTGGAGTTGGGTGGCGTGCTGAAGAACATCATCGCCATAGGCGCCGGCATGGTGGAGGGGTTGGGACTAGGGGACAATGCAAGGGCGGCTTTTATAACCCGCAGCATCATAGAGATGACGGCCCTGGGGTTGGCCCTGGGGGCTAACCCATTGACCCTGGTGGGGCTCTCCGGCCTGGGAGATGCCATCGCCACCTGTGTAAGCCCCTTGAGCCGCAACCACCATGTGGGAATGGAGATTATAAAGGGGCGGCCTTTAAAGGATATCACCGCCTCCATGAGCGGCGTGGCCGAGGGCGTGAATACCACCGTGGCCGTGAGGGAAATGGCGTGTAAGCGCGGCATAGAGATGCCGGTTACGGAGATGATTTACCGTGTCCTCTTTGAGGGCGCCGACCCCCGCAAGGCGGTTTTGGGTTCGCTCGCCGCCAGTGCCGGCCACGAACTCAATGGCCGCGCATGGGGGTTGACCTCCTTCTCCCAGAAGCACGGCCGTCGGTAGCGGCTGCCGTTAGGCCTCGTCTGTTTCCAGTGTTTCGCCCAGCTCCTTTAGAAGCTGTTTCTGCCTCTTGCTGAGCGACTGCGGCGTGAGGACGTTAAGCACCACTATCTGGTCGCCGCGTCCGCGTCCGCGGAGGTGGTGCACCCCCTTGTTCTTCAGGCGGAATACCCGCCCCCCCTGGCTGCCGGCGGGCACCTTAAGCTTGGCCTCTTCGTCCTCTATGGTGGGCACGTGCACCTCGGTGCCCAGCGCCGCCTGGGCGAAGTTCACCTGAAGCTCGTAGATGATGTCGTCGCCGTCACGGCGGAAGGTATCATGCCGTTCCACCGAAAGGGTTATATAGAGGTCTCCGTGTCGCCCCCCCCGCGTGCCGGCGTGGCCCTCGGAGTGGATGCGTATCTGGGATCCGGTCTCCACCCCGGCGGGTATGTTGACCGAGAGGGTGTGCTTACCCTTCTCCCTGCCCGTGCCCCGGCATTGGGTACAGGGGTCGGTTATTATGCTGCCTGTGCCCTGGCACTGGGGGCAGGTGGCTACGTTGGTGAAGCGCCCGAAGATGCTCTGTTGGACACGGTGAACCTGGCCGCGCCCGTTACAGTTGGGGCACTTCTGCGGCTTCGCGCCCGGCTTGCACCCCGTCCCCCCGCACGCCGAACAGTGCTCGGTGCGTAGTATGGTGACCTCCTTCTCGCACCCCAGGGCCGCCTCCTTTAGTGTTACGGTGGTGCTTATCACCAGGTCCGCGCCGCGCTGGGGGCCGTGTCGGGTGGTTGTGGCGCCGCCAAAGAAGGCCTCGAATATGTCCCCGAAGCCGCCGGAGCCGAAGCCCTCAAAGCCACGCCCATAGAACCCCTCGGCTCCGCTGTGGCCGAAGCGGTCGTAGGCGGTGCGCTTATCATGGTTGGAGAGCACCTCGTAGGCCTCGTTCACCTCCTTGAAGCTGTCCCCCGATTTATCATTGTGGTTGTGGTCGGGGTGATACTTGAAGGCCAGTTTACGAAAAGCCTTCCTTAAGTCTTCGTCGGTGGCGTCTCGGCCCACGCCCAGCACCTCGTAGTAGTCTCTTTTCTCCGGCATTTATACCTTCGTCTGCCTCATTTCCTGTTTCCCCCTCCTTCAAAGGGGAGGGGTGTGGGGGTAGAAGAGGGGCTTTGGCCCCTCTTAAACTTCCCTGCCTTAAGGGGTTGCTTTTAGACCTCGCGGAACTCGCCCTCTATGGTGTCGTCCTTGTCGCCGCCCTTGCCCTCCTCACCCGGGGGTGGGGGAGGCGCCTGCTGCTGCTGGTAAACGGCAGTGCCCACCTTCTGCATGGTGTCGGTTAGATCCTTGGTGGCTTCCTTGATGGCCTCCAGGTCGCTGCCGTTTAGCGCTGTCTTCACTGCCGTTATCTTGCCCTCCACCTCAGTGTTCATATCGGCGGGTATCTTGTCCTTATGGTCGCGCAGGGTCTTCTCCGCGGTATATACCAGGGTGTCGGCGGTGTTCTTGGTCTCTACCTCATCGCGGCGCTTGGCATCCTCGCTGGAATGGGCATCCGCCTCCTTCTGCATTTTATCCACCTCGTCCTTGGAAAGCCCGCTGGAGGCTGTGATGGTTATCTTCTGCTCCTTGCCGGTGCCCTTATCGTGGGCCTTTACGTTCAGGATGCCGTTGGCGTCTATGTCAAACTCTACCTCTACCTGGGGCACCCCTCGTGGCGCGGGCAGTATGCCGTCCAGGGAGAATTTGCCCAGGGTGCGGTTGTCCGCAGACATGGGTCTCTCCCCCTGTAAGACGTGTATCTCCACGCTGGGCTGGTTGTCCGCCGCCGTAGAGAATATCTGGCTCTTAGCGGTGGGGATGGTGGTGTTGCGCTGTATAAGCGGTGTCATCACCCCGCCCAGGGTCTCTATGCCTAGGGTTAGGGGCGTGACGTCCAGAAGCAGCACGTCCTTTACCTCCCCTTTAAGCACCCCGGCCTGTATGGCGGCGCCTATGGCCACCACCTCGTCGGGGTTTACGCCCTTATGCGGCTCCTTACCGAAGAACTGCTTAACCTTATCTTGAACCAGGGGCATCCTGGTCTGTCCGCCGACCAGGATTACCTCGTCTATCTGGGCGGATGTTTTCTCCGCGTCTGAAAGCGCCTGCTTACAGGGTTCCAAGGTTTTCTCCACCAGATCCATCACCAGCTTCTCCAGATTGGAGCGGGTGAGGGTAAGGCTCAAGTGCTTGGGGCCGTTGGCGTCTGCGGTTACGAAGGGCAGGTTTATCTCCGTCTGTTGAACAGTGGAGAGCTCGCACTTGGCCTTCTCGGCGGCTTCCTTAAGACGCTGTAAGGCCATCTTGTCTTCTTTGAGGTCTATGCCCTGCTCCTTCTTGAACTCGTTGCAAAGCCAGTCCATTATCTTTTGGTCGAAGTCGTCTCCGCCCAGGTGGGTATCGCCATTGGTGGACTTAACCTGGAAGGTGCCCTCGCCCAGCTCCAGGATGGAGATGTCGAAGGTGCCCCCGCCCAGGTCGTAGACCGCTATCGTCTCCTCGCCCTTCTTGTCCAGTCCGTAGGCCAGGGCGGCCGCTGTGGGTTCGTTTATTATGCGCAGCACCTCGAGTCCAGCTATCTTGCCGCCGTCCTTGGTGGCCTGGCGCTGGCTGTCGTTGAAGTATGCCGGAACAGTTATGACAACCTCGGTAACCGCCTCGCCCAGGTAGGCCTCGGCGTCGGACTTGAGCTTTTGAAGTATCATGGCCGATACCTCCGGCGGGCTGTAATCCTTGTCCCCCATCTTCACCCAGGCGTCGTTGTTAGCTGCCTTGGTTATCTTGAAGGGCAAGAGCTTTTTGTCATATTCCACCGACCCTTCCTCGAACTTGCGTCCCATCAGGCGCTTTATGCTGAAGACGGTATTGTCGGGGTTGGTGATCGCCTGCCTGCGGGCCACCTGGCCCACCATGCGTTCGCCTGTCTTGCTCATCGCCACCACCGACGGGGTGGTCCTGGCGCCCTCGGCGTTGGGTATTACCTTAGGCTCTCCCGCCTCCATAACAGCCATACAGGAGAAGGTTGTGCCTAAATCTATTCCGATAACTTTTCCCATCTTTTCCTCCTACTTAGTCCATGTCATCGCTGCCCACCACTACCTTGGATGGGCGGATGACCCTATCGTGCAGTTTGTAGCCCTTGGCCAGTTCGGCGACCACTATTCCCTCCTCACCCTTGTCCTGCCTAACGGCCTCGTGCAGGTTGGGGTCAAAGGGTTGCCCCAGCGCCTCTATGGGCGTAAGCCCCTGCGCCGTCAGGCTCTGGCGGAGGTTGCGCTCTATGAGCATTACGCCCTCCAGCCAGTCCGCCCCGGCGGCGTCCTCCGGCGCGGCCTCCAGGGCGCGCTCCAAGTCGTCCAGTATGGGTAGTATAGTGCCCAGGAGATCGGCGTTGGCATAACGGCAGATGTCTTCCTTATCGCGCTCGGCTCGGCGCTTGTAGTTTATGAAGTCTGCCTGTGTGCGCTGCCAGCCGCTCAGGTGCTCCTCCGCTTTCTGCCTCTCCTGGGACAAGACTTCCTTAAGGGCCTCTATATCCTCGGTATCGGCGATGTCCGCCGCTTCCTGCGGGGAGTTCTCTTCCTTTGAAGGTTGTCTAGACATAATTTAAAGCGTTATTCTCCCTTGCTTTTATCCGGTCTATCTTCGTCATAAAGCTCCTTAACCAGCTCGCTTAAGAGGGAGGAGATGTAGCTTACGCTGGATATGGTGCGTGCATAGGGCATGCGGGTGGGCCCGATTATGCCGATGACTCCCCCCGCCTCGCTGGGCAGTCCGTAGCGGCTTATCACTATGCTGTAGTCCTTCACCGCTTGGGTCTTGTTCTCCTCGCCTATGGTCACCCGTACCTCGTAGCCCTTGAGCCCCCGTGGGGCGATTATTTTGGATAGGGCGTCGTGGTCCACCAGCTCCATAAGGGGAAGCGCTCGCTGGTTCTGGGCGAACTCCGGCTGGTTGAGCATGAAGTGGAGTCCCGTGAAGTAGAGGTCCTCTCCCTCGCGTTCGTCCTCTGCTTTCATTATGCCCGTAACGGTCTCTGTTATGCGCGTTTCAGCAGGGGAAAGAGGGTCCTCTTTAGCGGCGATGTCAGCCAACCCCAGGCCGGAATATGTCGTGTTGAGGTGGTTGGTTATGCGTATAAGCTCTCCCTGCGATATAGGCTGCTCCATGGTTACCAGTTGTTGCTTGACCTTGGCTCCTTCCAGGATGAGCACCAGCAGTGCGGATACTTCCTGCATTGGCAGAAGCTCCAGGCTCTTGAAGCGGCAGTGTTTTGACTTGGGGGTGGTGGCGATGGCCATGTTCTGTGCCAACTGCGCGATAAGCCGCGCCGTAAGCTTGAGCCACTCCTCAAGGTCCTTCTCTACCTGGTGGAATAGGTGGCGTATCATGCGCTGCTCGGTGAGGGGCAGCTTGGTCTCGCCCAGTGTCCCCACGTAGTGGCGGTAGCCTTTGTCCGAGGGCACCGCCCCCGAAGAACAGTGGCCGCGCTTGATGAAGCCCTCCTTTTCCAAGAGAGCCATCTCGTTGCGAATGGTGGCCGAGCTCACCTTAAGCTCGTAGTCATTGATAAGGTTTTGTGAGGCCACAGGCCTTGCCTTGGCGATGTACTGCCCCACGATATTCTTTAGTATAGTCTCTGTTCGCGTGGATAGCATCTTCACCCCCGCGTTAGCAGTCAAGACTCCCGACTGCTAATCAGCCTAATTTAGCACTTTCCCCCCTCATTTGTCAAGAGGATTATAGGGGGTAAGGGGGTGTTTAGCCCCCCAAAATTATTGGTTTAAGATATACTTGACAAAATATCTGGGGAGTATTATACTCTTTAATTGCCTATGGTAAAGGTAAAGACATAAGCGAAATGTGGTGATAGGTGACCAGGCAGGGGGCTTGGTGAATATCGCCAAGCCTCTTTTTATGTCTTTAAGCACTTTAAAAACTGAATAGTCAGTATCAGGCTGATGTTAAATCTGAAGCAGGTCAAGCGGGTAAGGCACACGGTGGATGCCTTGGTATCAAGAGCCGAAGAAGGGCGTGGCCAGACTGCGATAAGCCTCGGTTGGCTGTCAAGCTAGCTTAGCCGGGGATTCCCGAATGGGGCAACCCGCTCAGGCAAACCCTGAGCACCCCCAGCTGAACACATAGGCTGGGTGGAGGTAAGTGGGGGAAGTGAAACATCT
>CAZVIZ010000017.1:0-6963 GCA_964627215.1 uncultured Dehalococcoidales bacterium
GGAGATTAAGGGCCTTATGGAGGGCAAGGCCAAGCCAGACTACGTAAGCGTGGTCAACATCACCACCTCCACGGCCTTAAAGTCAATGCTGCTGCCGGGGGTACTCATCATAGTGGTCCCTCTTATCATAGGCTTCACCCTGGGGGTGGAGGCGGTGGCGGGGTTACTCACCGGCGCGCTTATAACGGGGCTGCTGATGGCCATCTTCATGGCCAACTCCGGCGGCGCCTGGGACAACGCCAAGAAGCACATTGAGGCCGGCTTCCACGGGGGCAAGGGCGGCGAGGCTCACAAGGCGGCCGTCATCGGGGATACCGTGGGCGACCCGCTTAAAGACACCTCGGGGCCGTCACTGAACATTCTCATTAAGCTCATCGGCAAGATAGCGGTTATCTTCGCCCCTCTATTCCTGCTTATAAATATGTAACCGCTTTTAAAGAAAGGGGTTTAAGGCCCTCTCTTCGCCAATGGAGGTGGAAGGGCCGTGACCGGGATAGACCTGGGTATCATCGGGGAGGCTGATCAGCCTCCCCGTTATGCTTTCTATAAGCTCCTCGTGGCTGCCGCCAGGCAGGTCGGAGCGACCCACGCTGCGGTGGAACAGGGTATCCCCGCTGAAGAGTATCCCCTCCCCCCAAAGGCAGATGCCACCAGGGGTGTGCCCCGGCGTGTGTATCACATTGAACTTCAGCCCGCCGCAGACTATCTCTTCCCCGTCTTTAAGGAGCCTGTCAGGGGAGTCGGGGGAGGGGTAGAATAAGCCCAGCACGATTCCCATGGGCTGTTTGCCCATAATGGGGGCGTCGGCCTCGGATATGGCTACCGTCGCGCCGGTGGCCTGCTTAACCTTCTTCAAAGCCCCGGTGTGGTCTATATGCCCGTGGGTGAGCACCACTTGCTTTATGTCAAGCCCCATGCGAGAGGCCGCGTCCAGAATCTTACTCGCGGAGTCTCCTGGGTCTATTATCATTCCCTCCCCCACCACCCCATCGCCTACTATGTAGCAATTGGTGCCGAATGGCCCCACCTGAAGGCTGGTCATCACTAGTTTCTTATCCATATATACCCACCGAATATGCATTCTATCATCAAGCTGCCGCGCTACGCCAGGGGAACGGCTTGGCAACCCCTCCCCTTTTAGGCTAAAATCTATTAAGTTAAGCACAGTTATAAAAGGTTTTTAAGGAGGCCCAAGTGACCCCAGAGGCTAAGGCGAAGGTTGATATGGAGAAGCTGGTCTCGCTCTGCCAGCGGCGCGGGTTTATATTTCCCTCCAGCGAGATATACGGCGGACTCTCCAGCTGCTGGGACTACGGCCCGCTGGGGGCAGAGCTTAAACGCAACATCAAGCAGGCCTGGTGGCGGACGATGGTGCAGGAGCGCAACGACATGGTAGGGTTGGACACCAGCATACTGATGCACCCCCAAATATGGCACGCCAGCGGCCATGTAGAGGGCTTCGCAGACCCCCTGGTGGAGTGCCTGGGCTGCCACCTAAGATACCGCGCCGACGACCTGGAGGACGACAGGTGCCCCTCCTGCGGCGGGAATCTCACCGAGCCGCGCATGTTCAACCTGATGTTCAAGACCACCATGGGAGCGGTGGAGGAGGAGGGCAGCGCCGTCTTCCTGCGCCCGGAGACGGCGCAGGGCATCTTCGTCAACTTCCAGAACGTGTTGAACACCACCCGCAAGCGCCTGCCCTTCGGCATCGCCCAGATAGGCAAGGCCTTCCGCAACGAGATAACCACGGGCAACTTCATCTTCCGCTCGCGCGAGTTCGAGCAGATGGAGATGGAGTACTTCGTAAAGCCGGATACGGACGAGGAATGGTTCAAGTACTGGATTGATGCGCGCTTCAACTGGTACGTTAACCTGGGCATAGATAAGTCTAACTTAAGGCTGAACCAGCACCACGAGTCGAGCCTGGCCCACTATGCCAAGGGCTGCTACGACGTGGAGTACCTCTTCCCCATGGGCTGGTCGGAGCTGGAGGGCATCGCCAACCGCGGCGACTACGACCTGACCCAGCACGCCGAGCACAGCGGCAAGGGCTTAAGCTACTTTGACGAGGAGACCAAGGAGCACATCGTCCCCTACGTCATAGAGCCCTCGGCGGGCGTGGACCGCTCCGCGCTGGCCTTCCTCTGCGACGCCTACGACGAGGACGTCGCCGACGGCGAGGCGAGGGTCGTGCTACGCCTCCACCCACACCTCGCGCCATTTAAGGTGGCCATACTGCCCTTAAGCCGCAAGGAAAAGCTGGCCGGCCCCGCCAGGGAGGTGCACGCTGAGGTGCGCCGCCGCTTTATGACGGTCTATGACGACGCCCAGAGCATCGGGCGGCGCTACCGCCGCCAGGACGAGATAGGCACGCCCTTCTGCGTTACTGTGGACTTCCAGTCCCTGGAGGACAACTGCGTAACCATACGGGAACGGGACAGCATGCGCCAGATACGCGTGCCCATAGAGACGCTCGTCGCCACCCTGGAGGCCAAGATAGACGGCGAGGACCTTTTCGTCCTGCCGGAGGGCGGGCAGGTGTGGAAAGAGGGGTAAAACCCTTTTAAGACGTAGATGAAAATAGTCCACTTCGCCGACCTGCACCTCGGCGTGGAGAGCTACGGGCGCATAGACCCCTCCACGGGGCTGTCGTCACGCATATCGGACTTCCTAAAGGCCCTGGATAAACTGGTTGACTACGCAGAAGAAAACCAGGTGGACTTGGTCCTATTCTGCGGCGACGCCTACAAGAACCGCGAGCCAACACAGACCCAGCAGCGCGAGTTCGCCAAGCGCATAGACCGCCTGACCATGAACGGCATATCGGTGTTCCTGCTGGTAGGCAACCACGACCTGCCCAACGCAGAGAAGCGCGCCGCCTCCACCGAGATATTCGGCACCCTTTCATTGAAGAATGTATTTGTGGCCCACCGCCCCGGCACCTACCACATACCCACCAAGAGCGGCGACGTGGAGATAGTAGCCCTACCCTGGCTGAGGCGAAGCGCCCTTATCTCAAGCGACAACAACAAGAGCCTAACGCTGGAGGAGCTAAACCAAAGGGCACAGGAGATACTGACCAACATCATCGCCGTAAGCACGGCGGAGCTTGACCCCGCCCTACCGACCATACTGGCTGCGCACGTCTGGGTGGTGGAGGCTAAAACCGGCTCGGAGCGCTCCATGACAATCGGGCAGGAACACGCCCTGCTTAAAAGCAACGTGGCCCACCCCGCCTTTGACTACGTGGCCCTGGGGCACATACACAAGCACCAGGTCCTCTCCAAAAACCCGCCGGTAGTCTATGCCGGCAGCCTGGAACGGGTGGACTTCGGGGAGGCGGGAGATGAGAAGGGGTTCTATGTGGTGAACATAGAGACCGACCCCGAAACCGAGCGCAGGAAGACCAGCTACTCCTTTCACCCCATAGAGGGACGTCGTTTCTTGGCCATAGAGGTCGCCGTGGAGGCCGAAGACCCACACCCCACCCAGACCATACTGAACAAGATAGAAGCCCAGGACATAAAAGACGCCGTAGTGCGGCTTCACCTATCCCTACCTACCGAGGCCGAGGCGAAGATACAGGACGCCCAGATAACGGCGGCGCTAGCAGACGCTCACTACTTCACCGTAGCTAAAGAGGTGGAGAGGAGAACACGTCTTAGGCTGGGAGGGCAAAGCGCCGAGGAAATAACCCCTCTGGACGCGCTCAAAGCCTACCTGGAGACCCAGAAGCTGAGCGCAAAACGGGCCAAGGCCGTTTTAAAACACGGCAAGCAACTTATTCAGGAGCGCGATGAGGGGCAGGGATACTGAAAACACAGCGCGGTCTTGAAAGCCCACGGCTCGGTGACATATAATTTCCTTAAAGGGAGCAGCAAATGATAAGAGTTATCATAGAGAGACACATAAAGGCAGGTAAGCGCGGCGATTTCATAGACCTCTTAAACAAGCTAAGGGCAGATGTGGTCAATCAGCCGGGCTTCATAAGCGGAGAGACCCTCACCAGCATAGAGGACTCCTTTATCATATCCGTTCTAAGCACATGGCGCAGCCTGGAGGACTGGAAGGCCTGGGAGGGTGCACAGAAGCGGGTAAGCGTGGAGCAGAAGATAGAGCCGCTGCTTATGAAGCTGCCCAAGGTGAGGATATACCAGGTGATGGCGGCGGAATAATCCGCGTGCCCCGCGTCAGAGGGAGGAGGCCGACCGCCCCTTCCTGATAATCTTGAACTCGTTGACGTCCACCAGCCCCAGGTCGGTGAGCCGTATCTCCGGTATAACCGGCAACGCCAGGAAGGAAAGCGTGGCGAAGGGCGACTCCAGTGTGCTCCCCATCGCCCGAGCCAGCTTCTCCATCTCCTCCAGCTTGTAGACCACCTCCCCCAACGGCCTATCGGAGAGCAGCCCCGCTATGGGTAACGGCAGGCTGGCCATCAACCCACCGTCGGCAGCCACCGCCAGCCCGCCCCCCATCCGCTCCACCTCCGCTATGGCGACAAACAGGTCCTCGTCGGTGGCACCCACAGCGATGATGTTATGGGCGTCGTGGGCAATGGAGGACGCCAGCGCCCCCTTTTTCAACCCGAAGCCGGAAACCAGCCCCAGCCCTATGTTACCCGTGGCGCGGTGCCGCTCCATAACCACCAGCTTCAGCATATCCCGCCAAACGTCCGGGACTATCATGCCGTCAGATATATTCACCCTCTCTATGCACTTCTTGGTTATTATCTGCCCGGGAACTATCTCTATAATGGGCTCCGTGGTCCCCATAGCCGGCATCTCAAGGTCCTCTATACCCCAGGGCTTGACCTTCATAGCAGGCTTCAAGCCCTCCGTTTCGGCATCGGGCATGGCGAACAGCGGCGAGCCCTCCTTGGCCACCAGGTGGCCGCGGTAGAAGACCATATCAGCGCAAAGCTCCGTAAGGTCGTTAAGCACCACCAAGTCGGCCAGGTAACCCGGCGCCACTGCTCCCTTGCTCTGCATCCGGAAGTACTCGGCGGCATTTACGGTAGCCAGCTGTATGGCACGCACCGGATCCAGGCCCAGCTTTATGGCTTTTCTAATAACGGCGTCTATATCCCCATCCTTAAGCAGGTCAGCGCAGTTGCGGTCGTCCACCACGAAGATGCACCTCTTATAGGTCTGATCCATAACCAGGGGCAGCAGTTCCTCCAGGTTCTTCTCCGAAGACCCCTCCCGTATCATCACATACATGCCGCGCCTCAACTTCTCGGAGGCCTCGGAGAGAGCGGTGGACTCGTGGTCCGAGCCGATGCCAGCGGCGATGTAACCATTGAGGTCCCTGCCACCAAGCCCCGGGGCATGACCATCTATTATTGCCTCCTGGGCGAAGGCCAGCTTTCTAAGCACGTCGTCATCCTCATCCAGCACTCCGGGGTAGTTCATCACCTCCCCCAACCCTATACAGCCCTCCCACTTTAGCAGGCGCGCGATGGTCTCCGGCTCCAGGCCGGCCCCGGAGGTCTCCAGAGGGGTAGATGGCACACAGGAGGGCGCCATAAGGCAAAGGTCCAGGGGCAGGTGGATTACACGCTCTAAGACATACCTGATACCGTCCAGTCCCGCCACGTTGGCTATTTCATGGAGGTCGGTTACCACGGTGGAGGTGCCGCGCGGCACCACGGCGCGAGCATACTGCGCCACGTCCAGCATGGAACTCTCCAGATGGGTATGACCGTTTATAAAACCCGGGGCCACATATCGCCCCTCAAGATCCAGCACCTGCTCAGCCTGGTCGTAGTCCCCTACCCCAGCCACCCTGTCCCCAACTATGGCCACTGCGGCCTCTTCCACCTCGCCAGAGAATACGTTCACCACCCTGGCGTCAGCCAGTATGAGGTCGGCGGGGGTCTCCCCCCGGGCCACAGAGATCAGGCGCGCTCGTTCCGATGACATCCCTATCTCACCTCCACATAGCGAATATCGGCCAGGTTCCTGTAACGCTCGTCCCAGTCTATGCCATAGCCCACTATGAATCTATCGGGCACGGTGAATCCCAGGTAGTCTATAGAGACCGGCATCTCCCGCCGCGACGGCTTATCCAATAGTGCGGCCAGCTTAAGCGATGCCGGCTTATCCTTCCTTAAGCGGTCCATAAACAAGGATATGGTGCGTCCTGTATCCACTATATCCTCCACCACCAATACATGCCTCCCCTCCACCCCACAGGCCAAGTCCCCGACAACCTTAAGCTCCCCGGGCGTGTGCCGTCCCCGCCCATAGCTGGACAGGGTGACGAAGTCCACCTCCAGGGGAAAGTCCAAAAGCCGTATGAGGTCAGCCATAAAGACGAACCCCCCCTTAAGGACACCGACTAACAGGGGGCATTTGCCGCTATATTCAACGGCTATCTCACCCGCCAGTCTGTCTACGGCGGCTCTTACCTCCTGCTCCGTATAGAGTACATGGGATTCAATTTGGGGATTCATAGGCTCGCCCCGATTATAGCCCGTAACCGCCGCCTCTTACAACCCGCCGTCTTGCCCCTTAAGAAGGCGCTGTGATAAGCTATGAATCCAGGCATGAGAATACTGGTCAGCAACGACGACGGCATATTCGCCCCGGGCCTTTGGGCCTTGGCCAAGGCGCTTAAATCCATCGCCCAGGTGGTGGTGGTAGCCCCGGATAGGGAACAAAGCGCCAGGGGCACCGCCGTAACCCTCCAGCACCCCCTCCGCGCACAGCAGGTGACACCTCTGGTGCCGGATGTGGAGGCCTACGCCGTGGAGGGCTTCCCCTCTGACAGCGTCATCTTGGCACTGGGGAAGCTCTTACAAGAGAAGATAGATATGGTGGTCTCAGGCATCAACCAGGGCCCCAACCTGGGCAACGACGTCCTGATATCGGGGACGGTGGGGGCCGCCATGCAGGGCCACCTGCGAGGGCTTCCCGCCCTGGCTATCTCCGTAACCACAGTGGACAACAGCCACCTGGC
>CAZVIZ010000017.1:7063-11054 GCA_964627215.1 uncultured Dehalococcoidales bacterium
CCCAGCTCCTCCATAGCCCCTCCCCCCTCATACCGCCAGAGATATGCTCGGAGCTGGCCCAGGCAATCTAAAAACCACCGTCCGCCACACTGCTCCCCCCTTCTTGACACCCGCACAAGCACAATGTATAATTGCCCTTGGCAAAGGAGGAAGCCTCACCTTTTCACCTTATAGGAGGGTTCAGGCTAAAGGAATACCCCTTCCTCTCTGAGTGGATGCGGGTAGATTAGTGGTTAGCCTATCCCTATGAGTGCTAAGGCAGACGGTCGGCAATATGATAAACAGCCGCACCCATCGGATCGTGGACGCTGTTGCGTCGCTCTCTTGCCCCTTTTTTAACCCCTCTGGGTTCTATTGGACAAATATCTCATTAACTATAGGAACTGATTTAATGCCAACTCAGCGAAAGGGGGGCTAAGCTTATATGGCCTAACGGGTTAAACTGCTTTTTAAAAAGCATCCTTATTTAATACTACAAGGAGGTGATTGTTGAATGGCAAAAACAATACAACGTAGAGGCGACGGCACCACCCTAGAGATGACCGTAGATGAGATCCGCAAGGATATAGAAGCGGGTGTCCAGGACGCCGCCGAGAGAGCTCAGGTTCCTCCACTAACCGATGATGAGATAAAGCATGCTACTGAGATCTACGCTCGGCCGGAGAGGATAGTCTCCGTAGAGCCAGGTAACGAGGTCGTCCTGTCCCACGACGAGGGCACGGTAAAGATAGTCGCCGGCGTGTGCGGCGGAGCCGGTCTGGGCATAGACTGCGGCAGGCAGACAGCCTCGGAGCTGTACGAGAGAGCACTGGGTGCCGACATGATAGAGTACGGACACATTGACTACAGCTGGAAGCCGGTAAGGCCCCTGGTAGCCGATGAGCATATCCTGGTGGAGCGCGCCTTGATGGTTACCAGCTCTCCCCTGGTCTACGGCGCTATGCCCAACCTGGGTCTCTACACCCAGCCGGACGGCCCCTTCCCCAACCCCACCGAGCTACTGAATAAAGGTATGGTAACCGAGGCTCGCGAGGCAGGCGACCAGATGGTGGAACATGCCGCCAACGATATCGTCTACATCGCCAGCTCCGTATACGAGGCCGGAGCAGACGCCATAAACCTGGATACCACCGGCGCCTTCGGCGACCTGGACTTCAAAGCCAGTCTGATGGCCGTAGAAAGGCTAAGGGCAAAGTACCCCGGCCTCGGCATAGAGATGGGCATGGCCGGTGAATTCGTCCTCGGCATCCATGGCGCCCTGGAGTACGATGGCGTGCGCCTGGCTGGCCTATACCCCCACCAAGCGGTGAAGCTTGCCGAGAAGGCCGGCGTCAACATCTTCGGCCCGGTAGCCAACATCCTGCCCTCCAAGACATGCGCCTTCAACATAGGGCGTGTGCTTACCTTCATGAAGGAATGCGTCAAGGAATCCAACCTCCCCATTCACCACAACATGGGTATGGGCGTGGGAGCTATTCCTCTAAACGACATCCCGCCGGTGGATGCGGTAACCAGAGCCTCCAAGGCCTGCGTAGAGATATGTAAGCTGGACGGCATCTAGGTGGGTATCGGCGATATCCACGGAATGCTCGAAGCTCACGCTGCCGCATCAGGAATGGGCGGCATGCGAACCGCCGGAGACCTGGTGGCACGCATGGAGCTGAAGGGCATGAGGCTTAACGAAGCTAAGAAGTACGTCGCCGACAAGCTGGGTTGCTCCACATGGGATCTCTCTGACTGCGTCAAGATGACCGAAATCAGGGACGATAACAAGTTGGGGCTCATCGCTCAGATGCCCGGCCGACCCAAGGGAATAGCGGCCAAGTTCCAGATAGCCAAGGTCCTGGATATCGAGATAAACGGCGTCGAGCGGTTTAAGGACAAGGCTGGACTGGCCTAAATCCCCTACCCCAACCATATACAGGTTATACAAAAACGCCCCCGACTCAAGGAGAGTTTCGGGGGCGTTTTCTGTTGCCCCCAAAGGGCTGCAAGCCCTCCCTCCCAGCCTTCTCCCTACACACTCGCTTCTCGTCAAGTCTAAACTTGCCCCATTTATAGGGTAATAGTCACCCCAATAACCCTGTATACAGGCATTTGGCACGCTGTTACGGTATATCTAAAGGATGATTTGTTGAGACTCCTTTATATATCAGAATACCGGTGTATGGCAATGGCTGGAATAGCGGCGTATAGCTTTTGTGTTACGGCTTTTCTATCGCTTGCAGTGGCGCTATACCATGCTAACACTCCAAAGCCAGCCGGTATTTTAGTTAGACATATCCAGATTAATAATACCCTGCATAACATAAGCAGATTGCCTGATAGAGAGCGATTGAAGGGAGGTGTAGAGCAGGTCTTAGTGCGCAGTCCACAGAGTTGCTGAAACGGGAGGAAAGGAGGAACAAATACTCATGATTTTAGGGACTAGAGCATCTTACAATCAGATGTCGGGAATCGGCATCGATATGTTCACCAAGGACGAGCTGGACGAAATCCATCGAGCCACACTGGACGTCCTGGAGCATGGCGGCATAATGGTGCTTAACGATGAAGCACAAGAGATATTCTATTCACACGGATGCACGGTTGACAAGAAAACCAGCATTGTGAAAATACCCCCTTACCTGGTGGAGGAGGCCATACACTCGGCCCCACCCAGGATAGATCTGGGTGCCAGGGACCCCAAGCACGACATTATCCTGGAGGGCAAGAGGGTAGCCTATACCACCTTCGGCGTAGGCATCACCATCCTGGACCTGGAGACAGGTAAGGTAAGAGAGACCACCAACAAAGACATGGCCAATACAGCGGTGTTGGCCGACTACTGCGACGGCGTGGACGTTCTCTCCCAGACGGTCACCCCCAGAGACGTCCCCCCGGAGATAGAGGACTTAACTGCTGCGGAGACCTGCTTTACCAACTGTACTAAACACTTCATGCACATTGACCTGCTCTCTGCCGAGAGCGTGAGGATGTTCTGGGATATGGGTGTGGCCATAGCAGGTAGCGAAGAGGAGATGAAGAAGCGCCCCTTATGCTCGGTACTCATCTGCCCCGTAAGCCCGCTTCAGCTCAGCCCGGAGGCCAGCGAGGTTATCATGGAATCGGCGAGGGTCGGGCTACCATGTAACGTCCTCTCCATGGCGCTATCGGGCGGGACATCTCCCGTCACCAACGCAGGGACACTCGTGGACCACAACGCCGAGGTGCTGAGCGGCATAACCTTAAACCAGCTCACCAAGAAGGGGTCGCCGGTGATGTACGGCAGCTCCACCACCATGCTGGACCTCACCCTGGCCAATGCCCCCGTAGGCACCCCCGAGATGGCCATGCTGAGCGCCGCGGTGGCCAAGCTGGGTCAGCACTATAACCTACCCACCTACGTCTCCGGAACCTAGGCAGATTCCAAACTGCCCGACGCCCAGGCCGCGCATGAAAAGACTATAACCTCTCTGCTGCCGGCACTTGCCGGGGCCAACCTAATCTACGGGATGGGCATGCTGGAGTCAGGACAGACTTGGAGCCACGAGCAACTGCTTATAGACAACGACATTGTGCTCATGATTCAACGTGCGATTCAGGGAATCGAGGTTGACGAGGACACAATGGCAACGGAACTGGTCAAGCAGTCGCACCAGATAAAGGATTTCCTACACCAGAGACATACCGTAAAGTACATGCGCACGCAGTCCAGACCTCATATGATAGACCGCAATACCAGGGGTGCTTGGGAGGCCAAGGGAGGCAAAAACCTGACCACCGTAGCCCACGAGACAGTAGCCAAGGTCTTAAAGACCCACCAGGTAGAGCCTCTAAGCGACGACGCGAAGAAGACCATAAGCGAAATAGTCGCCAAGGGCAAGAGGGACCGCGTAAAGGTCTAACCAACTACAAAGCACAGGAAAGGAGACTATTATCTTGGCCAATGAACAACTTCTAGCAGCGGCAAAGCAGGCCATTCTCGACTACGATGTCGCCAAAGCTGAGG
>CAZVIZ010000018.1:0-7964 GCA_964627215.1 uncultured Dehalococcoidales bacterium
GCGCCCGCACTAGGCCACTATGCGATCCCTCCATATTTCGGGCACGTATATTGTATCATCTTTGCCTTATTTTACAAAAGCCTCCGCTATGCTAATATGTTTTTAAGGCCTATGGATATTGGGGTGATAATAGAGCAGGATGTGGGCGCTGACGTGGACGCGGCCAGGCTCAGGAGTGTAGCGGAGAGCGCGCTCCTGGCCGAGGGCGTCTCGCCCGCCGCCGAGCTTGGCATTGTTGTCGTCGGCGGAGACAGGATAGCGGAGCTTAACCGCGAGTACCTGGGGCGGGACGGACTTACGGACGTCATCGCCTTTCATATGCGTGGCGGAGAGGCATCCTTCCCCGCCCCGCCCGATGGCGTGGAGCACCTGGGGGAGGTGGTTATATGCTACCCCCAGGCGGAGGCCCAGGCCCATGAGCAGGGGCACTCCATAGATAGGGAGCTTAACCTGCTGGTTATACACGGCGTGCTCCACCTGCTGGGCTACGAGGACGAAGAGCCCGAGGCCAAGAGCCGCATGCACGCAAGACAGGACGAGTTGCTGCGCCTTGTAGAAGGAGGCAAGAAATGATGGTACTGGGACTGGCGGGTGGGCCGCGGCGGGGGGGCAACACAGATACGCTTCTAAATAGGGTGCTTGAAGGAGCTGCCAGCTGCGGCGCCGAGACGGATATGATAATACTGAACGATATGGACATAACCCCCTGTCAGCACTGCGACGCCTGCCTTAAAAAGGGCGAGTGCCGCATAAAGGACGATATGCAGGGGGTCTACCGCCTCCTGGAAGGGGCGGACCGTATAGCGCTGGCCTCGCCGGTGCAGTTCCTCGGGCCCACTGCCACCGCTAAGGCCATGATAGACCGCTGTCAGGCGTGCTGGGCGCGTAAGTACGTGCTCAAGATACCCCCGCTTAAGGACAGCCGCTCGCGCCGAGGGCTTTACGTATCCGTGGGTGGGCTTAAGCTGCCCCGCCTGTTTGAACCGTCTCTGGCCATCGTCAAATCCTGGTGCACCGTGCTGGATATAGAATATGCAGGCGCGCTCACCTTCCCCGGCATAGATGCCAAGGGGGAGATAAATGAGCACCCTGAGGCGCTTGAAGAGGCCTTCTCAGCCGGGCAGGGGCTGGTGGGGTAGTGATTCCCCGTGTAATGGTGGGGATCGTCTGCCTTATGGCGGCGGTGCTGGCCTTGGGTTGTGCCCCTCCCGCGCCTTCGGATACGACCCTTGCCGACGATACCTCCCCAGAGACCCCTGACGAGGCTGAATTTCACCCCGACGGTGAGGTATCGGTGGATTCCTGCCGCGTGGCGGTGGTCTCCATAAGCCTGCGCACGGTGGAGCTTCTGGCCGACCTCTCCCTATGGAACGGCTTGGAGAAAGGGCAGAGGGTGGAGAGGGTGGTTATAACCGTGGACGGCGAGGAAAAGACGCAGGCCGTCTCCGTGAATATGATGCCCGATGAGGGGGCCAGGCTGCTTGTGCCGCCCTTCCGCGCCGGCCGGGATATAGGGGCGAATGTGCTGATGGTGGGTGTGAGTGTGAGGGGGCCTCTGGACGTGGTGCTGGTGGAGAAGGAAGTGGAGGTGATGCTGCCTGTTGCCGGCATAGGCGAGGCCGTAAGTGGGGTTGGGGCGGGGGACGGTATGACACTCGTTCTCAGCGGTTGGGAAGAGTCAGACACCGTTTTGGTGGGGCCCTGCCCGCCTGAGAACGGCTACTATATCCACACCGCCGGGGCGGATATGAAGTTCATAATACTGGAATACCGCTTTCAGAATGATGCCGAAGTGTCTCTGGAGACCCCCTACCTGCCTTCGGGCAAGGGGGGTATAACGCAGCTCCTCACCGATGCGGGGGCTAGCTACGACTCCTGGTCGCTCTGCGGCCTGGAGGAGGGGCGCCATGTGCGGCAGGCCAACCAGGCTGAGATAGCGGCCAGTGTGGGCAATAGCGCTGCCTATGAGCGGCTGGCTCCGGGGGAGTCTATACAGGGGCGTATAGTGTTTGAGGTCCCTGCGGGTGAGTCCGCAGTAGAGGCTGATATAAACGGGGTCTTCCCGCTTATAATGTTCCAGGCTTTATAATGCCTTTAAGGTGGTGATGCCGTGAAGTCGGGCAATATATCCCCTGAAGATATGGTCACCGAGACAAGGCGTGCTATTAAAGGCCTGTCCCTGGGCTAAAGCGGGCTAACGCCGCCCCGCCCCGATGAGATCGGCGATGTTTTCCACACCCTCCTCCCTCATATAATCCTCTATGCCCTTAAGCACGGTTATGGCGGCGGATGGATCGACCAGGTTAGCCGCGCCCACCTGGATAGCGCTGGCGCCGGCCAGGATGAACTCCACAGCATCATGCCCGCAGGCTATGCCCCCGCAGCCGATTACGGGTATGTCCACCGCCCCTGCCACCTCGTATACCATATGGAGTGCCACCGGTCTTATAGCCGGCCCGGAAAGCCCCCCGCTTATATTGCCCAGCAGGGGCAGGCGCGCTTTTATGTCCATGGCCATGCCCTTTATGGAGTTGATGGCGGTCAGCGCATCGGCGCCGGCATCGGCCACACTCATGGCCACGGCGGCGATGTCGGCTGTATGGGGAGACAGCTTGACTATGAGGGGGAGCGTAGTAGCCCGGCGCACCGCCTCGGTAACGGCTGCGGCATCGGCGGGGTCTCCGCCGAAGTGCGCCCCGCCCGCGCTAACATTGGGGCAGCTGATGTTAACCTCCACAGCGCTTATGCCCTTCACCCCCTCCAGCTTTGCGGCAACTGATGCATAATCCCCCACAGTGTCTCCGGCGATGTTGACCACGACTGGTATCCCCCACCCCTCCCATAGTGGCGCCTGGTCCCTTATAAGCGCCTCCACTCCGATGTTTTGAAGCCCTATGGAGTTCAGCATGCCGCATGGCGTCTCGGCGATTCGGGGCTGGGGGTTGCCCCCCCTGGGTTTCATGGTGGTGGCCTTGCATACCACCGCTCCTAGACTCTCGATGTCTGTGAGCTCGGCCATCTCGGTGCCATAACCGCAGGTGCCGGAGGCCGTCATCACGGGGTTGGCGAGGGTCAACCCTTTCTCGTTTCGCGGTGCCAGTTGAACGGAGAGGTTCGTGTTACACTCCTTATCAAGGCTGTTTTAAGGTCATTATAGGTGATGCCCGCAGGCGCGGCAACTCCCCTTTTCTGGGGCCAGCAGCAGGGGCAGGACGATATCGCTGGTACAGCATGGCAGCCACACGGTGAGGAATAGGAAGCCGAAGATGGCAGCCGTGGTGGGCCAGGAGAGATCCATACCCAGCGCCATCACGACGTGGAACAGCGAAGCCCAGGTGCTGATCAGGACGTGTCCCAGGTGGGGGAAGTGGGTGTTGGGGTTGCGGTAGCCGATGGCGATGCCGATGAAGGCCGCCGGGTTGGTTAAGAGCGGCTCCTCTATGAAGCCGATGTGTGTTTGCCTTCCCGTAAGCCCCAGCAAGCCCTCGCTTATGTAGGGCATTGCGGAGTCCGACAGGGTGGCGATGCCGATTGCGCCCCAGTAGCCGATGAGCACTACCTTCCACGCCTTCGCGTTTGAGTATTTGCGATACAGCACTGTGGTCACTAGCGCGCTCAGGGCCACGTGTAGGGGATGCAGCACGTAGAAGACATTGTATGAGACATCCTTGACCTGGGGCAGGACATCGCCCAGGATTATGGCCGCCATGAGGATAATGCCTGTGGCGGCGCCGGCGGCGGTGAACGGGGCGTGCGCCTTAAGCTCCAAGGCTATGCGTTTAAAGGTCTTTACCCTGCGGCGCATTTTCCCCTTTGGATCCTTTGTGTTAAGGACTCCAGACCAGTATATTGGCCGCCTGTAACCCTGTCAAGGCTGCACGTAAGGGGCTATGTTATAATTAGTGCCGCGAGGTGATAGCCTGTGTTTGATCGTTTGGACAAGATACAAAGACGCTATGAGGAGCTGGATAAGGAGATGGCCAGACCGGAGGTGGTGTCCGATCTGAAGCGGCTCCAGGAGCTGGCCCAGGAGAAGTCCGCCCTGGATGGGGTGATGGGGCTTTATAGTGACTATAAGGCCGTGTCGCGGTCCCTGGAGGAGACCAGGGCCATGCTGGGGGAGGAGCTGGATGAGGAGATGGCGGCCTTGGCGTTGCAGGAGATAGAGTCTCTGGAGGGGAGGCGGGTCCGTCTGACCGAGGAGCTAAAGGTGGCGCTTTTACCCCGCGACCCCAACGATGAAAAGGACATAGTGGTGGAGATAAGGGCTGGGGCTGGTGGGGACGAGGCAGGCCTTTTCGTGGCCGACCTGATGCGTATGTATACCCGCTACGCCCAATCCAAGGGATGGGTGGTGGACATCTTGAGTGCCAACGAGAGCGGCATCGGCAGCTTTAAGGAGGTCATCTTCGAGATAAAGGGCAGGGGCGCCTTCAGCCGCCTCAAGTATGAGCGCGGGGTGCACCGAGTGCAGCGGGTGCCGGTTACGGAGACGGTGGGTCGTATACACACCTCCACGGCCACGGTGGCGGTGTTGCCTGAGGCCGACGAGCTGGAGTTGGCCATACGCCCCGACGACCTGAGGATAGAGACCTTTCGTAGCCATGGGGCGGGGGGGCAGCACGTGGACAAGGTATCCTCCGGGGTACGTATAACCCACATATCCTCTGGCATCATGGCCAGCTGCCAGGACGAGCGCTCACAGCGCCGCAACAAGGATAAGGCCATGGCCTTAATAAGGGCCAGGATACTAGACATGGAGCAGCGTAAGAAGGAGGAGAAGGAGGCCAAGGAGCGCCGCTCACAGGTGGGCACCGGCCACCGCTCCGAGAAGATAAGGACGTATAACTTCTCCCAGGACCGTGTCACCGACCACCGTATCGGCAAGACGCTCAGGAACCTGGGGCAAGTGATGGAGGGGGGGCTGGACGGCCTTATAGACGCCCTGGTCACTGCAGACCAGATGGCGAGGTTGGAGGGAGAGACATTTTGAAGGTGAGGCAGGCGCTTATGGAGGCGAACCGTGCCCTTGCCGAGGGTGGTGTGGAGGAGGCCTCCCTGGAGGCGCGTATGTTGGTGCGCTGGGCGGTGAGTCTGGACCCCGTAGGACTCCATCTTTCGCTTGACCGCGATATGGGGCTGGAGGAGGAGGCGGGATTACGCGATATGCTGGCAAGGCGCCTCGGCGGAGAGCCTATGGCCTATATATCAGGGAGCCGCGAGTTCTACGGGCGAGACTTTATCGTCTCTCCTGATGTGCTCATACCCCGCCCTGAGACCGAGCTCTTGGTGGAAGGGGCCATGGCGATGGCGCGGCAACGCCCCGTGCGCTTTATAGCCGATATCGGCACTGGATCGGGTGCGGTGGCGGTGAGCCTGGCCGCCGAGCTTCCCGATGTGCGGGTCTACGCCGTGGACATTTCCGCCCCTGCCCTGGATGTGGCGTGCCGGAACGCCTTACGGCACGGCGTGGCCGACAGGGTGGATATTATTCAGGGCAAATTCCTGGAGCCGCTGCCTCAGGCGGTGGATATGGTGGTGGCCAATCTTCCCTATGTGCCCAGCGGCGATATGGGTGTGGTTAACACGGTCGGCTTTGAGCCCGCCCTGGCCCTTGACGGGGGTGGGGACGGGCTGGACGCTATACGCCGCCTCTGTGGCGAGCTTTTGGGCAAACTCCGCCCCCATGGGGCGGTCCTTTTAGAGGTGGGGGTGGGGCAGTCCGACGATGCCTCCGCCCTTTTGGGGAAAGCACTTCCCCTCGCAGACATAACGGTCACGCCCGACCTAAGCGGAATAGGCCGCGTGGTAAGCGCCGTTACTTAAAGGCTTAAGGCGGGTTATGGTTATTCCTTCTTTTCCTGCCTGGCCTCTATAATCTTATCGGCGATGTTGGGGGGCACCTCTTCGTAGTGGTCGAACTCGGTGGTGAAGCTTCCCCGACCCTGCGTCATGGAGCGCAGGTCTATGGTGTAGCGCTGTACCTCGGCCTGAGGCACCTGGGCGTCTATAACGTTCACGCCGTCCTCGGGGCTCATCCCCAGCACCTTGGCCCTTTTAGAGTTCAGGTCGCCGATGACGTCTCCGGTGCAGTCGTCAGGGATGCTCACCTTCAGGTTCATGATAGGCTCCAGCAGTATGGGCTGTCCCTCTGATAGCCCCTGTCTTAGCGCACCGGCGCCAGCTATTTTGAAGCATATCTCAGACGAGTCCACGGGATGGAAGCTGCCGTCGTAGACGGTGGCCTTTATATCCACTATCGGATAACGCGCCAGCGTGCCCTCGGACTTGGCCTCGTTGACGCCCTTCTCCACTGCCGGTATGTAGTTCTTGGGTATGGAGCCACCCACTATCCTGTCGGCGAACTCCAGCCCGCTGCCGCGGGGCAGAGGCTCAAGCTCCAGCTTGACATGGCCGTACTGGCCGTGGCCGCCGGTCTGCTTCTTGTGCTTGTATTCCGCCTTGATTGTTGTTGTGATGGTCTCCTTGTAGGGCACCTGGGGCAGGCCCAGGTCCACTCCCACGCCGAACTTGGCCTGCATCTTCTCCGCCGCCACTCCCAGATGTGTCTCGCCCATTCCGGAGATGATGGTCTCGCCGGTATCCGGCTCGCGGTGGACGTGTAGGGAGGGGTCTTCCTCGGTGAGGCGCGTAAGCGAGGGGCCCAGCTTGTCCACGTCGGCCTTGGTCTTGGGGTGAACCGCCTGGCTGAATACGGGCGCGGGGAACTCTATGGGCGCCAGGCGCACGGGCGCCTCGCGGGTGCATAGCGTGTCGCCGGTATTGGTTACGTTGAGTTTGGCCACGGCGGCGATGTCGCCCGCCTCAACCGCGTCCGTCTGCTCCTGGTTCTTGCCCCTGAGGTTGAACAGCTGCCCGATGCGCTCGTTCTCGTCCTGGGTTATGTTCCATAATTGGGTATTGCCCTTTAAAACGCCTCGGTAGACGCGGTAGTAGGTGAGCTTGCCCACGAAGGGGTCGGCGCTGGTCTTGAACACCAGGGCTGCCAGCGGCGCGTCCTTGTCCAATTTAAGGCTTGCGGCGGGCTTACCGGCCTCATCCACAGTAGCAGACTCGGTGCCGGCCGGTGAGGGTATGTAGGCGCATATGGCGTCCATCAGGCCCGTTACTCCGATGTTCTTGGTTGCCGCCCCCGCCAGTATGGGTACAACCTTGCCCGCTGCCACAGCTTCGCGGAAGCCCTTCTGAAGCTCCTCGGTGCTCAGTTCCTCGCCGCCGAGGTATTTCTCTATAAGGGTGTCGTCCACCTCGGCTATGGCCTCTATGAGCTTCTCTCGGTAGGCCTCGGCGTCCGCTTTTAGCTCTTCGGGTATGTCGGCCTCACTGGCCTCCGCCCCGGTGTATGCCTTCATCGTCATCAAGTCCACTATGCCCGTAAAGCCGTCCTGCGCCCCGATGGGGAGCTGAAGCGGGGTGCACTTGTGCCCCAGCTTGGCCTGTATCCCCTCCACGACGCTTGAGAAATCGGCGTTTTCCCTATCCATCTTGTTTACGAAGATGAGCCGCGGCAGACCCGCCTCCTCGGCGAATTTCCATACCCGCTCCGTGCCAACCTCCACCCCGGAGGCGGCGCAGATGGGTATCACCGTGCCCTCGCATACCCGCATGGCGGCCTTGACCTCGCCCACGAAGTCGCCGTAGCCCGGCGTGTCTATGAGGTTCAGCTTGAAACCGTTCCATTCGTGGGGCAGGGTTGCCAGGTTGATGCTTATATTGCGCTTGGTTTCGGCGGGGTCGTAGTCCGACGTTGTGCTGCCGTCCTCCACCCTGCCCAGGCGTGTTATGGCCTTGGCGGCGTACAGCATAGCCTCCGCCAGTGTGGTCTTGCCCGACCCGCTGTGGGACATGAGGCAGAGGTTGCGTATGTTATCTATGGCGTACTTCTTCATTAGGGGTTCACCTGTCCTCTCCACTGTTTTACAAGACTCTCTATTATAAACAGC
>CAZVIZ010000019.1:0-7034 GCA_964627215.1 uncultured Dehalococcoidales bacterium
CTGACTCTTAATCAGCAGGTTCGAGGTTCGAGTCCTCGGCGGCTCACCACATTTTTAGCCCTTCTAATGCAACGCCGGCTTTACGGCGGCGGAATCTACGGCAATCCTACTTCCTGATGTGCAGCCGAAAGGAGTGTGGTTATGCCTGACCTTTCCAAGCAGAAGCAGTTTAAGGAAGTAACCGGCTATGTTTACGGAGGCTCTGTCCTCACCGGTATAGGGATCGGCTTCGCTACCAATTCAATAGTAGCCGGTGTCCTCATCGGCATAGGCGCCGCTCTGCTGATAGTGGCCTTAATTCGTTATAAGTGGAGCGACTGAGCGGCTCAGCTTTTCTCTTTTACCCAAATGGAAAGATATCCGGCTCAGCCGTGCCGGCTATGCTCTTTTCTATGCTGTCCACTATGCCCTTGAGCCTGCCTGCGGGTACCCCCAGCGCCATCTCGTGGGGCTGGTATTTCCCTATGGTGCGGCAGCTCATATCCAATAGACTCAAGCCTATCTTGCCGGTGGTGATGGGTGTGGCGATGGTGCCGGAGCAGAATGGCTCTCCGTGGATGGTGTCAACCACACCTTTCTGGAATGCGTCCAGGAACACAATGCGGCTTGCCTGAAGTGGGGTGACCATAAACAGGACCACCTCTGCCTTGAAGGGGGCTTCGTCCAGGGGGGCGAAGGCCAGGTATCCACCGCGTTTGTCAGGCGGGGTGAATTGACTTACTGCCTCTAGCATCCTGTGTGCCTCTTGCGGGGACGCCGTAAGTTTTTCCTTGTTGGCCAGGAAGTCCGCCAGGTCCGGCATAGGCGGCTCTCCCAGACCCAGGTGCGCTCTACCGCCGCATACTATGCTCTCTGCGGCGCAGTAGAGAGCGCCGCTGCGCCTGGCTATCTGCAGTAGGAAACAGGCTGTAGTCTTACGCCGCCACAGCTTTACCCCCTGGGGTGGTTGGGGAAGTATGGCCGCTGCTATGGGAGCCTGATCCAGCCCCAGCGTGCTTTTAAGTATATCCGTATAGCTTGTTCTATCGGGCACGGCTCGGCTTTCTAGGCGCGCAGCCTTTGGGGTATTTACGTCCCCCCTCCCTCACCTTGTGCTCCCTTACGCTTGTGGGATCTATCTCCATGTCTCCATCGTCGCTGTAGCTGGCCTTCAGCCAGCCCAGCCGCACCAGGCGGGGTACCACGCAGGGGCAGACGCCCAGTTCCTTGGCGGCCTCTCCTGTCCTCATCTCTTCCCCTTCTTAACACACACGATAGGATGGCCTAATTATAATACAAAATGGGTTGTGGGGGGAAAGGGAGGTATATCTGGCATATGTTTATGGACATATGGCACGTTTATCGTGCGCAATGCGGCTATTAGGGCGATTTTTATGGACTGAAGACTTTATTTTTTATCCTTTTACGGGGTTGACAAGGGGGTACAGCGCGAGTTATAGTTAGGAAAACAGTTTCCTATTACCTATCGGTGAGGCTATGGGATTTGAGAATCAGGACGTAGAGAGAAAGAGTCTAGCCATCCTTAAGGTGTTGAGCGAGTCCTCGGAGGCCCTGGGTGCCAGGGTAATCGCCCGACACTTGGGGGATATGGGCATAGAACTGGGTGAGAGGGCGGTCAGGTATCACTTAAAGCTGATGGACGAGCGTGGGCTCACCCGTTTGGTGGGCCGTGACGGTAGGGTGATCACCGAGCAGGGTGTTGAGGAGGTTGAGAGTGCTCTGGTAAGGGACAAGGTGGGTTTCGTCATCTCCCGTATAGAGCTGCTGGCCTTCCGTACCGACTTTGACTTGAATGGACGTAGGGGGCTGGTGCCGGTTAATATATCCCTTTTCCCTAGGGAGGGCTTTCGACGGGCATGTAAGATAATGCGGCCCATTTTTGATGCCGGTTTTTGCGTGAGCGACCTGGTGGCCGTGGCGAGTGAGGGGGAGAGCCTGGGGGAAATGGTTGTCCCTGAGGGCAGGGTGGCCCTGGCCACGGTGTGCAGCATAGTTGTAAACGGTACCCTTCTGAAGGCTGGCGTGCCTATGGCCTCCCGCTTTGGTGGCCTGCTTCAGCTACGTGGTCACAGGCCGCTCAGGTTCGTAGAGCTTATAGATTATGCAGGCTCCTCGTTGGATCCATCGGAAGTCTTTATAAGCGCTGGTATGACCTCCGTGGGTGACGCTGTCAGTAAAGGCAACGGCCGGATATTGGCCAACTTCCGACAGATACCGGCCCCGTCTCGTTCCATGGTGGAGGAGGTGCTTGCCGAGCTTCAAGAGGTGGGGATGGGTGGTGTGCTGGTCTTGGGCGGCGCCAGTGAGGCTGTGTGCCAGATGCCGGTGGAAACCAATCGGGTGGGCATGGTCCTCATCGGCGGGATGAACCCCGTAGCGGCCGCCACAGAGGCCGGAATAGAAACCAATAACCATGCCATGAGCACTGTTATTGAATATAGTGAGCTTACTAAGTTTAAGGAGTTGTGAAATGCGGGAGATAAAGATAATCCCCTGTTTGGACATCAAGGAAGGCAGGGTTGTAAAGGGCATAAAATTCGTAAACTTGAGGGATGCCCGTGACCCGGTGGAGGCGACCAAGGCCTACTGTGATGAGGGCGCCGACGAGCTGGCTTTCCTGGATATCTTCGCCACTATGCAGAACAGGAAGACCAGGCAGGACTGGGTGAAGCGGGTCTGCGATGTGGTTACCGTGCCCTTCGTTGTCGGAGGCGGCGTCTCCAGCCTGGATGATATTCAGGTTCTTCTAGATATGGGCGTGGACAAGGTTGGCATAAACACCGCCGCCGTTCGGGATCCCGACCTTATTACAAAGGCCGCTAAGAAATTTGGCAAAGAGAGACTGGTGGTGGCCATAGATGGTCTCAAGAACCCTGAAGGCAGTGGCAAGCCCCGTTTGGAGGTGGTTGTGAAGAGTGGTGAAGTGCCTGCCGGTATAGAGGTTGTGGAGTGGGCCAAGCGGGTGGAGGCGCTGGGGGCGGGGGAGATACTGCTCACCAGTAAGGACGCCGATGGCACCAAGGCAGGCTACGACCTGGAGATGACCAAGGCGGTGGCCGAGGCGGTAAGCATTCCCGTTACCGCATCTGGCGGCGCCGGTACGCTTGAGCATCTCTACGAGGCGGTAGTGGAGGGCAAGGCATCTGCCGTGCTAGCAGCATCTGTTTTCCACTTCGGAGAGATATCCATACCCCAGGCTAAGCAGTACCTTAAAGATAAGGGAATACCGGTGAGGCTGTAAGCAGCGCGGCCCGGTTTTAATAACCCACAAAAGGAGCAGATGAAAGATGAACTTACAAAGACCTAATGCTAATGAGGCCACCAGAACTGCTAACCGCTCCAGGAGTGTATCTCCCATGAGCGGTATCTGTACTCGCTGCGTGGACGGCTGTACCGGCAACTGCGAGGTGTTTAAGGCCAGCTTTCGTGGCAGAGAAGTGATATACCCCGGGCCCTTCGGTGAGGTAACTGCCGGAGCCGATAAGGACTACCCCGTAGATTACTCGCACCTGAATATCCAGGGCTACGCTATGGGGGCCAGGGGCATGCCCGCAGGGGTGGAGGGAGGGCCGGATACGGCCACATTCCCCTCGGTTAACACCGAGACGGAGTACGGTTGGGACAAGAAGGTCAAGATGAGCGTGCCCATCTTCACCGGCGCGCTGGGCTCCACGGAGATAGCCCGCAAGAACTGGGACCACTTCGCCGTGGGGGCCGCCATAAGCGGCGTGACCCTGGTCTGCGGCGAGAACGTCTGCGGCATAGACCCCAAGCTTGAGCGCAACGCCGAGGGCAAGGTGGTCAAGGCCCCGGACATGGATCGCCGCATAGCGACCTACCAGCGCTACCATCGGGGCTACGGCGAGATACTGGTGCAGATGAACGTGGAGGATACCCGCCTGGGCGTGGCCGAGTATGTGCTGGACAAGCACGGCCTGGATACCATAGAGCTGAAGTGGGGCCAGGGAGCCAAGTGCATCGGCGGTGAGATTAAGGTGAAGACCCTAGAGCGCGCTCTGGAGCTCAAGCACAGGGGCTACATAGTCACCCCCGACCCCACCGACCCCGTGGTTCAGGCAGCCTTCGAGGACAAGGCCATAAAGGAGTTCGAGCGCCACAGCCGCCTGGGCTTCATAGATGAGGATAGCTTCTATGCCGAGGTGGAGCGCCTGAGGAAGCTGGGCTTCAAGCGCATAACCCTCAAGACCGGCGCCTACGGCCTCAGGGAGTTGGCCATGGCCATCAAGTGGGGCTCCAATGCCAAGATAGACCTGCTGACAATAGACGGCGCACCCGGCGGAACCGGTATGAGCCCATGGCGCATGATGGAGGAATGGGGTACCCCCAGCCTGTATCTGCACGCCGCCGCATACGAGTTTGCCCAGAAGCTAGCCGATAGCGGCCAGCGTCCGCCGGACATGGCCTTTGCCGGCGGCTTCAGCAGTGAGGATGGGGTGTTCAAGGCCATCGCCATGGGTGCGCCGTATGTCAAGGCTGTATGTATGGGCCGTGCCCTGATGATACCCGGTATGACGGGCAAGAATATCGGCCGGTGGTTGACTAGCGGCCACCTGCCCAGGACGGTGAAGCAGTTTGGCTCCAGCCCCGAGGAGATATTCGTTAACTACGAGGACGTGAAGGACCTGGTGGGTGCGGATGAGATAGACAACATTCCATTAGGTGCCATCGGCATCTACTGCTATTCGCAGAAGATAAAGGTGGGTCTGCAACAGCTTATGGCCGGCGCTCGCTGCTTTAATGTGCCCTCTATATCCAGGCGCGAGCTTATGTCCCTTACCAGGGAGTGCGTCGACGTAACCGGCATACCCTACGTTATGGACGCTTATCGTGAGGAGGCTATGGAGATTCTTAAAGGCTGAAGCCTTCCAGGCTCGGTTCCTTTTATGTGATAGAGAAGGGTGGTACGGTCTGTGGATAACATGGCCGTACCACCTGTTTTATTGACATAATGCTTGAAACGGCGTTTAGAACCAGCCTGCCTGCTTTAGGTGTCTTGAGGCCGTCATGGTGCTGGGGGTGTCTCCCCGCGAGGCGTTTATGGCCACATCTTTGCCTACTGCCTGGGCGATGCGGGCCACCCCTTGGTGGGAGAAGGCGGGGCAGAGGATAATGGACTGAACCCCGTCGTCCGCCAGGGTCTTACATACCTCCACCGCCTGTTCCATATTGCCGTGTTCTACTACAACCACCGTTAGTTCGTACTTGGGCGTCTCTATGTAAGCGTGGTGTTGGGTAGGGTCGGCGTCGGGCGCCGTCAGCACCACCGCTGATTTGAAGCTCATTTAATACCTCCTAGTTATATTTATATGCGGCCAGAATATTTAGAGTAATATGCCCCAGTCCTTGAGCCCCTGCTTCATAACGGCTATGTAGTCCGCCGAGGGCCCTGTCTCCTCGTTGTCATTCTTTAAGTAAGTTACAGCTTCCACAGGGTCGTCGTTGTCGCGGAACACCAGCACGTTCAGGCGGGTATGAACGCTGGGGCAGGCCTCGCATTTATCCAGCCGCCTTAGGTCTTTATCTGAAAGCTCATATACAGCTCCCACTACCTTCTCCCCGTTCATGTGCTTTATAGTGGCCGTCCCGCCGCGCCACTTCCTGGACCAGCCTGTAAAGCACAGCTTGTAGTTGGGCAGCACTGCCGTGAAACGGGGTTTATTCTCCGGGCAGCACTCCCGCATCCGGGCCTTGTTTAGGTTGGAGCCGTAGGCGAAGTAGTACATCTTATATAATTTCCTTAACTAATCCTATTCCCTGGGAAGTTTGCCTGTCAATAAGGGGTTTCCAGGCCGAAGGTCCTGTCCCATATGCGGTTGCCCTCGCCGTTGGTCTTCAGGACAAATATGCGAGTGGCGCCGTCGTCCGCCTCCGATTCCCCCAGCAGTATATAGCCGCCGTCCGCGGTGGGCTGCATGCTGCGCACGCGGTCCGCGCCCTCCCCACCGAACTTCCTATCCCATATTAGGTTGCCCTCCGGGTCTATCTTTATGAGCCAAATGTCGGACTGGCCGCTACAGTCGGAGCCGGTCCACCCCGCCACCACATAACCGCCCTCAGGAGCGGGCTCAATGCAGTACCCCTCCTCGGACTCCGTGCCGCCGAAGGTCTTGTCCCATATGCGGTTGCCCTCGTCGTTCGTCTTAATAAGCCAGATGTCAGTCTCACTGCCACTGTGGGCGTTGCTCCACCCCGCCAACATGAAGCCGCCCTCTGGGGTTGGGCAGATGCCACCGCCCCCCTCCGAGAAGTCCCCGCCGTGGCTCTTTCTCCATACCTCTTCGCCGCTTGAGTCTATCTTGGTGAGCCACATGTTGGAGCGGCCGGCCTCGAAGGTGGTGATGGTTCCTGAGATTACGTATCCGCCGTCAGAGGTGGGTTGTATGGCGGAGCCAGCGGTGGAGAAGGTGCCTCCCAGGGCGTTCTCCCATAGCGTTGCGCCATTCTCATCCAGGCCCATGGCCCATATGCGAGTGCTGAAGCGGGCCGGGCTTCCCCACCCCGCTACCACATAACCCCCTTGCGGTGCCTGGAGAATGGCGAAGGCACCGTCGTAGCGGGGGGCGCCGAAGGTCTTTTCCCATATCGGGCCACCCTGGGCGTCTGTCTTTATGAGCCAGATGTCGGACTCGCCCGCGCCGTAGGAGTTGGTCCACCCCGCTATCATGTAGCCGCCGTCATCGTTTAGGCATACGGAGCGTCCCGCATCTGCTCCCTCCCCGCCGAAACGCCGCGCCCACATCTGGTCGCCGTCGGAGCTCAGCTTTAGCAATATGGCGTCGCCGTCCAGGGTGCCGTTACTGCCCGTCCATCCGGTTATTATATAGCCACCGTCTTCGGTCTGGGCTACGGAGGCCCCCACCGATACCTGCTCCCACTGGATTGCGCTCTCCGCTCCACCGCAGGAGGAAAGAGCAGCTGCCGCCAGCGCTAATGCCGCGGTTGTCGTGATAACGATTCTTGTAGCGTTCATTCGGTAATATGATATCTTGGGGCGGTGGCTAAAGCCGAGCCCC
>CAZVIZ010000020.1:0-4696 GCA_964627215.1 uncultured Dehalococcoidales bacterium
TTAGGATCATGTGCCGCAAGGCGTCGGGGTTCGAGTCCCCGCTTCCCCACCAGCTTTAAAACCCCAAACTCGTGTCACCCTGCTCCCCCATCCCCCCTACCCCACCGGGCGTTCGAGTCCCCGCTTCCCCATTTTGGGTCTCATTACCCCCGATATGGTAATTGACAACGCCCTTAACCCGTGATAATTTGAGGCTAAATACAGGATAGCGTCCCTTTATGGGGCACTTTCTACATCTGAAGTGAAGGGGGGTTGTATGGTCATACTGGAGTTGAATGGCGTAACCAAGTATTTCGGCGGTCTGGCGGCGGTAAGAGGCTTTGACATGTCCGTGGAGAAGGGGGAGGTGAGGTCGCTTATCGGCCCCAACGGCGCTGGCAAGACCACTATGTATAACCTTATCACCGGCTTCTTTCCGGTGACCAAGGGGAGCATAAAGTATAAGGGTGAGGAGATAACCGGCATGAAGTCGCATCAGATAGCTCAGCGCGGCTTGGTGCGGACCTTCCAGGCTGCAGATATCCTCTTTATGGACCATACTGTTCTGGATAGCCTTATGGTGGCGCGCCACCTGCAGGCTGGCATGAGCGCCTTCAGGCAGTATATAGGTGTCCATAAGAGGGTAGAGAAGGAGAATGCCGAGAAGTGCATGGAGATACTGGACTTCTTCGGCCTTGCGGAGTTCAAAGATGAGATGACGGTGAACCTGCCCCACGGTTACCAGAGGGCCTTGGGAGTTGCCATGGCGATAGCCACCGAACCCGAAATGCTAATGCTGGACGAACCCGTTACTGGAATGAATCCCACCGAGACCGACGAGTTTATGGTGCAGATAAAGAAGGTGCGTGATAGGGGTATAACATTGCTGCTGGTAGAGCACGATATGAAGGCCGTTATGGGCATTTCAGACTCTATAACGGTGCTCAGCTTCGGCAAAAAGTTGGCTGAGGGCACTCCTAAGGAGATAGCTCAGAACGAGAAGGTTATTGAGGCCTACCTCGGCTCGGGGGAGTTCACCTCTGGGCGCAAGTAAGCCCCGCAGGCTTTCCTGCTTGAAACAGCCTTAAACCAGGCTAAAGATAATAGCCCGAGTAATCTTTAGATTAGTCGGGCTATTATCCTCTCTAAACCCTCGGGCGATGAGGTCAGGTCTTTTGCCTTCTGGCTCTCCAGTCCCTACGCAATTCCCTCACTCTCCTGGGCAGGCTCTCCAGTCCATCAGGCAGGGCGAACAGCAGCGATATCAGAATAATGCCGTAGAACATGGGCATGTATTGCACCAGCACGCCGCGTAACTGCTCCTGGACGAGGTACAGGGTGAGCACCCCCGCGATAGGGCCCCAGAATGTGTTGACGCCACCTACTATCACCCAGACCAGCACGTAGAGCATGAAGGTCAGGCTGAACTGAGGCGGGCTTATGGCCCCCATATAGTGGGCGATGAGAGCGCCGGCTATGCCTGCGAAGAAAGACGCGGTTATGTAGGCCAGGGTCTTGTGCCCCAGCACGTTTATGCCTAAAGCCTCGCATAGGGCATCCTTGCTGTGGATGGCCACCAACGCCTTGCCGGTGCGGCTTCTGTCTATGAGGTACATCACGGCCAGACAGCCCGCAGTGACCCCCAGGGTTAGCCAGTAGTAGGAGAAGGTGGTATCAAACACAAAGGACCCTACCTGCGCCTTGGGGATATACCATAGACCGCCCTCTCCGCCGAAGGGGAACTTCCATCTCCGCCAGCTAAGCCTTACTGCCTCTCCCAAGGCGAAGGAGCCGATCAGGAAATAGAATCCCTTCATACGGAACATGGGATACGCGGTGGCGGCGGCGAAGCCCATGGATATAATCCCCGCCAGGGGCAGGGTGGCTACGAAGGGCAGGTGCGCATAGCGGGCCAAAAGCCCGGCTGAATATGAGCCGATGCCCATAATAACCACATGCCCCAGGGAGAACTCTCCCGTGGTGGCCAGGAGGCGATAGCTTACAGCTACTATCAGCCAGATAAGGATCAGGATCAGCACGTTTAGTTGGTACTCACCAACAACGAAGGGCAGAACGACAAAGGGTATGAGTAGGCCAATCGGGCCTGCTATTTGACTTAAATTTTTCTTAGGCACGGCCCAATATCCCCCTTGGTCTGAATACTAGGACGACGAACATCAAGATGACGCCTATGATGGTGGCCATGGTACCGTCTACGTAGGTGGTGACGAAGGCGTGCATGAAGCCGTAAATGAAGGATGCGATGAGCGCTCCTTCAATACTGCCCAGACCGCCGACTACGGTTACCACCAGCGCCATGACCAGAGTGGTGTGTCCCATGTAGGGGTTGACCTTTAATATAGGGGCCATTAGCCCGCCAGCTGTGCCGGCTAGAGCCGCCGCTATCAGCATGGCGATTAGCCCCGTCCTGTCTATGCTTATTCCCTGTAGCGCGGCCGCTTCAGGTTCTTGGGCGGCGGCGCGCAGTGCCTGCCCGTGCTTGACCCTTCTAAGGAAGAACCACAGCCCTCCCAATAACGCAGCTGCTATCGGTATAACTATCAGCCTTTGGTAGGGTGCCGATGCGCCTAGGATTGACATTGATCCCTTGATCCAGGGGGGGATCTGTTTCATCAGGCCGACGTGCCATGTTGTGGCGGTGATGACCTGGAGGATAAATATCATTCCTACAGACATGATGAGACCCATAAGTGGTCTGTTTCGCATGGGTCTAAACAGGAGGCGTTCCATCCCGATGCCGACGCCGGCCACAATAATCGCGGCCAGCCCGATGGCTGCCGGGAATGGTATGCTGCCTTGAGCGAATCCGAGCCAAACCACATAGGCTCCCACCATATAGAGCTCACCATGGGCTAGGTTGAGCACACCCATGATGCCGAAAATGAGGGTGAACCCTATCGCCATGAGGGCATAGAACACACTTACTACTGCACCGTTTAAGGCCGTTTGTAAGACAAGTTCCATTCTACACTCTTTCCAAGGCTAGCCGAGGCAGGAGGCTAAGGTCCTGTTGCCCCGACTAGCTTCACCTTACTTGGTTAGCGGTGTAGGTCCGCTTATGTGATTTATTGGTACTCCTCAAGCAGACCGTACTGTTCTATGGCTACGTCCTTGTCAATGCCCATGCGCTGGTACCACATCTCGCCGTAACGCTCGTTTACGTCGATCATGTACTCCTTGTTGCGCTCCCACCAGTCAAGCTGGTCTCGGAACTCCACGATTACGGCCTTGCCGTCCTGCATCTGAACGACGGGCCATGGAGCCATAAGAGCATTGTCGATGCCCCAGAAGGGCCTGCCCCACCACGTGCCCGCACCGAAGGGGTGGTAGATGTTGGGCGATTCCTTCATGGCCTGGAAGACATCCATTGGCTCGGTGGAGTCGGCGAAGATTACAGCCTGCTTCCACGAGTCCAGGATACCCTGATACTCCCAGGATACCGCGCTCCAGGTCCCTGCGTACTGCTCATTGTACTCGTCAAAGAAAATCTCTGGTTGTACAGTGGCGTAGGGGTTGGGGGACGGGTTGAGTGCGGGGTCGTCGAAGTCGGGGAACTCCCATACGAAGCCTTCCATAAACTCTACGCTCGTCTTCTCGATAATGGCATCGTAGAAGTCCAGCGTACAGGATTCGAGCTGTCCCTCGTAGCCCTGCTCGTAGGCCTGCTGAGTAAGCAGGTTTACGTAGTCAGGGTAGGAGGTGTCCCAACACAGCATATCGGCGCCGGAGTTTATCATGGCGCTTACCACAGGCGCGAAGTCCGTGGTCTCAATATCAAAGAACTCCTCGTATATCACCTCTATGCCGGCGGCCTCGGCGGCTGCCACCTTAGCGGCGACGCCCGGTCGGCCTAGCTCATCATCCTGAGCCACGATGGCCATGGTCTCTACGTCTTCGTTGAGCGCAACCCATTCTATACCGGTTACGTTGTAGAATGGATGAACCTCAACAGGGGCCAGGTGGTACAGCGTCTCCGGGGTCAGGTCACTGGGCAGCAGGGTGGTGGAAATCATGCCTTTGCCCGTCATCCAGGGGACGGCCGCCGCTGCTGTGTGACCACCCAGCATCTGAACCATAACCACGTCGTCCTCAAGGACGAGCTTCTTGACACCGGTCAGCGCTTTATCGGCGACGTATTCGTTGTCGTAGGGGACCATCTCCACCAGCACCTGAGTGCCGTCGGAGAGGGTTAAGCCGCCCTCAGCGTTGAAGTGCTCAACCCAGATTTCGTCGCCGTAAAGACCGGGGAGACCCCATCCTGCAGCCTCACCAGTGAGCGGGGCGCAGAAACCTATCTTGACGGTCTTGACCACGGGTTCTGGAGCTGTCGGTTCCGGAGTCGGCGTCGGTGTCGGTGTGGGTTCTGGTTCCGGGGCTCGCCCCGGCAAACAACCGCTCATGAAGGGAACCGCTATCGCCAGTGCCACTACTAGGCTAATGACGATTATAAACTTAGATAATGATTTTCGTTTCACCTATAACCTCCCTCCTCTGAGATTCCTCTCTGATTCATCCTCCTCCCCAGCTTCACCCCATTGCACCACCTCCTTCCTAACAAAAATAGTCTTGCGCACATTATTAGAACGGGCAACCCAAAAGTCAATACCCAAACTCGGTTAATTTGGACTTTTGTCCCTGCTTTTAAGCTAAGCCCGTCAGCTTCTTGATCTGGACCACAGCGTCGGTTGCGTTCTCG